>JALXEF010000126.1 GCA_027069855.1 Caldifarciminota bacterium
CCTCCGAACCCCCGCCCCTGCCCGGCACCGACGCCCTCATGACCCTGCTGGAACGCCCGGCCGTCACCTCCGAGGTCAACGAGGCCGAACTGGAACAGGTGGCCCGCCAGATTGAGGAAAAACTGCAGGAGTTCAAGGCCAGCGGCAAAGTGGTGGCCTTCAAGCCCGGGCCGGTGGTCACGCGCTACGAATTTGAGCCCGATCCGGGGGTCAAGATCTCCCGGGTGGTAAGCCTGGCCGACGACCTGGCCCTCAAGATCAAGACCAGCCATGTGCGCATCGTGGCGCCGCTGCCGGATACCGGCCGCATTGGCATTGAGATCCCCAACAAGAAACGCAAGATCGTGTACTTCAGCCAGCTGGCCGAAACCCCGGAATTCCGCAACATGGAATCCAAACTCGGCTTCGTGTTGGGCGTGGACACCTCGGGCCATCCGGTGTTCGCCGACCTCGCCCGCATGCCCCATTTGCTCATTGCTGGCGCCACGGGCAGCGGCAAGTCCGTGTGCATCAACACCATCCTGACCTCCATCCTGTTCCGGGCCACGCCCCGGGAGGTGCGGTTCCTGCTCATTGACCCCAAGCGGATCGAACTTTCGTACTACGAGGGCATCCCCCACCTCCTGGTGCCGGTGGTCAAGGACCGGGAACAGGCCGTGGCCGCCCTGAACCAGGCGGTGCGCTGGATGGAACTCCGGTACCGCCACTTCGCCCAGGACGGGGTCCGCGACATTGAGAGCCACAACCGTTCGGCGGAACTCCGGGGCGACGAGCCCGTGCCCTATCTGGTGATCATCATTGACGAGTTCGCCGACCTGATCCTTTCCACGGGCCGGAAGGTGGAAGAGCCCCTGGCCCGGCTGGCCCAGATGGCCCGGGCCGTGGGCATCCATCTGGTGGTGGCTACCCAGCGGCCCTCGGTGGATGTCATCACGGGCATCATCAAGGCCAATTTCCCGGTGCGTATCGCCTTCAAGGTGCCCTCCAAAGTGGACTCCCGCACCATTCTGGACGAAATGGGCGCCGAAAAGCTCCTGGGCCGGGGCGACATGCTCTTTATTCCGCCCGGCGCCTCGGAGCCCACCCGCATCCACGGCGCCTACATCTCCGAGGAGGAAACCAAACGCATCACCCGCACCCTGCAGGAAGCTTACCTGCAGCAGCGGTTCCTGGAGATCTTCGGCCCCGGCGACTGGAAACCCGTGGTGCGGCAGATCCTGGAGGCCGGCCACCTGCCGGCCCTGACCCGCGACGACGAGCCCGGCGGCCGCGAACGCATGGAACTCGTGGCCCGCCGGATCCTGCAGCCCGTGGTCCGGAAACCCGTGGCCGACATCCTGGCCCTGCTGGAACAGCTCCGCGACCACTACTACGAGCCCATTGAGGAGATGCTGGAGGCCCCGATCCCCGTGGCCACGGCCGAGGAGACCGAAGAGGACATGGAACTCGCCGAGGGCCTGGACCCATTGCTGCTGCAGGCCGCCCGCATCGCCAGCACCCGCAAGACCATCTCGGCCACCCTGCTGCAGCGGAAACTCAAGGTGGGCTTCGCCCGGGCCGCGCGCATCATTGACCAGCTGGAGGAACTCGGCATGGTGGGCCCCCAGGAGGGCTCCAAACCCCGCCAGGTGCTCCTGAGTTACGAGGAGTTCCAGGCGCGGCTCATCGGGCGCCGGCAGGACGCCGGTCCGGAACCCGAGGAACCCCGGCCATGAGCCTCTGGCTGGCCCTGTGGATCGGGTTCTTTCCCGTGGCAACGCCGCTTCTGCCCCCGGGCGAAGCGGACCCCCTGTCCGCCCCCTGGTGGCAAACCACCGGCGAAGCAGCCGAAGCCGTGCCGCCGCTCTTTGACCTGCCCTGGAGCCTGTTTCAGGAGCAGATGCCCGTGCGGCCCCGGCTGGAACTCCTGGAGCCCCTGTGGCTGAGGCCCGGAGACACCGTAGCCTGGCGGTACCAGGCTCTACACCTGCCCGACAGCCTGCCCGAACCCATCACCCACCTCTTTTCTCGCCGGGGCTCGCTGGAATACACCCATCTGGGTGGCGTATTCGCCCGGGAGGTGGGGCCGGCCGAAATCCTTTTGGGCGCGGGCTTCCGGGAGCACCGCTGGCTGGGCTATCCGCTGCGGCGGCAGGGCTACGGCCTGGAGGCCCGAGGCACTGGCTGGTGGGCCGCTTATCGCAAACTGGCCGCCGAAGGCCTGGAAGGGGATCGCAGCCTGGACTTCAAACGGCTGGAACTCCGGCATGCCCGGGCCTCGCTGGTTCTCACCGGCTTCCACCTGGGGCCGGGCGCCAACTTTTACCGGGGCCGCCTGGCCACCCGCACCTGGCAGGCCGAGATGGACTATTACCGCCGAAACGGTCTGGGCCGGGTGGTGTACCACATTCCGCCCCCGATGGGCTTCCTTCGGCTTTCGGTGGGCTTCGCCGGCACCGGCAGCCGGTGGTTCCCGGACCTGCAGGTGCGGTTCCAGGGGCCGGGATACCGGATCCTGGCGGGCTATCGCGTGTTCAGCCGGGTGGATTCCCTGGGCCGGTTCCGGCTCTGGCCCCGGGCCTTTTTGCAGGTATGGGGGAAGAGTTCCTGGCTTCAGGGATGGGCCGAGGTGGCCCGGCAGCGCGATCTGTGGCTCTGGCGGCCGGAAGGAGCACGGTGCGCCTCCCAGGCATTGACCCTGACCGGTCGGCTGGAGTTTCACCGGAACCTGGGGCCCGTAGCGCTGAAGGCCTTTGCCGCCCTTGCCGGGGCGGCCGCCGGGTCGGACACGCTGCTCCGCACCACCGCAGGCCTGGAAACCGGCCTTTCGGTGCCCCTCTATGAGGGCCGGGTGATGCTCCGGCCATGGAGCCAGGTCTCCGTCGCCCCCCAGGTATCCTATGTGCGCTGGGACGCGGGGGTCCACGCGGACCTGTTCCGGGTGGTTCAGGGGGAGTTTCGGGCCGAGAACCTTCTGGACCAGCGCCCCACCGGCTTCGCCACCCTGCGCCGGTACTCCCTGCTCCTCAGCGTGGTGTTCCCGGACTAACGCCGCCGCAGAGAGCACATCGGCGAAGCCCCAGAGAAACGGTCCCCAATCTCACGGCAGCACCAGCACCCGCTGGGTCTGGCGGGCTTTGGGGGCCTGGAGCCGCAGGAAGTAAAGGCCCGGCGGCACGCGGCGGCCCGTCTGATCCTTCAGGTTCCAGGCGAGGGTGTGGACCCCTGGTGCAAGCGACCCCTCGTGCAGGATGCGGAGCCGGCGTCCGGCGGCGTTGTATACCTCCAGGCGGAAGGCCCGGGCCTCGGGCACGCTCAGCGTGAACCGAACCTCTCGGCGGGCGGGATTGGGCAGGGGCCGGGCCAGTTGCCACCGAAGGACCACCGGCCGACTGTCGCCCTGGGTTCCCTTACGGCCCCGCCGCCACCAGGGGTTCTCCTCGGCGTTGCCGGTGTGGTAGATGTCGTGCTGGAACATGGGCCAGGCGTAATCGCTGAAGGTGGCCACCCCCTGCAGGTCAAACACATACACGCGTTCCAGGCCCAGGGCCACCAGTTCGGGATCGCCGTCCTGGTCCAGATCGGCCACCACGGGGGTCGTCTTGATCTCGTTGTTCACGAAAACCGGGAACCCTGGCAGCACCTGCCCCTGGCTCCAGCCGTAGATGTAGCCATCGCCGTGGACGCCGAACACCTCGTTGATGTTGTCACCGTTGACATCGGCCAGGATAGGCTGGGCAAAGTTCTGGGGCTGATAGAACTGGAACAGCATGTCGCCCACCTGGTTCCCCAGGGTGTCAAAGGCCAGGATGCCGTCCAGGGTGGAAATCAAAAGTTCCAGTTGATCGTCGTTGTTGATGTCGGCGAGCACCGGCCGTGTGTAGATGCCGCCGGCCACATTCACACTCCGCAGATGGAGGTTGGGTAGGAACTGGCCGGAGGCGTCCACAACGCTGAGGTACCGGTACTCGGCGCTACCCTGGGGATGACTCCACACAAAGGCGATCTCCAGGCCGGGTCGTTCCTGGTCAAAATCCCCTATGGCCACCCCACTCTGGCAGTAATCGCTGGAACCCAGGGGCTGGGCGATCGGGAAGCCGGGCACCTGTGAGCCGTCGGCACGAAACGCCCAGAGAATGCCGGACGAGGAGATGGAGGCCACCACTACCTCGGGGCTGTCGTCGCCGTCCAGGTCGCCAACAGCCAGGCCGCCGGCATCCCAGTGGTAGGCCCAGAGGTTGGCGAACAGGCCGTCGCTGCCCTCCAGGTAGGGGGTGCCGTCGGCGTGCCAGCACCACACCTTGCCCGACATGCCGTGGATCAGCACCTCCAGTTGGCCGTCGCCGTCCAGGTCGTAGAGCACGGGCGCGGCGTAGGCCCCCATGCGGCTGACCTCCTGGCCGGGATTGCCGCCGCCGTTGAAATCCACGGGCCAGCCGGCCACGGGCGTGCCGTCATGCTCAAAGGCATACACGCGGTCAATCATCCGGGGTGCCACCACCAGTTCCAGTTGCCCATCGTTGTCCAGATCCCCCAGGGCCACGCTGTTCCACACCTGGGCCGGTGCATCCAGGGTTATGGGCCAACCCTGCACCGGGGTGCCATCGGCGTGGAAGGCATACACCTTGCCGGTGGAGGTGCCGAACACGATTTCCAGGCCCGGATACGAGGGGTCAAAGTCGCCCACCACCGGGTGATGGGACTCGCCACCGCCTTCGTACTGCACGGGCCAGCCCTCCAGCAGCGAGACCATGCCGGTACCGGAAACCTCAAAACTGGCCGGGCTGGAGTTCCGGTAATCGTCAATGGCCACGATGCGGTAAAAGGCCTCGCGGCCGTAGGGAATACCGGGATCAATGTACTCGCGCTGACGCCAGGGCGTGAGGGTCAGGCGGGTCCAGGAGGCTTCGCCCTCCAGACGTCGGAACACCAGGTAGGCCTGGGCATAGGCCGGGGCGTGCCATACCACCCGAACCCCCTCCGGATGGGGGTCCACCCGGATATTGCTGGGGGCCGAAATCTCCCGGGTGGCATGGAGAATGACGGTATCCCCCCGGCCCCGATCATCCTCCACACTCCAGAGCTCCCGCACCCAGAAGAGGTTGCCGGTCAGGGCCCGCACCCGGATGGGACTGTGGAACAGGGTATCAAAGTGCACCGACTGGGGTGCCAGATGGCCCAGCACATACACGGAATCCAGAACCTCGGTGAAGGTGGAAGCAGCCCGCACCCGGAGCACTACATTCCAGCCGTCATCGTGGCCCTCATTGACCACTTCGGGCCAGAGCAACAGGGTATCGCCCTGCAACTGGTGGTAAATGCGAACGATCCGGGGCCGGGACGCCTGCACCCACATCCGCAGGGTGTCCACCGCCGCGCCGAACTCCTCGGGCAGCGTGTCGGTGCGGCTCCCCGCGGGTTGCACCTGCACCAGGATCTTCAGGTACCGGGCGTCCGGGGTTTCCGGCACCAGGTACAGGGGCAGGGAAACCTTTGCCGTGTCGCCCGGGACCACCGGGCCCAGAAGGGCCGAATCCGGTGGAACCAGGGTGTAGGGGTTGAGCGACAGCAACCGCACCACCGAAGCCGCGGTGGGCTCGGTGCCCGGATTGGTGAACCGCAGCCGGACCTGGAGCGATTCGGCCGCCTCCGGGATGCCATCGGCGTCCCCGTAGGAAGAGTCGGCGTACCATACCTCCACCAGGCGAAGTGCAGCGCCCTGCGGCGCCACGGGCAACACCTTCCGATGCAGCACAAAGCCGCTGGCGTAGGCTGTGAGCAAAAGGCTGTCGGGTGCCGTCACCTGCAGAGGAATGCGGGCCGTGCCGTCGGCCCCCGTAGTACTCTGCAGATAAAGAGCGTGTCCGGGTTGCCAGAGGATCAGGGCCGCATTGGGCACCGGCTCGCCGGTTTCGGCATTGCGCACCTCCACCACCACCGTATCCCCGCCCAGTTGCAGGGTATCGGGTGAAACCTGTACAGCGAGGCGACCAGGCGGCCCGGGCCACACGGGCATGGCCGGATCCCCCAACAGGGCCTTGGAAAAGTACACATAGCGGGTGATGCTGTAGTGCTGGGCGGCCCAGGCGTGCCTGGACACATAGGCCAGGCCCTGGCCCAGTACCGGGGCCGGCGTCTCAAAAAAGGCCCGGAAGAAAAGGCGATTCATGGGAATATCCACCCCGGGGAAGTCCAGGCGGGTGGTGCCGATGCCACCGATGATGCCCCCATCGGTGCCCAGCAACAGGTACTCTACCACGCTGGTTTTATCCCAGCCGGCGCTGTGGCAGGTGGCAATCTGCAGGATCGGCCACTCATTCCGGTTGGAAAGCTCCTCAAGCTCCGGGATTCCAAAGGGAATGTAGGGGTCCTTGTTCACGGCGAAGAAGGGATAACTGCCGTGGGCCTCCACGAACATCAGCCCGGCCCCCTGGTTCACCGCATTCACGAACTCTTCCACAGAAACCTGGTGGGTTGGGGTCTGGTACACCTTGGTGCGCTGAAAATACGACGGCACCGAGGGGTCCACGCGCTCGGCCTTCTCATAACCCCATCCATTGGAGTTGTCCAGATACGAGGCGGCCAGAATAAACCGACTCAGGTACTGGGTGTTCAACAGCAGGGAATCGCCGCCAGGGAAGGTGCTGTGGATCAAAACCTTCTGCACAAACAGTTCGGCCTGTTCCGGGGTGTTCAGGGGTACCCGGCCCACCAGAAGTTCGGGGAAGTAGTCCACCGAGTCGGCGAGTTCTCCGATATACTCGTCGCCGTCCAGGTTCCAGTCGCCGTCCAGGTTGGAGAAGAACCAGTCCGAGGGAGGGGAGGCATCGGTATCGTTGCCGTAGTAGGGGTCCTGCCAGATGGACTGGTAGGGCACAAAGTCGGCGTCCCCGGCCAACAGCAGATACTGAACCCCCCACTCTTCGTACGCATCCCGCACGAAGTTCCGGATGCGGTCGGCCAGGTTCCGGCCCGGATAGTGGTCGCGGATCCAGTCCACGGTGTAGATCACGGCCGGCAATCCCCGGGCTGTGTGGAAATCGGCCAGGGGGCGCAGGGCCTCCACAAAGGCCGTATCCGTCACGATAAGATAGGCGTAGGGGCCGTCGCTGAGTTGCCGGGGCGAGGGCTCGCCGGTGCGGAACCGCACCTGCTGGAGCGGCACCTCCGGGATCCGGTGCCGGTACCGGGCCAGCATTTCCGGGTTGACCACAAAGTGCCGCACCACTTCTTCCAGGGCCTGACGGCTCCCCTGCACCACGCGCCGGGGTACCACCCCGGGCCGCCGGGCCGGCTGGGTTTCCAGGGTGAACACCAGGCGGGTGACCACCCGAAGGGTGCCGGTTTGGGGGTCAAAGAGCACCGGATTGATCCGAACCTCGGCCACCCGGTATCCCCCCATATTGCCCGCGGCTCCCAGCTGCACCACTTCTGGAGGAAACAGGGCCGTGCCCTGGTACACCCGGGCATTGGGCCCGATTTGGGGCGCCAGGGAAATGCCCGTGGGGGTTTCCAACCGGCGGGGCTCTGGAATCCCCTTGGCCAGAAAGGCGGTTTCCAGGGTGTCAATCCGAAGGCCGGCGACTTCGGTCCCCGGAGGCAACAGGAAGGGCAGGCCCACCGACGGCAGAGCCGGATCCCCGGGCCGGGTGACCACCGCTGCCTCCGGCAGGGTGGGGCAGGCTACGGAGACGAAACCGTTCTCTGTGGGGGTGACCACCACCTCGGAGGGGGCAAGGGAGAACCGATACGAAAGGTCTGCAAACCCAAGGGTTGCGCCCAGCAAAAGGAGCGCGGCCGAGAATACACGCATAGATCCACCTCCCAAAAACTTCCCATAGGTTCGCCCCCTCGGCGAGGAGGGAACCGAATACGCGTTACAAAAGCATTGTGATCGGGCGTTTACGCCTTGCCGGAATGGATTTCCAGCACCTGGATGCGGGTGGCTTCCTGGCGGTGGCCCTTTTTGCGGCGATAGTTCTTACGGCGTTTGTACTTGAAGACCAGCACCTTGGGCTGCTTGAAGGTTTCCAGAACCCGGGCCTTCACATAGGCTTCGGGCACATAGGGGTTGCCCACCTTCGTCCGGTCGCCGTCGCGGACATAAAGCACGGACTTCAGGAGGATTTCCTCGCCCTCTTGGGCGTCCAGCTTGGGCACCTCAAGGGTCTGGCCCTCCTGGGCCAGAAACTGAAAACCACGGATTTCCACATACGCGTACTTCATTGCCCTTCTCCTTGCTGGGGTTGCTCCGGGGTCTGTAACGGCTGGAGCGGCAGCGTCTGCTGTTGCTGCTGAAGGGCCCGTTCAATGGCGGTGCCGGCGGCTCGGTGCGGCGAATTCATCAACGAAAGCACCAGGGACAGCACCAGATACAGGCCGCCCAATACGGCCGTCATCTTGGTGAAGAAGGTGGGGGCACCGCGGACCCCCAGGATATTCTCCACGCCGCCACCGCCCAGGGCCGCCGTCAGGCCGCCGCCCCGGGGCTGCTGCACCAGGATCACCGCGATCAGGAGCAGCACGATCACGAGGTAAATCACCAGCAGAATCGCCATCATCGCGTTCTTCTCCTTACGCCCGGGAAAAACGGGCGCGCCTGATTATAGCGGCAAAGGATTCGGCCTTCAAGGAAGCCCCGCCCACCAGGGCGCCGTCAATGTCGGGCTGGGCCGAAAGCCCCTCAATGTTCTCGGGCTTGACGCTGCCGCCGTACAGCACCGGGATCTCCTCGGCCCGCGCCCCGAGATCGGCCAAAACCCGGCGCACCTGGGCGTGCATCTCCTGGGCCTGCTCCGGCGTGGCCGTGTGCCCCGTGCCGATGGCCCACACCGGCTCGTAGGCGATGATCACCCGCTGCAGGTCCTCCGGCGCCAGGCCGGCCAGCGATTCCCGCAGCTGGGTTTCCACCACCTCCACCGCCCGGCCGGCTTCCCGCTCCTCCAGGGTTTCGCCCACGCACACCACGGGCACAAAACCGTGGTCCAGGGCGGCGCGCACCTTCCGGGCCACCAGGCTGCTGGTTTCCCCAAAGATGTGGCGGCGCTCCGAATGACCCAAAATCACGAAGTCCACCGAAAGGTCCTGGAGCATCACCGGAGAGATCTCACCGGTAAAGGCCCCCCGGGGTTCCGGATACAGGTTCTGGGCCCCCAGCAGGAACCGGGCGCCCAGGGCCTCCCGGGTGCGGAGCGCGGTCTCCAGGGCCGTAAAGGGCGGAGCAAAGCCGAACCGCACCGGGCCTTCGTAGTCGGCCATGAGTTGCCAGAAGGCCTCCAGGGTTTCCCGGGCCTCGGCCCGGGTCTTGTGCATCTTCCAGTTGCCCAGAATATGGGGAATCCTCATGAGGCCGCCTCCTCTGCCGCCGCTTCAATGCCCAGGGCCTTCAGGATCTCCCGTTCCAGGGCCCTGGCCACCTCGGGATGTTCCTTGAGGTAAAGGCGGGCCTTTTCGGCGCCCTGGCCCAGTTGTTTCTCGCCCCAGGAGTACCAGGAACCGGAGCGCTTGAGGATGCCGGTTTTCAGCCCCAGATCCAGCAACTCGGCCTCCCGGGAGATGCCTTCGCCGTAAATGATCTCAAACTCGGCCTCCCGGAACGGCGGGGCCAGTTTGTTCTTCACCACCTTCACCCGCACCTTGTTGCCGATGATCTGGTCGCCGGCCTTCACCGAGCCGATCCGGCGGATGTCCAGCCGCACTGAAGCATGGAACTTGAGGGCCAGGCCGCCGGGCGTGGTCTCGGGGCTGCCGTACATCTGGCCGATCTTCATCCGCACCTGGTTGATGAAGATGGCGCAGGTTTGCGACTTGGACAAAACACCCACGAGTTTCCGCATGGCCTTGGCCATGAGCCGGGCCTGCAGGCCCACCTGGGAATCGCTCATCTCGCCGGAGATCTCCGCCGAGGGCACGAGCGCCGCCACCGAGTCCACCACGATGAGGTCCACGGCGCCGCTCCGCACCAGGGTTTCGGCGATGTCCAGGGCCTGTTCGCCCGACTCGGGCTGGGAAATCAGCAGGTTGTCCAGGTCCACGCCCAGCCGCCGGGCGTACTCGGGGTCCAGGGCGTGCTCGGCGTCAATAAAGGCCGCGATGCCCCCTTCCTTCTGCACATTGGCGATGGCATGGAGCGCCAGGGTGGTTTTGCCCGAGGCCTCGGGCCCGTAGATCTCCACGATCCGGCCCCGGGGGTATCCTCCAACGCCCAGGGCGATGTCCAGGGACAGGGAACCCGTGGGGATGACGGGCACCCGTATCCGGGCCCGCTCGCCCAGGCGCATCACCGCGCCCTTTCCGAACTGCTTTTCAATCTGCTGAAGGGCTGCCTGCAGGCTCTTCAGCTTCTCCTCCTGCATCCGATCCTTCTTTTCGGCCATGAAATCACCTCCTACCGTTCCACCTTGGGGGGTACCACGCCCTTCTGGCCCTGATACTTGCCCTTGCGGTCCCGATAGCTGACCTCACACATCTCATCGGCCTCCAGGAAGATGAGCTGGGCAATGCCCTCGTTGGCGTAGATCTTGGCCGGCAGGGGCGTAGTGTTGGAAATCTCGATGGTCAGATGCCCCTCCCATTCGGGCTCCAGGGGCGTGATGTTGACCACGATGCCGCAGCGCGCGTAGGTGGATTTCCCGAGGCAAATGCCCATGACCCCCCGGGGAATCCGGAAGTACTCCACGCTGCGGGCCAGGCAAAAGGAGTTGGGCGGAATGATGCATTCCTCGCCCTTGAAATCCACCAGCGACCGGGGGTCAAAGTGCTTGGGATCCACCAGACTACCCCACACATTCGTGAAGATCTTGAACTCGTCGGCCACGCGGATGTCATAGCCGTAGGAGGAGAGTCCGTAGGAGATGCGGCCTTCGCGAACCAGCCGGGGTTCAAAGGGCTCAATCATGCGGTACTGTTCCGCCATTTCCCGAATCCAGCGATCGTTTTTCAGTCCCATGGCGGCAATTTTAGGGGCATTCGGCGCGGCTGTAAAATGAGCGGAATGCCCGTACAGTACCGGTTTCCGGGCGTCGTCGGCCAGGCGCCCGTGCAGCGCATCCTCCGCCAGGCCCTGGAGGCCGACCGGGTGGCTCCGGCCTATCTGCTGGAGGGCCCGGCCGGCGTCGGCAAGGCCACCATGGCCGTGGCCTTCGCGAAGGCCCTGAACTGCACTCATCCCGAGCAACGGCCCTGCGGCGCATGCCCGGCGTGCCGACGGATCCAGGCGTTCCAGTTCCCCGACCTCTGGGTGCTGGTGCCCGACCGCGTGCGCCACGAGCCCCTGGGCGTGGAGGGCTGGATCCGGCCGCCCGGGTACCATCCCACCCTCAAGATCTCCATTGACCAGGTGCGGGAGGTGGAACGGGAGATCAGCCGGCCGCCGGTGGAGGGCCGGCGGCGGGTGGTGCTCATCCTGAACGCAGAAAACCTCACCGTAGAGGCCCAGAACGCCCTCCTGAAGGTGCTGGAGGAGCCGCCGGCCCATACGGTCTTCCTGCTGGTGAGTTCCAGCCCCACGGCGGTGCTGCCCACCATCCGGTCGCGCTGCCGCACTTTGCGGTTCACCACGCTGTCCGAAGAGGAGTTCCGGGCCCTGCCCTGGGCCCAGGAGGGCGTGTCCGTAACCACCCTGTACCGGCTTTCGGGCGGCAGCCCGGGCACCGCCCGGCTGCTGGTGGAACGGGCCATGCTTTCGCTCCGTAACGAACTGCTGGACCGCTGGCAGGAACAGGGACTGGCCGGCCTCCTGGAGTTCCTGAACCTCAGCGTGCGGGACCGGCAGGACGCCCATACCGTGCTCTGGCTCCTGGCCCAGGTGGTGCGCGACCTTCTGCTCCTGAAACTGGGCCTGGACCATCTGGTGGCCAATGTGGACCGCATGGAAACCCTGAAAACCCTGGCCCAGGGGGTTTCGGAGGCGGCCTTGGAGGGCCTGTTCCGCGAGATCCGGGAAGTGGACACGGCCCTGGCCCGCAACATCAGCGCCCGGGCCGCCACGATCAGCGTGGTGGCGCCCCTGGTGCCGCCGTCCTTTCTGGATATCCTGCCCCGCTTTTAGCCCTGCGGCCCGTACCGGGCATCCAGTTCGCGCCAGCGTTCCTTGAGGCGCCGGGCGGCGGCCTCGGGATCGGGCGTGCCGAACACGGCGGACACTACGGCGAACAGATCAGGCCGGGCTTCCCGGTACAGGATCTCCAGGTTGTCCAAGGTGATGCCGCCGATGGCCACGATGGGCACCGACACCCGTTTCCGGGCCTCCCGGAACACCGAGAGCGGCACCACAGGCTCCTCGGGCTTGGTGGGCGAGGGGAACACGGCCCCAAAGGCCACATAACTGGCGCCCTGGCGTTCCAGTTCCACGGCCAGGTCCACGGAGCCGTAGGCGCTGGCCCCGATGATGGCCTCCGGGCCGAGGATGCGGCGCGCCTCGGCCACCGGCGGATCGTCCTTGCCCACATGCACGCCGTCGGCGCCGATGGCGCGGGCGATGTCCGGATGGTCGTTGACGATCAGGGGCACACCGAACCGCCGGCACAGGGCCAGCAGGACCCGGCCCTCGGCGATGAGCTGGTCGGGATCGGCGCCCTTATGGCGCAGTTGGACCAGGTCGGCGCCGCCCCGGAGGGCGGCGCCGACCCGATCCACCAGGTGAAGGGGAGGTGTCAGAACAGGATCGGTGATCACATACAGCGGGCCCCGGTACCAGGCTTTCATGTGAGCCCTTCCTCAAAGGCCCGGCGGATGGCGCCCCAGAAGGGGTCCACCCTCGGGTGTTCCAGGGGTTTCCGGCCCTCGGGCGTCAC
Organism: Caldifarciminota bacterium; assembly: GCA_027069855.1. GTDB lineage: Bacteria > Hydrothermota > Hydrothermia > WGAB01 > WGAB01 > WGAB01. The sequence goes on from JALXEF010000126.1 coordinate 12,774, forward strand.
GAGCCAGCGGCCCTCCTCGGCGGGCAGCACCTCGCCGATCTCCGCCGCCTCAATGCCCTTGCGGGCCAGGGCTTCCAGAAGCGCCTGGGTTTTTTCGGGTCGCACCGTCAGGATCAGGGTGCCCTCGCTGATGGAGGTGTAGGGGTCCATGCCGAAGTGGCGCGTGATGGCCTCCACGGCCGGCGGCACCGGGATCCGATCCAGGTACACCTCCAGGCCCACGCCGGAGGCCTCGGCCACCTCGTACAGGCCGCCCAGCACACCGCACTCGGTGGCGTCGTGCATGGCGGTCACCCCCTGGTCGCGCACGCCGACGGTTACGGCGGTGAGGGCGTCGTCCACGGTGCTCATCTGGTAAAACAGGGCCTGGCCGGCTTCGGCCACGGCTTCGCCCAGTTCCCGCTCAATGGTGCGGGGGAAGGTGGCGGCGAAGATGCCGGTGGCCTCAATGGCCGCGCCCTTGGTGATCACCACCCGGTCGCCGGGCCGGGCCATCTCCGGGGTCAGGTACCGGTCCTCGGGCCCGACGGCCAGGAAGGTGGCGCCGCCCACCATGGGGTAATCGGTGCCGTCGTAGCGGGCGGTATGGCCGGCCACCACGGCGGCGCCGTACTTGGTCGATTCCTCGTGCCAGATGCGCCACACGATCTCAAACTCCTCTTCCCGGATGCCGATGGGCAGGTTGAAGTCCGGGATCACGAAGGCCGGCGGAAACCCGGAGGTGGTGACATCCGAGGCCAGGATGTGCCAGGAGAACCAGGCGGCGCGTTCCCAGCCGTACTGGGGCACGATGTAAATGGGGTCCGTGGTGATGGCCATCACCTGGCCGTTGCCGATCTTGACGATGCCCACATCCACGCCGTGGCGGGGGCCCACCAGCACATCCGGTCGCCGGGCGCCCAGACGCGGATAGATAAAGTGGTCAAAGAACTCCCGCGAGATCTTCCCGAGGTCGGGAAACTGCACCTTGGGTTGGGCCATGGCTTGTACCTCCCTTGCCGTCGTGGTTTTCGGACGGGGGAGGAACCTGAGACGGGCAAACGGCAACTTCCCTACGCCGGCATGACCCGGATCAGGTTCCAGGGGTCGATCCCGCCTG
>JALXEF010000127.1 GCA_027069855.1 Caldifarciminota bacterium
ATCGTGGAAAACTTCGGAGACGCCCCCTTTGCGCCGCACCGGGTGCCCGACGAAACCCTGGCGGCCTTTGTGCGCGTCGCCTGGACCCTGCGCCGGACCTTTCCCGAGGTGCCCCTGGGGATCAACCTGCTGCGGAACGCAGCCCGCCAGGCCGTGGCGGTCGCCGCCGCGGTGGACGCCCGGTTCGTGCGGATCAATGTGCCGGTGGGGGTCTTTGTGGCGCCCTCGGGCTGGCTCGTAGGACAGGCCCGGGAGGCGGCGCTGCTCAGGAAACAACTCGGTGCCCAGGGCCTGGGCTTCTTTGAAGACCTCCTGGTCAAACACGCCTGGCCCGTGGGGCCGGAGGTGCCGCCCGAGGTGTGGGTTCGGGAAACCGAGGAGCGGGGTCTGGCCGATGCGCTCATCGTGACCGGAACCCGGACCGGGGCGCCGGTGGATCCCGAGGCCCTGGAACGGGTTCTGGCGGTGGCCCGGCGGCCGGTGCTGGTGGGCAGCGGCGTTACCGTGGAGGCGTTGCCGGCCCTGGTGGGCCGGGTGCAGGGGGTGATCGTGGGCACCGCCTTCAAGGTTTCCGGCAAAACCACGGAACCTGTAGATTTTCAGCGGGTTCAAGCGTTTATGCGGAGGGTTCGGGCGCTGGAATCCCAAGGAACCACGGGCATTTCTTGATTCCCCGGGGAGGGGGGCGTATAAATTTCCGGCCCGGCAGGGCCCAAGACCCAAGGAATGGAGGCATGGCATATGGATAGCGTGTGGATTCTGCTGATTTTTGTGGCGATCGGGGTGGTGGCGGTGGGGGTGCTGTGGACCATCGATCGGTCGCGGAACCGGCGGAAGCCGGCCCGGAGTCGGCCCCGGAAGCCGCGGCGGGGCGGTGCTCCCCGTGACGATCGGCCCCGGCCCTTTCAGGTGCCCGAAGGGTTCCGTTTGCTGCGGAACCTGGAAACCCAGTCCGGGCACATTGACGGTGTGGTGGTGGGGCCCACGGGGGTCTATGTACTGGTCTTCAACGACACGCCCGGCCGGGTGAGTTCCCGGAACAACACCCTGTACATCAACGGCAAGCCCCAGCCCAACGGGGTGAAGGGGGTCAGGGACCGGGCGCAGTGGGTGCGGAAGCAGCTGGCCCAGGCCGGCATGCAGGTGCAGCCGGTGCCGGTGCTGCTTTTCCGGCGGGCCTTTGTGGAGGCCCGGCGGCCGGTGATGGGGGTGTGGGTGGTATCCAGTTCCTACCTGGAGCGGTTCGTGCAGAAGGAACGGGAGCCGCTGCAGGCCTCGGAGATTCAGCGGATTTACGAGGTTCTGAGGGGCCTGGCCCAGGGGGTTGACAACCCCGGAGGGAAGGCGTAATGTATACGCCCCGCTGAAGAAGGCGGGGGTTGACAGCCGACGATTCACCGGCTAAGATATTTAAGCCCAACGAGTTGGACGGATCTTTGACAGCAAAGGTGGGATGTTTCCGGGTGAGGAACCCAGACGGTCTGAAACCAGATCATTCCCTCATGGAGGGTTTGATCCTGGCTCAGGGCTAACGCTGGCGGCGTGTCTTAGCCATGCAAGTCGAGGGCGAAACTCCCCTTCGGGGGAGGAGTAGACCGGCGGACGGCGGAGTAACACGTGGCTAACCTGCCCCTGGGAAGGGGATAACCCACCGAAAGGTGGGCTAATACCCTATATTGTCCCGTTGGGGCATCCCGACGGGATGAAAGGCGGGCCTCTGCTTTGCAAGCTCGCGCCCAGGGAGGGGGCCGCGGCCTATCAGGTAGTTGGTGGGGTAAAGGCCCACCAAGCCTGAGACGGGTAGCCGGCGTGAGAGCGTGGCCGGCCCGAGGGGCACTGAGACACGGGCCCCACTCCTACGGGAGGCAGCAGGCTAGAAATTTGGGCAATGGGCGCAAGCCTGACCCAGCGACGCCGCGTGCGGGACGAAGCCCTTCGGGGTGTAAACCGCTGTCAGGGAGGACGATGGGGTCGTGGGCGAACAGCCCTCGGCCTTGACGGTACTCCCAGAGGAAGCCCAGGCTAACCTCGTGCCAGCAGCCGCGGTAATACGGGGTGGGCAAGCGTTGCCCGGATTCACTGGGCTTAAAGGGGGTGTAGGCGGCCCGGTAAGTCGGGTGTGTAATCCACTGGCTCAACCGGTGGGCTGCATCCGATACTGCCGGGCTCGAGGACGGCAGAGGAGAGCGGAACTCCCGGTGTAGCGGTGAAATGCACAGATATCGGGGGGAACGCCAGTGGGGAAGCCGGCTCTCTGGGCCGTTCCTGACGCTGAGGCCCGAAAGCCAGGGGAGCGAAGGGGATTAGATACCCCCGTAGTCCTGGCCGTAAACGATGTCCACTAGGTGTGGGTCCCACTTCGGTGGGATCCGTGCCGTAGGGAAACCGTTAAGTGGACCGCCTGGGGAGTACGCTCGCAAGGGTGAAACTCAAAGGAATTGACGGGGGCCCGCACAAGCGGTGGAGCGCGTGGTTCAATTCGATGCTAACCGAAGAACCTTACCTGGGCTTGACATGCCGGTGGTACCCCGCCCGAAAGGGTGGGGGACCCTTCGGGGAGCCGGCACAGGTGCTGCACGGCCGTCGTCAGCTCGTGCCGTGAGGTGTTGGGTTAAGTCCCGCAACGAGCGCAACCCCTGCCCTTAGTTGCTACAGCGGCTACGTGCCGGCTGGGCACTCTAAGGGGACTGCCGGCGATGAGCCGGAGGAAGGTGGGGACGACGTCAGGTCCGTGTGGCCTTTATGCCCAGGGCTACACACGCGCTACAATGGGCGGTACAGAGGGTTGCGACCCCGCGAGGGGGAGCCAATCCCTAAAACCGCCCCCAGTTCGGATCGCAGGCTGCAACTCGCCTGCGTGAAGGCGGAATCGCTAGTAATCGCCCATCAGCAATGGGGCGGTGAATACGTTCCCGGGCCTTGTACACACCGCCCGTCACGCCATGGGAGCCGGGGGCACCCGAAGACGGCCCGCCCAACCCCGCAAGGGGAGGGAGGTCGTTGAGGGTGAACTCGGTGACTGGGGCGAAGTCGTAACAAGGTAGCCGTACGGGAACGTGCGGCTGAATCACCTCCTTTCTACGGAGAAAACTCCCCATCCTCACCCGGAAACATCCCACCTTTCTTTTTTATACCCCGGCAGCCGCCGGGGCTTTTTCGTTTTTAGGGGCACCGTACAATCTCCATCATGCAGTTCCCCGAAACCCTGCCCACCGATCGGTACGCTCCAGAACTGTCCATCGTCTTGCCCCTGGTGCGGCAGGCCGGTGAAATCGCCCTGCGGTACAGCCGGGGGCCGCTCCAGGTGTCCTATAAGGGCAAAAACGACCCCGTGACCCAGGCCGACCGCGAGATCAACCGCCTCCTCGTGGCTGGCCTCCGCCGGGCCTTCCCCGACGACGCCGTCCTCGCCGAGGAATCCGCCGACCACCCCGAAGCCCGGCTCGGCAACCCCCGGCTCTGGTGCGTGGACCCCCTGGACGGCACCCGCGAGTTCACCGAACGCCTTCCCCAGTGGTGCATCATGGTGGGCCTGGCGGTCAGGGAGACCGCCACCCTGGGGGTGGTCTACGCCCCGGCCAAATCCCTGCTCATGGTGGGCGTGGCCTCTGCCGGTGCCTGGCAATGGACCGAGGACGGCTGGCAGCGCCTCCAGGTGTCCCGGGTCCAGGATCCGGCCGAGGCCACAGTGGTGGTCAGCCGGAGCCACCGCAGCCCCAAAACCGATGCCCTGCTCCAGGCCCTGGGCATCCGCCGGGAGATCCGCCACGGCAGCGTGGGCCTCAAGATTTCCCTGCTGGCCCTGCAACAGGCCGACCTCTACCTGCATCCCTCCGGCGGCACCAAGGAATGGGACCTCTGCGCGCCCGAGGCCATCCTCCACGGCGCCGGCGGCCGCATGACCGACCTCTGGGGCCGCCCCTTCCGGTACAATCGGCCGGACCCCCGAAACCCCCACGGCCTCATCGCCTCCAACGGTTTTCTGCATGAAGCCGCCCTGGAGGCCGTGCGCCGCGTGCTGGGCCCGCCGCCCCGGGAGGGGCGCTGACCGGCGTATAATAGCATTTCAGATTCCCCAAAAGGAGAGGCAGGATGAGCGAGCAAAAGATCGCTGATGAGGTGTTCGGAATTCCCAGCAGCTACGGCCTGGAACATCATGGCCTGTATAACCTCAAGCGGGTGTACTGGAACCTGTCGGTGGGTGAACTGGTAGAGCACTTCGTGCGTCGTGGCGAGGGCATCCTGACGAATAAGGGCGCGGTGGCCGTGTGGACCGGTGAACACACCGGCCGGGCCCCCAACGATAAGTTCATCGTGCAGTACAACGACGAAAGCGATCGGGATGTGTGGTGGGGCAAGGTCAACCGGCCCATTTCCCCCGAATCCTACGAGAAGCTGTATCAGCGGGTGGTTTCCTATCTTCAGCGCCGGGATGTGTATGTGTGGGATGCCGATGTGGGAGCCCATCCGGAGTATCGGCTTCCTATCCGTGTGGTGTCGGAGCAGGCGGTCGCCGCCATCTTCTCCCACCACATGTTCCTGCGGCTGCCCGAGGAACGCCTCCGGGAACACAAACCGGAGTTCACGGTGCTCCATGTGCCGTCGCTCCTGGCGAACCCGGAGGTGGACGGGACCCGCACCGGGGTGTTCATCATCCTGAACTTCAAAACCAGGATGGTGCTCATCGGCGGCTCCAGCTACGGCGGCGAGATCAAGAAGTCCATTTTTACCGTGATGAACTACCTCCTGCCCCGGCGGGGCGTGCTGCCCATGCATTGTTCCGCCAATGTGGGGGAGGAGGGCGATGTGGCTCTGTTCTTCGGCCTTTCTGGCACCGGCAAAACCACCCTGTCGTCCGACCCCGAGCGGTACCTCATCGGCGACGATGAACACGGCTGGGGCGACGACGGCGTGTTCAACTTTGAGGGCGGCTGCTATGCCAAGGTGATCCGGCTCCGCAAGGACCTGGAACCCTTGATCTGGGAAGCCACTCAGAAGTTCGCCACCATGCTGGAGAATGTGGTGGTGGATCCCCACACACGGATCCCTGATTTCGACGACAACCACTATACCGAAAACACCCGGGCTTCCTATCCCCTGGATTACCTGCCGCGCATTGTGCCCGAGGGCCGGGGCGGCCATCCCCAGAACATCTTTTTCCTCACGGCCGACGCCTTCGGCGTGATGCCGCCCATCGCCCGGCTGACGCCGGAGCAGGCCATGTACTACTTCATTTCCGGCTACACCTCCAAACTGGCCGGCACCGAAAAAGGCCTGGGCAAGGAACCCCAGGCCACCTTTTCGGCCTGCTTCGGGGCGCCCTTCCTGCCCTCGCACCCCACGGTGTACGCCGAGATGCTGGGCGAAAAGATCCGCAAGCACGGCGCGAAGGTGTGGCTCCTGAATACCGGCTGGACCGGCGGGCCCTACGGCATCGGCGAGCGCATCAAACTCCCCTACACCCGGGCCATGGTCCGCGCCGCCCTGCGCGGAGAACTGGACGATGTGGAGTATTGGACCGAGCCTGTGTTCGGCCTGCATGTGCCCAAGCACATCCCGGGCGTGCCCGATGAGGTGCTGAACCCTCGCCAAACCTGGCACGATCCCCGGGCCTACGACGAGCAGGCCCGCAAGCTCGTGTGGCTCTTTGTGGAGAACTTCCAGCAGTACGCAGACCGGGTGCCCGCCGAGATCCGGGAGGCAGGCCCCCATCCGGAAAAGCTTTAAAGGGCCGTATCTTTAAGGCCCTCCTCCACACAAGTTTTTAGGCCCGGCCTCCGGGACACCCGCTCCCCTCTGGGTGCTCCCGGAGGCTGCGGTTTTCTGCGTCTGCCGCCGGTTCCTGCGTTGTGCACCCCCACGGCCAGGCGTAAAATTAGCGGCATGAATCCCTACCTGGCCCTGCTTCTCTTTGCCGGCATCGCCGTGGCGCTCATCTACGGGCTCGTGCTCGTGTCCCACTGGCTGAATCCCCAGAAGTCCACCAATCCGGCCAAAGAGGAAGCCTACGAGTGCGGCATCATCCCCAAGGGCGACGCCCGCGCCCGGGTTTCGGTGCATTACCTGCTCATGGCCCTGCTGTTCCTGATCTTCGACATTGAGGTGGTGTTCCTCTATCCCTGGGCCGTGGCGTACCGCCAGCTCAAGCTCTTCGGCTTTGTGGAGATGATGGTGTTCATCGCCATCCTGCTCATCGGCTACTTTTACGCCTGGGGGAAAGGAGTGCTGGACTGGAAATGAACCTGGAAGCGCTGAAGGAGCGCTTTTCTGCTCTGGAGATTCCGGAACCCTTCCGGGGGGAGACCACTCTGGTCATCCCCCGGGATCATTACCTGGACCTGCTGAAGACCCTCCGTGACGAGTACCGGTTTACCATGCTCGTGGACCTCACGGCCGTGGATTACCTGGGCAAGGGACTGCCCCATCGCTTTGAGGTGGTGGTGCACCTCTACTCCCTGGAAAACCGGGAACGGGTGCGCGTGAAGGTGCCGCTTTCGGAAGACGACCCCAAACTCCCTTCCATCACGGGCCTCTGGACCGCGGCCAACTGGCTGGAACGCGAGGTGTACGACATGTTCGGCATCGTGTTTGATGGGCACCCCAACCTCACCCGCATCCTCATGTGGGAAGGTTTTGAGGGCCACCCGCTGCGGAAGGACTATCCGCTGCGGGCTGAGCCGCCGTTGCCGGAGCCGAAGTGATGAAACCGCCCAACCCTCAAGCCTTAGACACCCTGCGGCAGCGCGTACGGGCCGTCAAAGAGCGGTTCCCCAAGGGCCGTACCGCCCTGATCCAGGCCCTCCACGAGGCCCGCTGGCTTTTCCACTGGATCCCGCCGGAAGCGGTCGCCGTGATCGCCGAGGAACTGGGCGTCCACGAGGCCGAGGTCCGTGAGGTGGGCTCCTTTTACCAGTACTTCAAGTTTGAGCCCGTGGTGGGCCGGTACCACTTCCGCATCTGCACCAACATCACCTGCATGGTCAATGGGGCCTACAACCTGCTGGAGCACCTCAAGGGCCGGCTGGGCATCGGCCCCGGCGAGGTCACGGGCGACGGACGGTTCTCCATAGAAGAGGTGGAATGCATCGGCTGCGGCGACCGGAGCCCGGCCATCCTGATCAACGACACCCGGTTTGAGGGCGTTACCCCCGAGGTGCTGGACGACCTCATTGACCGGGCCCTGAAGGACGAACTGGACGCCTGATCTCCCCGATGGCCCCTCTCCGCGCTGTGATCTTTGACCTGGGGGAAACCCTGGTGACCTTCCAGGGAGACCCCGCAGAAACCCACCGGCGGGGCTCCGAACGCGCCTACGGCCTGCTGTGGCAACGCCTGGCCCTGCCCCTGGGCCTGGAAGAGTTCACCCAGCGCCTCCTGGAAATCCGCCGGGAACTCTTTGAAAAAACCTTCCGGGAACTGCACCAGTACACGGCCGCCGATGCCTTTCGCCGGTTGCTTGCCGACCTGGGCCTCGTTGCCTCCGATGCCCTGGTGCGCGAGGCCGTGCGCCGGTACTTTGAACCCGAACTGGAGGCCTATCGCCCCCTGCCCGGGGCCCGCGAGGTGCTGGAAACCCTGCGACAACGGGGCTACCGGCTGGCCGTGCTTTCCAACGCCTCCGACCACGAGTTCATCGTGGACCTTGTGAAGGCCCGGGGATTCTGGCCCTACCTGGACCTCGTGGAAACCTCGGCCCGGGTGGGCAAGCCCAAGCCCCATCCCCTGCCCTTCCAGGCCGTGCTGGAGGCCCTGGGTGTGGCTCCGGCCGAGGCTGTGATGGTGGGCGACACCGTGGCCATGGACATCGCCGGCGCCCAACGGGTGGGCATGAAGACCGTGTGGATCCCGCGCAACGAGCGGGCGCCCTTTCCCTTCCGCCGCGACATCCTGCAGGCCGAGGCCCGGCCCGATGCGACGATTCAGAGCCTGCAGGACCTTTTGAAGTTGCCGCTTCTGGAGAAAGCCTGAGGAACTACGCTTCGGTGCTCTCCCGGCGGCCGGCCTCCTCCCGCCGGAGCCGCTGTATCTCGTCGTAGAGCCCCGCGATCAACTCCCCCAGGAACCCGGCCACGAACAGGATGATGCCGGCCAGCACCAGGAGCACCACCAGGTACAGGATGGGCCGATAGCCCAGGTGCCTGACGAACCGAAGGTACAGGGCCACCAGCCCGGCCAGGAACCCCAGAAGGAAGGACAGAAGCCCCAGCGACCCGAAAAAGAGCATGGGCTTCCGCATGAAGGTCAACTGGAACTTCACCGCCAGGAGGTCCAGGAGGCCGATGATGACCCGTTTCGGCCCCTTGAACTTGGATTCGCCGTGCCGCCGGGGATAGAGGGGCACCTTGACCTCGGTGATCCGATACCCCCGATCGTGGGCCAGGGGCACGATGTACCGGTGCCAGTCGCGGCGCAGCGGCAGGTCAAAGAACATTTCCCGCCGCATGGCCTTGATGGAATTCAGGTCGTGCACAGGCACCCGGAAGAGCATCCGCGACAGCCAGTTGTACACCCCGGACACGAACTTCTTTTCGTACTTGCCCTGCTTCCAGCCGGTGACCAGGTCGTAGCCCTCCCGGATCTTTTGCACCAGTTTGTGGGCGTCCTCCGGCAGGTGCTGCAGGTCGGCCGGGAAAAAGACGAACACCTCGCCCGTGGCGTGGCGGGCTCCGGTGATCAGCGCGTCGGTGACCCCCAGGTTCCGCCGGTGCCGCACCACCTTGAGAAACGGGTACCGCTCGGCCAGCCGGCGGGCCACTTCGTAGGTGTGGTCGGTGGATCCATCGTCCACCAGCACCACCTCCCAGTCCTCGCCGGTTTCCCGCAGGAACCGGTCAATCTCCTGCATCAGTTCCGGCAGGTTCTCCTCTTCGTTGTAGGCCGGGATCAGGAGTGAGACCCGCATGGGCTATGCCCTGTAAAACCGCTGGATGACCTCCACCACATAGTCCTGCTGTTCGTCGGTGAGTTCCGGGTAGATGGGCAGCGAGAGCACCTCCCGGGCCGCCTGTTCGCTCACCGGCAGGTCGCCCTCCCGGTACCCCAGGTGGCGGAAGCAGTTCTGCAGGTGCAGGGGCACCGGGTAATAGATGGCCACGCCCACGCCGTGGGCCTTGAGGTGCTCCACCAGGGCGTCGCGGTGCCGGGCCCGGATCGTGTACTGGTGGTAGATGTGGCGGGTGGCATAGGGTGCCACCCGGGGAGGCGTCACCAGGCCCTCGGCCACGAGGCCGGTTTCTTCCAAGAGCCGCCCGTAGCGTTCGGCCCGTTCGGCCCGCTTCTGGTTCCAGGTGTCCAGGTGGGGCAGTTTCACCCGGAGCACGGCCGCCTGGAGTTCGTCCAGCCGGCTGTTCAGGCCCACAAGATCGTGGTAATACTTGCGGCGCGAGCCGTGTACCCGAAGCATCCGCACCTTTTCGGCGAGGTCGGGGTCCTGGGTGACCACGAGGCCGCCGTCGCCGTAGCCGCCCAGGTTCTTGCTGGGGAAAAAGCTGAAGGCGCCGAAGGTGCCGAAGCCGCCCACCCGCCGACCCCGATACTCGGAGCCGATGGCCTGGGCCGCGTCCTCAATGACGGCCAGGCCATAGGTTCGGGCGATCTCCAGGAGGGGCTCCAGGTTCACCGACTGGCCATACAGGTGCACGGGCATCAGGGCCTTGACGGTCCAGGTGCGGCCCCCTCGCCGGTGTACCCGGCGGCCGTCGCGTTCCTCGGTTTGGGTTTCCAGGAACTCCCGCACCCTTTCGGGGTCCAGGTTGTAGGTATCGGGCTCAATGTCCACGAAGACGGGCAGGGCGCCCAGCCGGGCGATGGAGCCCGCGGTGGCAAAAAAGGTGAAGGGCGTGGTAATCACGGCGTCGCCGTAGCCCACATCCAGGGCCATCAGGGAGATCAAGAGGGCGTCCGAGCCCGAGGCGACGCCGATGGCGTCGGCCACACCCAGATAGTCCTTCAGTTCCTGTTCCAGGGCCTTGACCTGGGGGCCGAGGATGAACCGCTGGCTCTCCAGCACCTCGGTGATGGCTTGTTGCACCTCTTGCCGGATCGTTCGGTACTGGGCCTTGAGGTCCAGGAGGGGGACCGTCATGCGAGGCGAATCCATTCGCCACCTCCTTGCATAGACCGCTGGGCTGCATCCAGGATGCGGAGCACCTGCAGGGCCTCCCGGCCGTCGGACCGGGGCCTTTTGCCGGTTTTCACGCTCTCCACGAAGTGGGAGAGTTCCAGTTTCAGGGGCTCCTGCATCTCAATCTTGGGCGAGTGGATGTCGCCGTAGCGGACGGCGATGGCGCCCGGCGGCAGGGTTTCCGGTTCGTGCAGGGCCCGGGGATCCACGCCCTTGTCGTAGATCTTGAGCTTCTCCTCGGGCTGCATGTCGTCAAACACGGCCATCTTCTCGCTGCCCACCACGGTCAGGCTCCGGATCTTGTGGGGGTCCAGCCAGGAGACATGCACATGGGCCAGGGCGTGCTCGTATTCCACCACCAGGAAGGCCACATCCTCCAGATGGGGCTGGATAAAGGCCTTGCCCGTGGCGCTCACCCGGAGCGGCCGCTGTTCCAGCAGGAAGTTGGCCACCGAAAGGTCGTGGGGTGCCAGGCTCCACATCACATTCTCGTCGCGCCGGATCCGGCCGAGGTTCAGCCGCTGGGAGTACAGGTAGTACACCTCGCCCAGTTCACCCTGTTGCACGATCTCCTTGAGTTTGAGCACACCGGGGTGGAAGAGCAGAAGATGCCCCACCATCAGGATGAGGCCCTGTTTTTCGGCCAGGCGCACCAGTTCCTCGCCCTCGGCGGCGCTCAGGGCCAGGGGTTTTTCCACGAAAACGGCACGGCCGAGTTCCAGGGCACGCCGCGCCAGGGGATAGTGGGATTTGGCCGAACTGGCGATCACCAGGGCATCGGTTTTCCGGATCAGTTCGTCGGCTTCAGGGGTCACCCACACGCCCGGATACTGGGCCTCCACCCGGGCCCGTACCCGGGGATCCAGGTCGCAGACCCCCACCAGTTCCACATCCGGGAGGGAAGAGAGAACCCGCAGGTGATTCCTTCCCCAGTTTCCTGCTCCGATCAGGCCGATTTTCAACACAGCGTTTAAGTATAAACGCGGATCAGCCGCCGAGTTCCTGGTCCAGAAAAGCCAAGAACGCCTCCAGGAGACGGCGGGTGGCCGGCCCGGGCTTGCCGCTGCCGATCACCTGGCGATCCACGCGGACCACCGGCAGCACATGCTTGGTGGTGCTGGCCAGGAAGGCCTCATCTACCTGGGCCAGGTCGCGAACGAACAGGGGCTGTTCCACCACCCGGAGTCCGGCCCGGGGCGCCACCTGATACAGCAGGCTGCGGGTGATGCTGGGCAGAATCCGGGGGCCCAGGGGCGGCAGGACCACGGTATCCCGCCGGATCACGCCGAAGGCGGCGGCCGTGGACTCGGTGATCTCGCCGGATTCCAGCACGAACAGGGCATCAAAGAAGCCCTGATCCACGGCCTCCATCTTGGCCAGCACATTGGGCAACAGCAGGATGGTTTTGATGTCGCAGCGCAGCCACCGGATCTCCGGATAGGTCAGGAGGGCCACGCCTTCGTCATAGAGCCGCTGGGGCAGGGGCTCAAACTCGCGGAAGGTGAGCACCAGGGTGGGCTTCAGGTGGGGCGGGGGTAGGTGCTCGCGGGGCGCCACGCCCCGGGTCACCTGGATGTACACCAGCTGGCTCTCGTAGCCGGCGCGCCGGATCCCCTCCAGCACGATCTGTTCCAGGGTTTCCAGGGATTCGGGCAGGGGAATGCGCACCTCGGAGGCGCTGCGCTGGAGCCGCTTCAGGTGGTCGTGCAGGCGGAAGGGCTTGCCCCGCTGTACCAGGATCACCTCGTACACGCCGTCGGCGAACTGATATCCCCGGTCCTCAATGGGCACCCGGGCTTCGTTAATGGGAAGGAACCGACCGTTCAGGTAGGCGATGGCTTGTGGCATGAAACCAAGGCTGGGGCGCCAGGATTCGAACCTGGATTCCGGGATCCAAAGTCCCGTGTCCTGCCCATTGGACGACGCCCCAGTGAGCCAAAAGATTATACAGCGGTCGGGATTTCAGAGGGTTGGGCTACATCAGGTTTTCGCCGCCGTCCACATTGATGACATTGCCCGTGACCCAGTACAGGTCTTCGGAAACCAGGGCCGCCAGAGCGCGGGCCACATCCTCCGGTGTGGTGAGCCGGCCGCTTGGGTTGTGGGCCAGGGCCTGCTGCTTGAGTTGCTCGTGCCCCGGGATTTTGCGGAGGGCCGGCGTGTCCGTGACCCCGGCCCGCAGGGCGTTCACGGTGATGCCTTTGGACGCCAGCTCCAACGCCAGTTGCCGCACATGGCTTTCCAGGGCCGCCTTGGCGGCGGACACGGCCCCGTAGTACGGGAACACCCGCTGGCTGCCGGAACTGGTCATGGCGAAGATCCGGCCGCCCCGGCCCATCAGACGGCGGTTCACCAGTTCCTGGGTCCAGTATACCAGGGTGTGGGCCATCACCTCCAGGGTCATGTCCATCTGCTTGGGGGTGATCTGTTCGTCGGGGTTGTCGGCGATGAAGGGCCGGAGGGTGCCGAAGGCGAGGGAGTGGACCAGCACCCGTACGGTGGCGCCGGGCTCGGCCTTGAGGCGTTTTTCAATGTCGTCCATCACGCGTTTGCGCTTTTTGGGGTCGGCGGCGTTGGTGTTGAAGAACACGGCGTCGCGGCCGTTCCGCTGGATGTCCTCAATGATGGCCTGCACCTGGGGCAGGGTTTCGCGGCGGTCCAGGTGCACGCCGAAGATGTGGAACCCCCGGCGCGCCAGTTCACGGGCAATGGCGGCGCCGAAGCCACTGGATGCTCCAAGGATCAGGGCCCATTCCTTCATGCCCCGATTGTAATCGCTGGCCCCGGGGTTCTCAACGGCCCGGGGATGTCTTCCGGGGGCGGTCTCCAAAACTTGTTGAAACGGATGGAGAGCCGGGATTCGGGTGGCACCAGCGCCTGGCGCTGCTCCGGGACCTCTTCCTGCGAACCCGAGGCCCATGCCGCCCCTACCGGGGGCCAGATTTTTGTAGGAGCCGCTTTAGCGCGATGGCCGACTCTTGGAGTGCGGTGCCGAGGCACCGCTATGGAACTCAGAGGCTTCCAATCCAAGAATTTATCGCGGCTAAAGCTGCTCCTACCTTTTGCAGCCCTGCGGGCTGCACCCCCTCCCCTCAATCCCCGCCCACCGGGGGCGGGGACGATTTAGGGCGTATCTCGCCGTGGTGAGATGGATCGGAGTCCAGGACGCTCGTTGGCGGAGTGGGATGATTCTGAGCCGGAAACCTTTGCTAACGTACTGCGCCCCAACAACTTCCTCTCCCCCTCAGGGGCCGATTTGCGCCAACTCATTGCAGCCCAACCACTTCCTCCCCCTCAGGGGGAGGATTGAGGTGGGGATGCTTGTGTCGTCCTGGTATATGTTTACACTCTGGAGGGGGGAACTCCCAGGAGATCGTGAAGGAGGTGTAGGTCGTGGAGAAGCGCAAAGGAGCCATCCAGTACTCCGAGGCCTTCAAACGAAAGGTGGTCCAGGAGTATGAGAACGGAGCCTCCATGCATTCCCTACAGCGGAAGTATGGGATTGGAGGCAACACCACCATCCAGAAGTGGGTTCGGAAGTACGGAACCCGGCCCCAGCCTGGAAAGACCGAGTCTCCGGAGGCGGAGATC
>JALXEF010000128.1 GCA_027069855.1 Caldifarciminota bacterium
GCCGTGGGGATCGGGATGGTACTCGCCGGTGGCGGGATCGTACCCGTAGTCGCCCTGGCCGGGCCCCACATACACATACCGCACCCCGGTTTCCGAGAGAGCGCCCCGGCCGATCTCGTGGTGGCCGGTCCAGGGGCCCCGTTGCCAGTCGGCCCGGGCCAGAAAGCGGACCTCGGGCTCGCCGCGGCGATAGAACCCCTGGGCCTCCAGGTGAATCCAGGGCCAGCGGCCCTCCCACAGGGCCCACACCTCCCGGCGATCGCTCTGCAGAACCTGCTGGCCGTGGAGTTCCAGCCGCTGGCTTCCCGGGCTCCAGCGCAGGCCCAGTTCGCGGTAGGCCAGGGTATCGGACCGGAACACCAGGGCCTGGAGGGTGGGACGACCGGTCCAGCGCCGCAGTTCGCCCACCAGGCCGTATCGCCGCCACCGGTCGCCGTCCAGCAGCCGGGTTTCTTCGCCGAACACCTGGAGCCGGGCCCAGGCCCGTTCCAGCCGGGTTTGGAGCGAGTGGAACGCGCCCCGGCGGTCTCCCAGGCGCAACCGCTCCACTTCGCCGATCACCCGCCAGTTGGCGCCCGGAGTCACTCCCAGGCGCAGGCCCCCGACGGCTACCGGGCCGCGTTCCGTGCCCTGCAGGCGGTACCGGGCGGCCAGGTCCGGAGGCACCCGGGTGCCCTCGGGCCGACGGTACCGGCGACTGACGCCCACGCCCCACACCTGTATCTCCGGGGCCAGGGGCCCCTGGTCAAACCGGTGGTGCCAGCGCAGGGCCACCTCACCCTCGCGGTGCCGCCGGGGAAACAGCACATTGGGCTGCACCTCTTCGGCCCCCAGCCGCACCCATCCTCCGGCCACCGGCCGGGCCTGCATCTCCAGCCACCGGAGCCGGGAGGGCACCGGCTGCCGGATCCGGGGCACATAGGCCCCGTGGCCCTGGCCCACGAACCGGTACCCGCCGAGCACGGCATCGTACCGATAAGCCCCCTGACCCTCGCCCACGAACTCAAAGAACACCCGATAGTCGCCCTGGCCCGGCCCCACATACCGGTACACCGAGTCCTCCCGCACATACTCGCCGCGGCCCGGCCCCACCTGGATGCCGCCGTCCAGCATCACCGTGCCCGAGGTATCCCCCAGCTGGGCCAGGCGTTCCAGGTCCAGGGGCGAAAGAAACGACCGCAGGGCCGCCGGATCATAGCCGTCCTGCAGCACCTGCACCTGCCAGGCGGAATCCCGGGGGCTCGTGAGGGCCAGCAGCCCCAGGGTGCGACCGGGAAAGGCCTGGAGTTGCTCAAACTCCACCCGCAGGTGGTCGGTGTGCTGCACCCGGATCCGGGGCGTGAACACCAGGGTGCCGGTGCGATCGTCCAGAAGGTAATCGTCGCCCGGACGGAGCCGGGTGCCGTTGAGGTACACGCGTTCGGAGCCGGGCAGCACCTGCACGGGTTTCCGGTCGGGGTCCAGGAAGTAGGGTCCGGGATCGCCGTCCCGCAGGGGGATCTCCACGCTCCTGGGGTCTCCGCGGCGGAGCACATAGGCCGCCTCCAGGCGCACGGGCCGAAGGGCCCAGCGCACCGATCCTCCCCGGCCCCGGAGGGGCCGGGAGGCCGCCGCAAGGTCCAGGTCGCCGAGGTGGGCCGACCAGCCGGGCCCCTGGAAACTCAGCAGGAGCCGATCCAGGGCCGAGAGTTCCTCGGTGCCGGTGGCCGACAGGTTCTGGTCGTTGAGCACGCCACTCACCCGGAACCGGCCCACCCGGCCCTGGAACTGTACCTGGGCGGCCTGCTGGAACCGGGCCGGGGTGCCCGGCCCGCCGGCCACGGTAAAGGTCTTGAAGCCGCGGAACCACAGGGCCTCCGGTGCTGGGGTGGTGGAAGCGGGCATCCGGGGGCCGGGCACCCCGGCCCGGAGGGCGCCGGGATCGGCACTCCGCGGCACTTTCCGGGTTTTCAGGGTGTCACAGGCAGCCCAGCGGAGGAAACGGACCTTGACGGAATCCCGGTGCAGCGGCCCCAGCAGGAGGGTATCGCCCCGCCATCCCTCTACCTCGGCGCCCACAACCTCCACCTGCCGGTGCCACGGACAGGGCAACACCACTTGCCGACCGCGCACCCACAGCGAATCGGGGACGAACAGGGGATTGCTCCCCAGCAAAATCAGGGCAACAAGGTGAAGCCACACCGTTTACGGGAACAGCCCGCGCTCGCGGTACACCTCCTCAATCCGGCGGATGGCCAGGATATAGGCCGCCGTGCGCCAGTCGGTGTGGTACTGCTCGGCGGTTTCCTTGACCTCCACGGTGGCCCGTTCCAGTTTCTTCCGGAGGCGTTCGTTCACCTCCTCCTCTTCCCATTCCAGGGCCATCCGGTCCTGCACCCACTCAAAGTAGGAAACCACCACACCCCCGGAGTTGGCCAGGATATCAGGCACCACCAGCACCCCCTTCTGGTTCAGCACCTCGTCGGCCTGGGGAGTAATGGGCCCGTTGGCGCCCTCCACGATGTACCGGGCCTGGATCTCATGGACATTGCCGGAATGGATCTGGCCCTCCAGGGCCGCCGGCACCAGGAGATCCACCGGCAAACCGAAGATCTTTTCGCCGGGCAGGGGATCGGCCTTGGGATAACCGGCCACGCCGCCGTGTTCGCGGGCGTACCGGCCCAGGTCTTCAATGTCCAGCCCCTCCTCGCGGTACACGCCACCGGTGACATCGGTCACGGCCTGCACCCGTGCGCCGTTTTGGGACAGGAACAGAGCCGCATGGTACCCCACATTGCCGAAGCCCTGTACGGCCACGGTTTTGTTTTCCAGGGTTTCGCCGAAGAGTTCCAGGGTTTTTCGGGCCACGATGCACACGCCGCGGCCGGTGGCCTCGCGCCGACCCGGAGAGCCGCCGATGGTGCGCGATTTGCCGGTGACCACGCCCGGTGCGTTGTAGCCGGCGAAGATGCTGTAGGTGTCCATGATCCAGGCCATGGTCTTTTCGTTGGTGAACACATCGGGCGCGGGGATGTCAATGTCCGGGCCCAGAAGCGGCATCAGGGTGTAGGTGAACCGGCGGGTCAGGCGTTCCAGTTCCCGGTCCGAGAGTTTTGTGGGATCACACACCACGCCGCCCTTGCCGCCGCCGAAGGGGATGTCCACCAGGGCGCATTTCCAGGTCATCCAGGCGGCCAGGGCGATCACCTCATCGCGGGTCACCTCGGGATGGAACCGGATCCCGCCCTTGAAGGGCCCCCGGAAATCGTTGTACTGGCAGCGAAAGCCCTGAAACACCTGCACTTTGCCGTCGTCCATCTTGACCGGGATGGACACCTCCACCACCCGTTTGGGGTGCCGCAGAATGGTCAACAGGTTCGGATCCAGGTTCATCACCCGGGCCGCCTTTTCCAATTGCATCCGGGCCATATCGGCCGGGCTCAGCTGTTCCTCTTTCATGGCGCCCTTCCTCCCGGTGTTTCGTTTGGGGTTACCGGCTCCGCTTCGCCCACGAACACCTTTTCGGTGGTGCCGTCGGGATAGCGGAGCACATAGTAGAGTTTCAAGGCGTTGACCTCCACCACGCGGGCCTGGCCCTTTTCGGTTTCCAGGGTCTGTCCGAGGCGGGGCAAAACTTTTGCCACCTCCCGGTAATAGGGGAGTTCAAAGCGGAGGCAGCACAGCAGGCGGCCGCAGATCCCGGAGAGTTTCTCGGGGGCGGAAAACAGGTACTGGGCCCGGGCCATGTCCAGGGTCACGGAGGGCAGGTCCTTGAGGAAGGTGGTGCAACACAGTTCCCGGCCACACAGGCCGATGCCGCCCAGGCGGCGGGCCATATCCCGGGCACCGATCTGCTGGAACCGGATCTTCAGGTGCAGCAGGCGGGCGAGTTCGGCGCCGTAGGAACGGAGGTCCAGTTTGGTATCGGCGGCATACAGCACTTCCAGGTGGCCGGCCTCCATGTCCAGCCGCACTTCCACCACCTTCACATTCACGCCCTTTTCCCACAGGAACCCCCGCACCATGTTCTTGAGGGTGTTCAGCACCTCCCGCCGGCCGGCGGGCCGGGCCGACACGATCCGCTGGTTCGTGCGGGCCGAGCTCCAGGTGCGGAATTTTACCAGGATCTCGCGGTCGCTTCCCTCGGGCTTCAGGTACAGGAACCGGCCGGGCCGCACATCGTAAATGGTGGGCGAGGCGTACTTGGCCAGGCCCGAACCCACGATGGACCCCTCCAGGGTGTTATACCGGGGGCCGGAGCTTGCGGACCTTTTTCCTCGCCCTCTGGACTTTTTTCCCATGGCGTTCCTTTGCCCGTCGGTGGGCGCGTTCCTTAATCTCCCTGAGGGCGTCCCGGTAGAGGGCCGCCTTTTCAAACTCCAGTTGATCGGCCGCCGCGCGCATCCGGCGTTCCAGTTCCTCCACCAGGGTCAGGGGATCCAGGGTTTTCTTGAGGAGTTCAATCTCCTCGCGCACCCCAAAGTCTTCGGAGGTGAGCACCCGTTCGTCGGCCACCTTGGTGGTGAGCAGCACCTGCTCCACCGATTTCCGAATCGTTTGGGGCACAATGCCGTGCCGCTTATTATACTCTATCTGCAGTTTCCGCCGGCGCTCGGTTTCCTCCAGGGCCTGCCGCATCGCCGGCGTCAGGTGGTCGGCGTACATGATCACCTCGCCGGCCGCATTGCGGGCCGCCCGCCCGATCATCTGGATCAGGGAGGTGGGCGACCGCAGGAAGCCGGTTTTGTCGGCATCGGTGATGATGACCAGCGACACCTCCGGCAGGTCCAGCCCCTCCCGAAGCAGGTTGACGCCCACCAGCACATCGAACTCGCCCAGGCGGAGCCCCCGCAGGATCTCCACGCGCTCAATGGCGTCAATCTCCGAGTGCAGGTACCGCACCCGGAAGCCCAGGGAGAGCAGGTACTCGCTCAGGTCTTCGGCCATCCGCTTGGTTAAGGTGGTGATCAGCACCCGCTCGCGGCGGTCCACCCGCTTGCGGATCTCGTTCACCATGTCGTCCACCTGGTGGGCCGTGGGCTTGACCGTGACCTTGGGGTCCACGAGCCCCGTGGGCCGGATGATCTGCTCCACCACCAACCCTTTGGATTTCTGGAGTTCGTAGGGCCCTGGCGTGGCCGACACGAAGATCACCTGGTCCCACAATTGCTCCAGTTCCTCAAACTTCAGGGGCCGGTTGTCCAGGGCCGAGGGCAGCCGGAACCCGTATTCCACCAGCACGAGTTTCCGCGAACGGTCGCCGTGGTACATGCCCTGCAGCTGCGGGATGGTCACATGCGACTCGTCAATGATGGTCAGGAACTCATCGGGGAAGTAGTCCAGGAGGCAGGTGGGCCGCTCGCCGGGCCGGCGGCCGGAAAGGTGCCGGGAATAGTTCTCAATGCCCGGGCAGTGGCCCAGTTCCCGCAGCAGTTCCAGGTCGTAGCGGGTGCGTTGCTCCAGGCGCTGGGCCTCCAGTAGTTTGCCCTGGGCGCGCAGTTCCCGGAGCCGTTCCTCCAGTTCCTGTTCAATGGACCTGAGGGCCTCCTCCAGCCGGGGCCGGGTGGTCACCCAGTGGCCCGCCGGATAGATGGCCACCCGGCGCTTGGTTTCCACGGTTTTGCCGGTCACCGGGTCCAGCACCCGGATGGCCTCAATTTCGTCGCCGAAGAACTCAATGCGCACCACATGCTCCTCGTAGGCGGGCACGATCTCCACCACATCGCCCCGCACCCGGAAACTGCCCCGCGACAGCGCCACATCGTTGCGCACATACTGGATGTTCACCAGCCGCCGCAAGAGTTCATCGCGGGGGATCTCCTGGCCCACCTCCAGGATGACATACAGGCGTTTGACCTCTTCGGGGTCGCCCAGGCCGTAAATGGCCGACACCGAGGCCACGATGATCACATCGTCGCGCTCCAGGAGGGCCGAGGTGGCCCGGAGCCGGAGCCGTTCAATGTCGTCGTTGATGGTGGCCTCCTTCTGGATATAGGTGTCGGTTTGGGGGATGTAGGCCTCAGGCTGGTAGTAGTCGTAGTAGGAGATGAAGTACTCCACGGCGTTTTCCGGGAAGTACTGTTTGAGTTCGCCGTAGAGCTGGGCCGCCAGGGTTTTGTTGTGGGAAATCACCAGGGTGGGCTTGCCGATCTGGGCGATGACATTGGCGATGGTAAAGGTCTTGCCCGAGCCCGTCACCCCGAGGAGGGTCTGGTACTTCACGCCCTGCCGAAGGTTCTCCACGAGTTGGCGGATGGCCTTCGGCTGGTCGCCGGCCGGCTTGTAGGGGGCGTGGAGTTTGAACTTCGCCATCGGGTTAATTCAAAGGGAGGGCCCCCAGAAGGTCAAGGTTCTGTTGTAGAAGCCGCTTCAGCGGCGCTGGCTTTTGGAGTGCGGTGCCTCGGCACCGCTTTGAAATCCCCCGCCCCTCAATCCCCGCCCGCCAGGGGCGGGGACGAATTAGAGTCCGGAATCCGATCTTAAGTCCCTGCCCTCCAACAACTTCCTTTCCCTCTCAGGAGTGGATCGTTTCTAAGTCCCTGCGGTTCAACAACTTCCTCCCCCTCGAGGGGGAGGATTGAGGTGGGGGTGCTCCACAGGAACCGCTTCAGCGGCGATTTAATGTCTCCGGGGAGAGAACCGGTTCGAGTGTGTCCCGGCCCACACCGAAAAGACAGCCGGCTTACCCCCACTCCTCCCTCAAAACACTCATCACGATTTCGTCGACATAGGTGCCGCGGACATAGCGGCGCTTTCGGAGGCGCCCCTCCTCCTGAAACCCCAGCTTCCGATAGCTCCGGATCGCCCGCTCATTGGTGGCGAACACATGGAGTTCCACCCGGTTTAAATTCAGCACCCGGAAGGCATAGTCCAGGAGCAATCCCGCAGCTTCCGTGCCGTATCCCTTTCCCCAGTACTCCGGCTCGCCGATGGCAATCCCCAGTTCGGCAAAACGGTCAATCCACGAGATCCGGTGAAGCCCACAGTTTCCGATATGGCGGTCGTTTTCCCGGAGACATATGGCAAAAACGAGATCCCGATTGCTCCGGTAAAGGTTCCGTAACCATTCCTCCTCCCGGAGCCGGTTCAACGGCCACCGTGGCCCGAGGAGATACTGGGTCACCTCCGGATTCGTGAACCACCGCACAAGGCGCTCCAGGTCCTCCAGTTCCAGGGGCCGGAGGTACACCCGTTTGCCTTCCCAAAACCGAACCGGTCGCACGGTTTCTGCTCCCTTGAACACCATTTCACCGCCGAAGACGGGCGGAGCCGCCTTTGTGTTGCAGGCTCCCACGATTATACGGGGCGGTCCTGGTCCCCAATGTCCGAGGCCCTCGCTGGAGGTGAGGACGATCTGGGTTCTGGCCCGCGGTGGTGGAGGGAAGATGGGGTTGTCGCGGCTGAAGCCGCTCCTACACTTTGCAGCCCTGCGGGCTGAACCCCCTCCCTGCCCGCCAGGGGCGGGGACGATTTAGAGCCCGGGATTTGACGCTACCCCCTGCCCTCCAACAACTTCCTCTCCTTCTCAGGGGCCGATTTACTCTAACCCATTGCCGCCCAGAAACTTCCTCCTCGGGGGAGGATTGAGGTGGGGGTGCTCCGCAGGAGTCGCTTCAGCGATAGCCTTCGCCTGTGCCGCCTATATCAAGCGTCGTAGGGAAATTCCTACCGCTTCCAACCGGGGTTCGGCCCCTGGAGGGGCTGGAAAAGTCCTGGTAGCCGGCACAAAAGAATATGGTGCATGGCCCACAAGCCCTCTTGCAGAACCTTCAGGCCCGTCCGGTTGACACCCAACGCATTTTCAGCAAAAATTAGGCCGACCTCTATCTCCGAGGCGTTCAAAAAAGGAGGTGGCAATGTGGCGTAAAGGTATGGGTGTGGCACTGGCCCTGCTCCTGGGCTGGGCCTGGGCCTCCTCAAACCCTGCCGATGTTGCGCCGGGAAAAGGGGTTCCACAAAACCCGTGGAAAACACCTGCCCCGGTAGCCGTCAAAGCTCCTCTCCCCCATAGCCACGGAAACCTCGGAACCGCCTCTGAAGCTCATAAACGTGTGTCCGGTCCGCCCATCCGCTGGACCTTCCACGGCCTTCGGAATCCTGGGGACACCCTGCACTTTGACGATCCGAACACCGTAGCCAACAACGCCATTGGTTTGACCAACGGCGGCACCTATCAGGCGGCCATCAAACTCACCCCCGACGAACTGGGAAACTATGCGGGATACGCGGTAACCGCGGTTCTCTTTTACCACTATGAGTCGGGTACCCATTCGGGCCGCGCGGTCCTGTACGGTGCAGGCTTCCCTCCTGCAGACACCCTGACCACCGAACCCTACACGGTCACCGGCCAGGGATGGTACCTGATCCCCCTCACGAACTCGGTGCCCATCGATCCCACCCAGGACCTCTGGGTGGCGGTAGAGATCACCCACAACGCCGGAGAATACCCCATTGCGGTGGATGCCGGCCCGGCGGTGGACGGCAAGGGCGACTGGGTGTATGCCGACGGCATCCCCTGGGACGAGCTCCAGAGCTTCGGCCTGGACTACAACTGGGACATCCGGGCCATCGTGGAGCCCTATCAGTTGCCCGACCATGACATCTGGACTCAGGCCATCCTGGCGCCCACCGGCGAAATCCCGGCCAATGTGGCGGTGACCCCTACTGCCCGGTTCCGCAATGTAGGCTCCAATACCGAAACCTTCAACGCCTACTTTGAAATCTACCACAACGACTCCCTGGTGTACACCGACACCTATAGCAGCGTAACCCTGGACTCGGCCGGTACCATTGACCTTACCTTTACCGACTGGACCCCCACCGAGGCCGGCGCCTACCTGGCCGTGGCGTATCACGACCTGGCCGACGATAACCCGGGCAACGACACCGTCCAATCTGTGTTCTATGTACGGGTGATCGGAACCGACTACCTGATCGTAGACCTAGACCCGACGCCGGGCAGCGGTGGTGTCATTGACCAAAAGCTCATGGGCCTGGGCTACGCCGGCCGGTACACCACGAGCCCCGATTACCTGGTGTTTGACACCCTGTCCCAGTACAGCACCGTATGGGTGTTCTGCGGCATCTTCAGCAACAACACCCGGATCACACCGGAACAGGGCGCCCAGATTGAGCAGTACCTGCAGGCAGGCGGTCGCCTGTACATTGAGGGCGGCGACCTGTGGGGCTTTGACCCCGGCCAGGGTGCCTGGGACCTGCTGCCCTGGACGGGCGTGGCCTCGGCCGAGGACGGCTCCGGCGATCTCTATACCGTGGAAGGTGCGGCCAATGCTCTGATCCCCCAGGTAGCCGGCAACTCCTGGGCCTACGGCGGCGAAAACAACTGGATCGACCGGCTAACCCCCGACGCCAATCCTCCCTATGGAGGCACGGCCGAAGGGTACCTGCAGAACCCGGATGTCAACTACTTCTGCGGCGTGGCCTACGACCAGGGGACCTGGCGCACCGTAGGCAACTCCTTTGAACTCGGAGGCCTCAGCGCCCGGGCACCCCTGGATTCCCTCGTGGCCTGGATCATGGACTTCCTGTATGCACCGCCGCCGGAGCACGATGTGGCCGCCATGTCTATCCTGGAGCCCCACTTCCTGTTCATCAACGAAACGGCGACACCTGCTGCGCTGGTGGCAAACCTCGGGCAGTACGACGAAACCTTTGATGTAACCTTTGAGATCCTGGACCCTGCCCAGAACCCGGTGTACTCCGCCACGGTTACCGGCGTCGCCCTGGCGGCCGGTGCCCGGGACACCGTGGTCTTCAGCCCGGACTTCGTCCCGCCCGACACCGGCCACTTTACAGCCGTGGCCTATGTGAGCCTTGCCGGCGACGAACGCCCGAACAACGACACCACTACTGCCACTGTCGTGGTGGCAGATACGATCTCGGTACCGCTCCCGGGTTCTGCCACGCTGGGCCCGGACCCCTGCAACTATGTGGGCGCTTCCAGCCAGGATCTCCCGGGTGACCCGGCCCTGGCCTTCCAGTGGATAGACCCTACGCCCGGCACCCCCCTGCCCTTGAGCGACGATTCCTACACCACCGTGACGCTCCCCTTCCCGTTCCCCTTCTACGACCAGATGATTGAGGAGATCAATGTGTGTTCCAACGGCTTCCTGGAGACCTCCACCACCACCTCCTACTCCAACCAACCCCTGCCCGTCGCCGATATTGAGAACTTCATCGGCTACTGGGACGACCTGAACCCCTCCTCCGCGGGCCAGGTCTACTACCTGGGAACCCCGCAATACGCGGTCTTCGCCTGGGTGGATGTACCCCACTTCGGTGCCAGCGTGGGCAACACCTACGAGATCATCCTGTTCCCGAACGGTGTCATCAAGATGCAGTTCCTGAGCATGGACCCGGCGTACACCAACAGCTCCACCATCGGGATCCAGAAGGGTGACGGTTCCGAGGGCTGCTATCTGCAGTATGTGGCCGACGGCAACCCGCCGAACCACATCGTGACCGACAGCACCGTCATCATGTTCTGGCACCATGTGTACGAACACGAAGTGGGCGTCGTGGATATCCGGCCTCAGGGTCCCACCCTTCCGAATCCCCAGGACTTGGTGGTCACCGTACGGAACAACGGCCAGAACCCTGAAGACTTCAATGTGTATGTGGAAATCGTGGACACCCTCAGCGGAACCACGATCATCAGCGCCCACCAGCCTGTGACCGCGCTGCAACCCGGCGAAACCCTGGAGGTGCCCTTCTTCCAGTGGGGTCCGCTGCCCAATCGTTACTATCAGATCACCGCGTGGATTGACCTGGCCGACGAGCGTCCCAACAACGACACCCTGCAGGTGATGGTGTGGACCGCCCTGCAGCTGGGCGATGTCATCTTCGGCCCGGTGAACCTGCAGGACCAGGTGGGCGACAACATGCTGCTGGGTGTGGAGTTTGACGGCACCCACTTCTATGTCACCGGCACCGGCGCCGACGGCTCCTCGGATCCGCCCCACTATGTTTATGAGTTTGACGCCACCGGCACCTTCACCGGCCACTTCTGGTACCAGCCCGATAACACCAACACCTGGGGCTGGCGCGACCTGGCCTACGACGGCACCTGGCCCGAGGTCGGCTACGGCAACGGCCACTTCTATGCCAGCTCTTCCAATGTGGTAGACGAGTGGCACCTCTTTGCCGGCGGTCTGGTGCTGGACGGCTCCTTCCCGGGTCCGGAGAATCCGAACCGCGCTCTGGCCTGGAACCCGGAGAACGATCACTTCTACACCGCCAACTTCAACGGGCCGATTTACGAGTTTGATCGGAATGGTACCACCCTCGGCACCTATTCCAACACCTATGCGGTTTACGGGGCCGCCTACGATCCGGGATCCGTGGACGAAGGGGTCCCCTACATCTGGTTCGCAACCCAGGAAACCAACCAGTACGGCGTAGCCAACACCATTTACCAGTGGAGTCTCGCCACCCACAGCTACACCGGTATCAGCATTCAGCCGCCGCCGGCCGAAAGCGATGCCACAGCCGGAGGCCTGGCCTTCTGGCCCAACTTCATGGGCGCCAGTGTGCTCTTTGAGCTGGTGCAGGGTGACCCCTACGACTACCTGGTGGGCTACTTCGTACGGTTCGCCGATGAAACCCGTACACCGGTGGCCGTGGCCGAGGGCGAGAGCATCCGGTATCCCTTCGCGCTGCGCTCGGTACGGCCCAACCCCACCCGCGATGTGGCCCGGATCTCCTTCAGCGTGCCCGAAAAGGCCCCGGTGACGATCGCGGTGTACGATATCAGCGGCCGCCAGGTGGCCACGCTGCTCCAGCGCACCGTCGAACCCGGCGTCCACTCCCTCACCTGGAATGCCACCGACCGACACGGCCGGAAGGTTCCTGCCGGCGTGTACTTCGTGGAACTCCGTCAGGGCGACCATCGGGCACACCAGCGGCTGATCCTGGTGCGGTAAAGTTTCGGAATTTCCAAAACTTCGGGCGGGGCCGCCGCGTACGCGGCGGCCCCGCCCGTTTTGTCTTGCTGCAGAAATCCCACAGGCTATAAATTTTTACCGTAGCGAACCAGGGGCGTAAGAACAGGGAGGTTTCCTATGAAGATCTGGCGGGTAGGGTCCCTTCTCATTCTCTTCGCGGGAGGTATCTTGCACGCCGGGGTGTGGCACTGGTACGGTGCCTGCGGCCACTACTGGCACCAGACCTGTGTCGTGGGCACCTGCGGCAACCAGAATCAGTACAACCTCGTGGCCAACAACTGGGGCCAGGTGGTGTGTAACGGCACACCCCCCTTCCCCGGACCGGCCGACACCGTCGTGCTCCAGCCCGGCGATTCCGTCATCCTGGAAAGCGATGTGGAACTCCAGCGCCTGATTATCCAGGAGGGCGCAACCCTGGTGTGGCGCGGCAACCTCACGGTCCACGAGGTCGTGGAGAACCACGGCCATCTCGTGTACGCCGAAGGTTACTACACTCGCACCTTCTCCGGTACCCTCCACAACTACGGCACCTTCACCCAGACCACCGGCACCCTCATCCTGGACTCCGCCTCCACCCTCATCAACCACCCCGGCGCCACCTTTGAACTCCAACTCGGCAGCCTCCAGACTCGGGATCCCTCCAGCACCCTCCAGAACTCCGGTCTCCTCCTCAAATCCACAACCAACACCTTCACCCTGTGGAACCCCCTCCGCCTCCAGCAGGCCCCTCCCGGATCCCTCCTCGTCCATGAAGGCACCCTCTACCTCTACGGCTCCCTCAACGGCCCGGCCCATGTGGACAACAACGCTACCCTTCGCCTGAAAAACACCTATCTCTCTGCCACCACCCGCATCTCCGGCTCCGGCACCCTCTTCCTGGAAGGGGGCCTCGTCTCCACCGCCGACTCCATCACCCTCACCACCTCCATCGACTCTGCTCTCTGGTTCTCCAACTTTTCTCTCGGCTCCGGCTCCCGGTGGTTCAACTACGGCCACCTGGTGTACGCAGAAAGCTACTCCCCCTACCGCCTCACCTTCTCCGGCATCCTCCACAACTATGGCACCTTCACCCAGACCACCGGCACCCTTATCCTGGACTCCGCCTCCACCCTCATCAACCACCCCGGTGCCACCTTTGAACTCCAACTCGGCAGCCTCCAGGCTCGGGATCCCTCCAGCACCCTCCAGAACTCCGGCCTCCTCCTCAAATCCTCTCCCAACATCTTCACCCTGTGGAGCTCCCTCCGCCTGCAACAGGCTCCTCCCGGCTCCCTCATCGTCCAGGAAGGCACCCTCTATATCTACGGCTCCCTCAACGGCCCGGCCCATGTGAACCACAACGCCACCCTCCGCCTGAACAACGCCTATCTCTCCGACACCACCCGCATCTCCGGGCCCGGCACCCTCTTCCTGGAAGGGGGCCTCGTCTCCACCGCCGACTCCATCACCCTCACCACCTCCATCGACTCCACCCGCTGGACCTCCAACCTCTCCCTCGGATCCGGCTCTCAGTGGCTCAGCTACGGTCGCCTCTTCTTCACAGAAAGATACTACGACCGCACCTTCTCCGGCACCCTCCACAACTATGGCACCTTCACCCAGACCACCGGTACCCTCACCCTGGACTCCGCCTCCACCCTCATCAACCACCCCGGCGCCACCTTTGAACTCCAAAAAAGCACCCTCCGAACCATCGACTCCTCCAGCACCCTCCAGAACTTCGGCCTCCTCCTCAAATCCACGACCAACACCTTCACCCTCCAGAGCCCTC
>JALXEF010000129.1 GCA_027069855.1 Caldifarciminota bacterium
TGAAAAAAGATCTGGATTTCCACTCCCCCATTATTTTGAGGATAATGAGGATTTATATGCTCTGGAACTGGCGCGGTATAAGTTTTGTCTAATTCTAAATACAACTTGATCAAATCAGAATCTTCTGATTTGTTACTACTTCTTATAAAACCCTCGTCTATTCCCTTGGGTCTACTCAGAACCCGTGGCTTCAAATTTTCTTCAAACATGTTTTTTATATCACTGATGTGGTCTGCATGTGGATGCGATATCACCAAATAATCAAGGGTAAAGTCTGTGCCCAATTTCGATTTTAAATATTTGAGGGGACTGAACTCCTTTCCCTCGGCATAGCTCCCAGTTCCGATGTCAAACATTATGTTGGTGCCGTTGGGTGTTCTCATATATATGGCATTGCCGTGCTGCACATCCCACACGACCATTATCAACTTACTCATAGCAATCCCTCCGTTCCTTCTTCTTTTTCAATCTCCTCATCCTCTCTTAATGTCCGAAAAGTGTACCAAACTTGAAATGCAGCCCCCGTCACAACACCCAATAAGAAAAGTCCGAAAGCCACGTTTTTCAGGAAAGATTTCTGAAGGGAAAGGAAAAACCATGCTGCACCGAACACCAGTGAATTTAACGAAAGTATCGTGTAGATAGACCATAGATGAACGCTTTCGTGATGGTGCGCTCTCGGCTTTGAGCTATCCAAAGGTAAATTTGATATAATGTCTCTTTTATTCCAAAAATATCTTCGGATCGTGTTGACTTGTCTTGCAACTCGGACGAAGTATTTTCTGTTCTGGATCAACATCCCTAACATCAAAAAGCCAAAGAGAAAAACAACAAGCAGGAACAAATAAAGATAGAAGAAAAAGTTGGTTAATTGATGATAAAAGATATTAAAAGTTCCGTAGATTAACGGCGGGAGGATTGAATAAAACGACATTAAAAATTTCATTAGCGCAATTCTTGAATTATCGTAGTGCCGCATATGTTCAAAACATTGTTGAAACTCTACAAGCAAAAATTCTTTAAAATCTTCTTCAGAAACCGGACTGTTTTCCATTTTCTTATCTCTGGTCTCTCTGCTTAATTCCATTTTTCCAGTTCCCACTCCTCCATCTACTGTCTGGCCACAGATTCCCGTCGCAGATTTGATTTCAAAGCGCTCAGGGCGTATCCGATTCTCGTCTGCACCCTCATGGGCTCACACCCTCCCCGCGTGTTCATACCTTAACAAGCATAGCCGCTCTCGCTACCAACAGAAATTTTAAAGGAACCTTGGGCTTCGATCCATCCTTACAGGAAACATCTATATTCCGGGATTTTACCACGATTTCCAACGGTTAATCCTCACAGCGGAATCCTCTCAGGTAGATTACCTGGATGTCGTTGGGTACAGCGGAGGTGTCGGCACCTGCGGGAACGATCAGGATTTTGGCGTCAATTACGGCTCCTCCCCCTGCCAGGGCGCGGGTATAGGCGTTGAGCTGGCGGAGGTGGGCCCGGGTGATCCTGCATTCCGCCTTTACCTCCGCAATGACCCGGTGAAGGGTTCCCCGGGAGTCGAGGCGCTCCACTACAAAGTCCGGCCGGTACCCCACCCCCTCAAACTGGGGCACGATTTTCCAGCCCTCATGGGCGGGATACCGCCGGCGGAGCACCCGATAGGCCGCCTCGTACATGTCTCGTTCCGTGAAGCTCACGCCGGTTCCTCCTTTTCTGGTGACCCGATGGAACCCTGCCTCCGTCCGCTGCGGCCCGGCCGTCCGCCCGATCCGCCGAAAGAGTTCCAGCAGGGCGTGCAGGAACACCGGGGCATACGCCTTTCCGGGGTGGGCCAGCGGGTCGGGCAGGGGAACACCGGCCCCTTCCCAGGCCTCCCGCAGCAAGGGCGTAACCTCCCGCAAATAGGACGACAAAAGATACTCGTCCGGTTGCTCCAGAAACCTCTGCACAAGGCCCTTTACCAGGAGCATTCCAAGCATCACCCTGGCCGTGTTCATATACGGGGGAAGTTCACGGAGCCCCAGAGGCTCCTGAAGGCAGGCCCGCAATCCGGGGGAAACCGTGTATCCCCGCCGCTGGCCGAACCGCCGGACCCATCCGCCCCATTCCCAGAGCCGCAGCACCTCGTGAACACTCTTCTGGTCCACAAACATTTCCCGGGCGATGGAGAAGGTGGTTCCGAGGTTGTGGTAAAGGAAATAGACCGCTGCATCCGACCGCACCCCCGCGCCCAGCAGGGCACGGAGTTTCAGCCAGACCAGAGAGGGATCTTCCCAATGGGGTGGGCCGAGAATCTCTCTGACCCTCGCCGGCTCTGCCCGAAACGATGCCCCGGGAACTTCTTCGTGCTCCGGAACCGGGAGGTTCATCTGCGCTGCATACTCCCGGTAGCGCCTCCAGATCCGCTTCAACCGGGCGGTGTGGAGCAGGCGGCGATAGTGGGCGAGCCACACCTGCA
Organism: Caldifarciminota bacterium; assembly: GCA_027069855.1. GTDB lineage: Bacteria > Hydrothermota > Hydrothermia > WGAB01 > WGAB01 > WGAB01. The sequence goes on from JALXEF010000129.1 coordinate 2,456, forward strand.
TCCCGTGGTACAAGCGCTGGTCCTCCTCCTTCACAAGGGTGGTTGCAAACACAAGGGCCTCCAGGTCCACCGGCCACTTCCAGGCAACCTCCTCCGAAGTCCAGGCGGCGAGCCCCAACTTCTCCCATTGTTTCCAGAGGAGCGAGACCAGCGCCTCGGTGAACCGCCCTTTAAAGTCTCTCAACGAGGTTTCCATGGCCGTGGCTCCTTAAAAAGCCTTCAAGCAAAAGACGAAACTCGGGCGACACATCCTGCGAAAGCACCCATCGGGCAGCGCGGAACAGTTCCTCCGGCGTGGGTTGAAGGGCGAAGAGGTCCTGCACATGATAGTCGTCCCGGTCCACAGCGGCAAAGATCTTCAGATGGATCAAATCCTCGCGGCCGGCGAAGTAGAGCACGAGATGGGACCCGTAGGTTTTGCGAACCATCCGCCGTTGAAACCCCTCGGGCAACCCCAGGTCCAGTTGCGCTGCGGGCCCCAGGTTCATCCAGTTCTCGGGCAGGCCGAAATCCCGTGCGACTTTTTGAACGGCCCGCTCCAGATAGGGTGGAAACCGCTCCAATTTACGGATTTCAAGGGCACCCTCTCGCTCAACCGCTTCTCCCAGCACATCCACATCCTTGGTGGCCGTACGCACAAAGCGCCCCAGCACGGCCAGCGCCGTACCGCCGATGACCACAAGGGACACCGGCGCCCCGCCCTCTTCCTGGATCTGGCGCTCCAGGGCCTCAAAGATCTCGTCCATCTGGTTCGGCGTAATCATGGTTAAGTATTTCACGCACGGGTATTGCACCAATTTTACCCTTAACCGCGTTTATCCACAACCCCCTTAAGGATATGGGTGCTTCCGGCGGTCAGTGGAGGCTGTGGAGTTTTCAGGGGAAGCGAGGCACCCCGGCGGAATCCCTTGGATCCCCAAAACGGCCCGGATGGAGGATCGTGGTTCTCGGCCCAGCCCTCCGGGATCGTCCCCCGGCGGTTTCATGCCCCACTGGATTGTTTGGAAGCCTTTTCTTTGGGCCAAAGGTCCTGGTTCGCCGGAATCCGGGTTGTGAACCGGAAAACCACGACTGTCAGCCTACCCGTTTCCTTGAGCCCCTGCAGGGCGCCAAGTATAATTGACCGGATGGGAGAAGCGCTGATTTTTCTTGGGGCACTGGCCTTTTTCGCCCTGCTGATCTGGCTCGCCCGTACCCCCCTGGCCCGCCCGTGGCGGGCGGCCCTTCGGCTGGCCCTCCTGACCCTGGCCCTCCTGCTCCTCCTGAGCCTGGCCGGCGGCCTGGGCCTTCTGGGAGGCCGATGGGTGGGAACCCTGGGGCTGCGGACCGCCCGCTGGCTCCTCTATCACTGGGGCCTGGGCACCTCGCTCGTGGGCATCCTGTATCTGGCCGTTCTGGCCCTGATGCCCACCCCCCGGATGGCCGCCTTCGCCTGGAAGGGCGCCCTGGCCTGGCTGGGGTTCTTCTTTTTGCTGGCCCTCTGGCCCCTGTGGCAGGGGGAAGCCGAGCTCACCGGCGTGCTCCAGGGCCATCTGGCCTGGTACCTGCGCCGGTTCCTGGGCCTGTTCGGCGGTACCGTGGTGCTGCTGTTCCTTTCCGGCCTTACGGCCGTGCCCCTGTGGCCCCAGCGCCGGTGGCACTGGCCCCGCCTGAAGATCCCCCGGCTCTCCTGGCTCCGCCGCCGGCCTCCACGGGTCAAAAAAAAAGCCACCCCCCGGACGACGCCCCCTC
>JALXEF010000130.1 GCA_027069855.1 Caldifarciminota bacterium
TGCAGGGGAGCAGGTAAGGCAGGAGGGACATCGTGGATTTGGTCATCCGGGTCCTGGTGGTCATAGGGTTCACGGCGTTCCTGCTCGCCACCAGCGGGAAGGTGGTGTTCGGGTTGATCTCCCTGGCCTCCCACAAAGACAGGACGCGCTGTGGAGAGCGCAGGCAACAAGGGGTGGATGTGGGGTTCCTCGTGGGGAAATGCGAGAACTTGCTGGTGGTGGCCTTTGTGCTGGCCGAGGCCTATACGGCCCTGGGCCTCATCTTTGCCGCAAAGGCGATCGTGCGGCGGGAGGACATGCGCCGGGACTCCCTGTACTTCCTGGCCGGCACCATGATCAATTTCACCTATTCGGTCCTGGTGGCCCTGCTGCTGAAAACGACCTTGAACCTGTTGCCCCTGCTCCCCGGCCCATGAGGACGGTTCCCTCCGCCGGGATGCTTCCAAAACGGTGCATCACCCCACTTCAGCCGGAACCCGCCCGTTTCCCGGTCCTTCCGGCCCTCGCCCCCAAGGGCCTTGCGATTCTCACCCTTGCGGCTTATCAGATTTTCTGATATAATTGCGTCGCATCCATTGACACACCAAACAGGAGGGCAAACCATGATCCTGAACGAGCAGGAAATCCAGCAGGTCAACATCGACGGTTTGGCTTTGCGGGTGTTTTTGAAGGCCCTGGACCTCATCGGTGGGCCCCGGGCCCTGTTTGAGTACCGGAACCTCACCTGGGTGCCCAGCCTGATTGAGGCGGCCTACGCCGTGGTTCTGGCCAACGAACTCCTGAAGACCGAGGACGAGATCGCCGAGTTCATCGGGATCACGCGCCAGACCGTGCGGAACATGCTGCGCGCCGATGTGGACCTGGTGAAGCAGAAGCTGCGGCAGGAACTCGCCGACAAAACCATCAAGGCCCACACGGCCGGGGGCCTCGCCAAATGGGCCTACGAGGAGATCAAGCGCGGCAACGAGCAGATCCCGTTCCTCGCCGAACTCCTGGAGCAGGCCTCCGAGGCGCTGGGCGTGGAATGGCCCATCAAGGTGCTGCAGCGGATCCGCGGCCTGAAGTTCCCCACGAACCGGCTCATGCTGCAGGAACGCCTGCGCGGCCTCAAGATCTACGGCGTGCCCGTGGAGGAACTCCTGGAGGGGCTGGAAGAGCCCGTCCAAAATCCCGCGGCCCTGCTGAAGGGCCTCCGCCTGCAGCTGGAGGCCCGGGGCGTGCTGTCCAAGCCGCAGGGCCGCGCCCAAGGAGGTGACCAATGACCCGGAAAAACCGCAAATTCACGGAACAGAGCCAGAAACTCCTGAACCTGGCCCAGAAGATCGCCCGGGATCGGCAGGAGTCGGTGACCGATACCGACCACCTGCTGCTGGCCCTGTTTGAACTCAAGGACCGCAACCCCTTCCGCCGCTGGCTGGAGAAGCGCGGCATCGCCCCCGAGGCCGTGGAGGAACAGCTCCGCAAGGCCCTGGAGAACTTCTACGGCCAGCTGGATCAGTCGGTGGATTCTTACCGCCAGGCGATCCAGGAACGCCGGGAAACCTGGCAGGGGCTGTTCAGCGGCCGGGCGATTGAGGCGGCTCTGGGGGTGCTGTTTGAGCACCTGGAATCCTACTTTGAGCGCTACGCCCGCGGCGAACGCGAACGGGATATGGCCCAGATCCGCGTGCGCCGGTGGGTGCGCCGCAGCCGCCCCCGTTCCCTGATTGAGGAGTTCTTCGGCGGCGAGTTCGGCTCGCTCCTGGAGGAGTTCTTTGAGCCCGCCACGGCCCGCGGCGACTGGGTGCTGCGGGAAGAGATGATCGAAATCCCCCGGACGCTTGTGAACCGGCTCCGCGATCTTGCCGCCCGCGAAGGCCTGAACGAGGAGCAGGCGAACCGCCTCATCTACGAAATGGCCGACCTGGAAGACAAGCTCCGGCAGGCGCTTACCCACCTGTACGACTCCGGCATCGACCCCGCCCGGGTGATCCGTCGGCTGGCCCTGGACCTCCTGCGCCGCAGCCAGGAGCCCCGGTACTCGGTGTTCCTGGAAAAGGTGCTGGACAAGGCCGCCACCCGAGCCACCGACGGCATCACCATCACCCACATCGTGGAGGCCCTGCAGGCCTCGCCCAACACCATCGGCGGCCACTATCTCACCCAGATCCTGAGCGCCCTGGAACGGGCAGGAGGTGCAGCCATGCCGAGGAAAGACCACATGGTTTCCGAAATGGCCGAAGAAGAAAAATCCGCCCTGGAGCGGTTCACCATTGACCTGACCCAGCTCGCCCGCGAGGGCAAGCTGGACCCCGTCATCGGCCGGGAAAAGGAGATCGCCCAAGTGGTAGAGATCCTGACCCGGCGCCAGAAGAACAACCCGGTGCTGGTGGGCGACGCCGGCGTGGGCAAAACCGCCATCGTGGAAGGCCTGGCCCAGCGGATCGCCGAGGGCGCCGTGCCCGACACCCTCAAGAACAAACGCATCCTGCAGCTGGATATGGGCGCGCTCGTGGCCGGCACCCGGTACCGGGGCGACTTTGAGGAACGCCTCAAGAGCATCCTGGAAGAGGTCAAGCGCGACGGCAACACCATCCTGTTCATCGACGAGATCCACAATGTGGTGGGCGCCGGCCGCGCCGAGGGAGCCATGGACGCGGCCAACCTGCTGAAGCCCGCCCTGGCCCGGGGCGAGTTCCAGGTGATCGGCGCCACCACGCCCGACGAGTACCGCAAGTACATTGAAAAGGACTCGGCCCTGGAGCGCCGGTTCCAGCCCGTGTGGGTGGAGGAACCCACGCCCGAGGTCACCCTGGAGATCCTGCGTGGGCTCCGGCCCAAGTATGAGAAGCACCACGGCGTGCGGATCTCCGACGGCGCCCTGGAGGCGGCCGTGAACCTCACCCACCGGTACGTGCAGGACCGCCACCTGCCCGACAAGGCCATTGACGCCCTGGACCAGGCGGCGGCCCGCAAGAAACTCAAGGCCTCCATGCCTCCTTTGGAGGCGCTGGAACTCCAGCAGAAGATCCGCCGGCTGGAGGAGGAACTCAAACAGCGCCAGGAGGAGGGCCGCGAGGACGAGGTCAAGAAACTCCAGAAGGAAATTGAAGCGCTCCGGAAGCAACTGGAGAAACTCTCGGCCAAAGCCCCCAAAGCGGTCTCCCGGCTGGAGGAGTTGAAGAAGGAGGCCGAGGACCTGGAGCGGCGCATCAAGGAGGCCGAGGAGCGGGGCGATCTGGAGGAGTTTGAGCGGCTCTCGGACCGCCTCAAGGAGGTCAAGAAGCAGATCATCCAGGCCCAGAAGCAGGAAAAGGAAGAGAAAAAGGCCGAGGAGATCGTGGTGACGGCCGACGATGTGGCCGAGGTGGTGTCCGAGTGGACCGGCATCCCGGTGGCCAAGATGCTGCAGGAGGAGCGTGAGCGGCTCCTGAAGATGGAGGAGTACCTGCACCGGCGCGTGGTGGGCCAGGACGAGGCCGTGCGTGCCGTGAGCGAGGCCATCCGCCGGGCCCGGGCCGGCATCTCGGACCCCCGCAGGCCGTTGGGTTCCTTCCTGTTCCTCGGCCCCACGGGTGTGGGCAAAACCGAGCTGGCCAAGACGCTCGCGGAGTTCCTCTTCGGCGACGAAGACGCCCTGATCCGCCTGGATATGTCCGAGTTCAAGGAAGAGCACTCGGTGGCCAAGCTCATCGGCGCCCCGCCCGGCTATGTGGGCTACGAGGAGGGCGGCAAACTCACCGAGGCGGTCCGGCGCAAGCCCTACTCCGTGATCCTGCTGGATGAGATTGAAAAGGCCCATCCGCGGGTGTTTGACCTGTTCCTGCAGGTGCTGGACGACGGCCGGCTCACGGATTCCCAGGGCCGCACCGTGTCCTTCCGCAACACCGTGATCATCATGACCTCCAATCTGGGCAGCCAGTACCTCACCAACCTGATGAATGTGTACAACCCGCGCTTTGAGGCCCTGCACCAGCGATTCCAGGAACTGGAGGTGAAGTACAGCCGCGGCGAGATCTCCAGGGAGGAATACGAGAAGCAGCGCAAGCAACTGGAGCAGGAACTGAAGAACCTGGAAGAGGAGTTCGACCGGGCCTTTGAGGAAACCAAGCAGAAGGTACTGGAGGTGGTGAAGGCCAGCTTCCGGCCCGAGTTCCTGAACCGGATCGACGAGATCGTGGTGTTCCACCCGCTCAAGTGGTACCAGATCCTGGACATCGTGGACATCCTGATCAACTACTTGAACCGGCGGCTGAAGGACCAGAACATTGAACTGGAACTCACCCAGCGGGCCAAGGAGTGGCTCGTGCGGAAGGGCTTTGACCCGCTGATGGGCGCCCGGCCGCTGAAGCGGGTGATCCAGCGGGAGATTGAGAACCGGTTGTCGGAGATGATCCTGAAGGGCGAGGTGAAGCCCGGCGACCGGGTGGTGGTGGATGTGGAGGATGGTGACCTGGTGCTGAAACCCGAGCGTTCCGGCGCCGCCAAACGGGCCCGGAACCGGAAAAAGAAGGGGAGCAAGGCGTGATCGGAACCCTGTTGAGCCTGCTGTTGCTGGCCACCGGAGGGCCCGCCGCCGGGGCGGCGGGCCCGCCGCTTCCCCCCTATCCCCTGGCCCTTCGGTCCTTTGAGGTGCATTACCGGGTGACCGGCACCCGGCGCGGGACCGAAACCCTGGCCGTGGTGGATTCGGGTGCAGTCCTGCTCGTGCACATCCACGATACCCTGAGGGACGGCTCTGTGGTGGACTCCCTGCGGGTGGTCACCCCCACAGGCGGCTACCAGATCGTCAACGGCGACACCCTGCCCCTCAGCATCGGCTGGGCCTTCGTGGAACGGTTCCTCCATTTCAAACTCTGGAACTCGCTCGCCACCGGCGAGCCCCCGGCCGAGGGAGCCCTGTTTGAGAAAATCGGCCAGGAAAAGATCCTGGGGCACCCCTGCACCACCTACAACACCTTTTACCTGCGGCGGAACACCCAGATCTCCGGCTATCAGGGGATTCCGCTGCTCTTTGTGTGGGTGGACTCCACGGATACCGGGCCGGTGGTCAACGAAAAACGGGCCGTTTACCTGAAACTTCGGCCCACGGCCCTTCAAGATCCGGCGCTGCAGGCCGCCCGGGCCCTGCTCCGGAAATCCTCCAGGCCGTAGTTCGGCGCAAAACCTCGCGCCGCCGCGCCGGAGAGCCCGCCCCGGAAATCCCGGTCCCGACGGCGTTGGGATCAGCGCGCCTGGCTGCGCCGCCGGAGTTCGGCCAGTGTGGGGCCGATCTTCACGAGGCCCAGCTCGGTGATCTCCAGAAGGTGGGTGCTGGTGTCGTGGCCGGACAACCGGCACCCGTCAATCCGGAAGAGCCGCACGACCTCGCCGAGCGGCAGGCCGTACATCCGCTCCTTGTACTGGGAGTCAATCGTTTCCTTGGTCAGCACAAAGGTGCCGTCCACGATATGGGCCACGGCATAGCCGCCGGCGGCCTCGGCGGTGATCTGCTCGTGGCCCGAGCGCTTCTGGGAAACCAGCAGGCCGGTCTGGTACCACTTCTTCAGGAAGTTGAACACCTGGCGCACCACCGAGCGGGCCAGCATCTCCCGGGCTTCATACAGGCCGGTCACTGAGTCCACAATGGTGTGCTTCACCTTGTAGGTGCGGATGGTATAGGCCAGGGTGTTCAACAGGCTCACGATGTCGTCGCGCAGCACGCGGTGGGACGCCACATCAATGAGCACGATGTTCTCGTCCACGGCCTCCTCGGGCACGCCCAGGGCCTGGGCCCGGGCCTTCATGCCCGCGGCCACGAAGGCGGCCGGGGATTCCACGGTGAGGAAGGCTACGCGCTCGCCCCGGCCGGCCTGGTACACCGCGTACTGTTCCACCATCAGGCTTTTGCCGGTATCCGCGATGCCGGTGATGTTGAACACGCCGTAGCGGGGGATGCCGCCCAGGGTTTGCTTGACCGGTTTGCCCTTCTTCAGGGTGGCAAAGAAGAACAGGTCGTCCAGCCCTTCAATGCCCGTGGGCACGCCCTCCAGCTTCGGGGCCTTTTTGGCGGCCTCGGCGAGCGTAAACACGCTCTCTTCCACCACCGGATGCTCTTCCCGCTCGGGATACTCCGGTCGCATGGGTTCTCCTCCGTTTTTGTACCTTAAGAGGGTACAGCATGGCGCCCACCGGGTCGCAGGGTGAGTTCCTTTCTGAGACCCCCTTCTCAACTTGAGAGGACTTCAGCCACAGCCCGGACCGTGAAGGCACCGTTCCTTCGGGGAAAACCCGTCGGCACGGTCTTCGGCAGGGGTTTTGTCAAAAGCCACGGCAGGGCCATGTGCGGACTTCGGCGAGAAACGACCTCCGTCAGCGGCTCCGTCAGTCCTCGGCCAGCCGCTCACCAGCCCGACGACGCCCGGCGCAGGGGAAAAAACGGGGCAAGGCTCGGGTCCCGGCTTCCCCTCCGGCCGCCCACCGGCACCCCGGGGCGGTCGGGCGCCGGGCGTCCCCTCCCCTGCGGGCGGTTTCCGGGTCATCTCCCTTTGAAAGGACGCCGTACAATATCGGCGGGAAGGGAATCGCATGCGGGCGTCCTGGATCCCTTTTCTACGCCAAGCCCTGCAGGGATCCCGGGGATTCCTGGCCCTGCTGGATCTCTCCGGGGCGGTACCAGCACTGCAGGGCATCCCTCCCTCCGAGGTTCAGCGTTTCCTGCAGATGGTAGCCCGGCGCCTGGCCGCCTGGCTTCCCGAGGGCAGCCAGGGGTTCCTCCTGGGCGGGCCCCTGCTGGGCCTGCTCTCGCCCCAACCGCCCGATGGGCCTCCGGAGGCCTGGCTGGCCCGGCTCCACCATCGCTGGAACCAAGCCCACTTCACCTGGCAGAACACCCTGATCCGGCTCCAGGGCCGCCTCGTAGCCCTGCCGCTGCGGGCGCTCCCGGCCCCGGAGGTGCTGATCCCCCAGCTTCTGGAACACCTCTACAGCCTGCCGGAGGATACCTGGCACTGGCTTGCCGACCTACCCGAACCCAACCCCTGGCAGCGGTTCTGGGAACCCTGGCTGGGCTCCTGGGCCCGGGCCCTGGGCCGTCGCGCCACGGTGCTCTGGATTACCGGCGGGTCGGCTCTGGACCGGGACCTCGTGCTGGACATTCTGCTGCAGAACTGGGCACGCCTGGGGTTTCCTCTCCTCCGGGCCTGTCTGGAACGGGCCCGGTTTCATCCCTACGGGGCCCTGCTGGACGCCCTGGCCCACTTTGATGCGCTGCGGGGCACCGCCGACGGCACCCCGGGGACGGACTTCCCGGTTTTTCAAACCATGACCGAGGCCCGGCGCTGGTTGACCGAGGCCGTGGCATCCCGGTGCGCCGGCCAGCCGCTGCTGCTCCTGGTTCCCGAGTTCCAGGCCTGGCCTCCGGAAAGCCGCCATGTGCTGAAACACCTGATCCAGGAGCCTGAGAACTTTTCGGTGGTCGTCACCTCGGCCCACCTGCCCGAGCCGGCTCTGCGCTCAAAGGTTTCCCTTCAAAAACTGCCGGATCTCCGGGAGTCCCTGAGCCCCTCCGTGCTGGGCGCGCTTTTCCCCGGCCTGGACCTGTCCCGGGTGCTGGCGTGGTTCCTTCAGAAGCCGTCCACCCATCGGCTCCACTGCCTGTGGGTGCTGTACACCCTCCGCGGTCCGGAAACCCTGGAGAACCTGAAGGAGAACACCAACCCGGCGGAGGAGATCCTGGCGGCCCTGCCCGCCGACGAACGGCGGTTCCTCCGGAAGATCTCCCTGCTGGAAGGTGCCCTGGACTCCGAGGTGGTGGAGGCCCTCACCGGCTTTGCCCCTGTAAAGGCCACGGCCCTAATGCACCGGCTGGCGGTTCGCCGCCTGCTCCGCTCCGACGGCCTCGGCACCTTTTACCTGCCCTCCACGCCGCTCCGCCGGTACCTCCTGGGCACCCTGAAACAGGAGCACCGCCTGGAGCTCCACCGGCGGGTGCTTCGGGTGCTGGCCTCCCGCGACGACCCGGCCGGCCGGGCTCAACGAATCGGACACCTGCTGGCCGTGGGGCAGTACGAACAGGCCCTGCAGGATCTCCTGGAGGAGGCCCAGGGCCTCTTCCGCCAGGGGGCTCCGATTTCGGCCCTACAACGCCTCCGGCAGGCCGTGCGCCTGGCCCGTTCCGACCCTGCCCTCGTGGAAACCCTGCGCACCCACCTCAACCTGCAGGGGTGGCTTCCCCCGGTGAACAGCGTAGAGGCTTTGCCCACCCTGCTCCGCGAGGCCCTGAGCCTGGCCGAAGACCTTCAGGGAATAGACGATCCCCAGAATCGGTTTGCACTTCTCCGATGGTCCAGCCGCCTGCTCTGCCACCTGGGGCGGTACGAAGAGGCCTGGAACCTGGGCCAGGAACTCCATCGCCAGGCCGGCCTGCTCCGGCTTCCGGAGTACACGGCCCAGGCACTGGAGAGCCTGGGCCTTACGGCCTGGTACCGGGACGAGGTGGGCCGGGCCCTGGACCTGTGGAAACAGGCCCTGGTGCACGCCCAGGAATCCGGCGATCCCCGGCTGCTGGCCCGCATCCTGGGCAACCTGGGCATGGTGTACCAGCGGCAGCACCAGTACGCCCTGGCCCTCCGGCACTATGTCGGCGCCCTCCGGATCTATAACCGGCTGGGCCACCGGGAATCGGTGGGCATCGGCCTGGGGATGATCGGCAATGTGTTCCGCGCCTGGGGCAACATGGGGCGCGCCCTGCACTACTACCGCCGCGCCGCCCATGTGTGCCAGCAGGTGGGAGACCCCTACAATGCGGTGGTATGGAAGGCCGAGGAGGGCTTCGTGTACACCGACCTGGCCCTGTGGGAGGAGGGCATTCCCCGGCTCCTGGAGGCGCTGACCCTGGCCCGGTCCCTGGAGGCCTTTTACCTTCTGGCCAACCTCCAGGTGGAAATCCTGTGGGTGCAGGCCCGCCGGGGCTACGCGACCCGGGCCCTGGAGGGGTTCACCCGTTTGATCCGGAAACTGGAGGCCCGCGGCGTGAACGACCTGGAAATGCGGGCGCGCCTGTATCGGGTGGAACTCCTGATCCGGCAGGGACAACTGGAGGAGGCCCGCCGACTCCTCCACCACCTGGAACAGGAACACCTGGGCCGAAACCTCCCGTTCCGGGACGCCGTGGATCTCCTGTGGATCCGGTACCTGAACGCCCGCGGCCGGCACCGGGAGGCGCTTCAGCGCTTTCCCCACTGGTTTCAGGATCTGGAGGGCCCCATCCCCTCGGGCACGGCCCGGCTGCAACTGGACGCCCTGCGGGCCGAAACCCTGGTGTTCGCCCAGGATCCCCGGGCCCGTACCTACCTCCAGCAGGCCTGGCGCCATGTCCAAACGCTGGCCCGGAGCCTGTCCAGTCCGGATCAGGCGCGCCGGTTCCTGAGCCGCCAGCCCGAGGTGCAAACCCTGCGGGCACTCCGCCAGCAGGTCCACCGGCTCGGCTAACAGCCACCTAAAATCCATCCCTTTGGGCCCCAATGGATTTCGCCTCTGTGAGCCCCCTGTGAGCGCTCCCGGCAGAATAGGCACATGCGCAAATATCCAGGGGAGTTGTCCGGTGGTCCAGAAAATGCCCGTAGGCTCCTGGGTGCAGGAGGATGGTCGGAAATCCAGGACGCACCCTTCGGCCGTGCCGGGACCTCCGCCGTGGGGAGGGGGTGGTCCTTTCTCTTAGCCACCACATGGAACACCTCGGTCCTTCACCGGGCCCCGGGCAACTCCCCCATTTCTTCAGCCCGGTACCCGAGAACCGTGTTCTGAAAACCCGGCAATCCACGGGTTCCCACAAAGCCCAACGCCTGGAGGCCGGGGCCTGGAGCGTTCCGCGGCCAGGCTGTATATTTTTTGAACCCCGGAGAGGTGGCCGAGCGGTCGAAGGCGGCGGCTTGCTAAGCCGTAGTCCCGGTAGCCCCGGGACCGTGGGTTCGAATCCCACCCTCTCCGCCATCCCTCCCCACGAAAAGGAGCGGTTCCATGCCCCTCGCCTCTCCCCTTCCCTTCGTCGGCCGCGAATCCGATCTCCAGATGCTCCAAACCGACCTGGACCGCACCATCACCCAGAACCAGGGTCGTGCGGTGTTCATCCTGGGCCCCCTGGGCATCGGCAAAACCCGGCTGATCAACGAATTCCTGCGCTCCCTGCAACAACTGCGGCGACTGGCCGTCCTGCAGATCCAGGTGACCGAACCCGGCTGGGAAACCCTGGCCCACCACATCCTGCGGCAATGCGTGCCCTTTTACAAAACCCGCCGCTCCAAACCCACCGACCCCGGAGAAGCCCTGCGCATCGTTTCCGATCGCCGCCCCCTGGTGTTCCACCTGGACGACCTCCATGTGCTGGACGACACCTCCCTGAACCACCTGTTCCGGCTGGTGCAAACCGTGGTGCGCCAACCCGTGCTCTTCCTGTTCACCACCCGCGACCACATGACCGCCCGCCTGGCACCCCTCCAGGCCCTGCTGCCCACCGATGCCTGGCGGGTTCAACACCTGGAACCCCTCACCCGGGACCAGGTTCGCAATCTGCTCGGCCGCGTTCTGGAAGCCGAACCGCCGGAGCGCTTCCTCCGGGACCTCTACGAGAACACCCGCGGCATCCCCTTTTTCATTGAGGAGGCCCTGCGGCTGAGTTTGAGCCGCAACCTGCTGGAACGCCGCGGCGACACCTGGCACTATCGGGGCTACCTGGGGGAGATCTTCACCGAACACCCCAGCATCCATCACCTGATCCAGAGCCGATACCAGGCCCTTTCGGAGCAGGAAAAGCAAACCCTTCGGGTTTTCGCCCTGCTGGGCACGGTCACCCCCCACAGCGTGGTGGAAACCCTGAAACACCACCACCGCATGGCCGGCCTGGCCTCCCTCATCGCCCACGGTCTGCTCCTGCCCCAGGACCAGGGCGTGGCCTTTTTCCATCCCCTGATGCAACGGGTGGTGGCCCAGCAGATCCAGCCGGACGAACGCCAGGAATTGCTGGCCTGGCTCATGGAAACCCTGATGACCCTGCCCCGGCCGGACCCCTTCCTGGTGGCCCGAATGCTCATCACCTACGAGATCCCGCCCAAACCGGTATGGTTCCCCAAACTCCGCCAGATCATGGGGGAACTGGCCTTCCTGGGGGCCCACGAAACCGCCGAGCGACTGGCCCACTATGTGTTGTACACCAGCACCCCGGGCTCCCTCGGCCCCCGGGAACGGCTCCGGCTGGAGGTGTTCCGCGCCAAACTGGTGCAGTTCTCCCGGTCCCGCCAGGAGGGGCTGCGCATGCTGGAAAACCTGCTGGAGGACCCGGAGATCCAGCGGTTTCCCGATGTTCTGGCCGAGGCCTTGCTGCCGCTGATCCACCACGACCTGGAGGCCAATCGTCTGGACCAGGCCGAGGCCCGGCTCCGGCAACTCCTGGCCCACCAGGATCGGCTCAACGAACGTCATCGCCAAACCGCCCATTATCTGCAGGCCCTGCTGGCGTTTCGCCGGGGCGATGCGTCCAAACTCCGGGTGCTGGAGGCCACCCTGGAGTCGCCGGAACTGGAGCCCACCACCGGCTATCTGATCACCACCCAGCTCGGCAAAATCGCCTGGGAAAAGGGGCAGGCCCGGCAGGCCCTGGAGTACTTCCAGGTGGCCCTGGAATGGGCGCGCCGCTCCGGCAGCCGGATGTACCAGGCGCTGGCCCTGCAGAATGTCCGCAGCGCCGCCGAGGAGGAGGGGTTGCACGACCTGTGGCAGCAAACCACCGAGGCGCTGCTCCGCCTGGCCCAGGAGGTGTCCCACGCCGTGGTACAACACCTGGCCCGCCAGGCCCAGGCGGAACTCCTGCTCTGGCAGGGCCGATGGGACGAGGCCCGGCACCTGCTGGAAACCATCCAGCAGGAGGCCGAGGCCGCCGGCCGCCACTATGTGAGCCTGAACGCCGCCCTGGGCCTGCTGGAACTCTACCTCTGGACCGATCCGGAACAGGGGTACGCCACGGCCCGCAGTTTTCTGCCCACCTTCCATCGGTACCCCTACACGCTGCCGGATGTCTACGCCTACCTGGCCCTTTACGGCTTCGCCCTGGGCCACTGGCAGGAGGCCCACCGCCACCTGAAGCAATGCCAGCGTCTTCAGGGCGATCTCCTGCCCCGGGAGCAGGCCACCCTGGAACTCCTGCAGCACCTCTTCGGCGTGTGGGAGGGCACGCTGTTTCCCGAAGATCTGGAAGAGCGGCTCGAGGCCTGGGAACAGGAGCAGGTGTTCCCCCAGCCCTGGAAACCCTGGATCTTCGCCGGCCTGTTGCTGCAGCAGCTCGCCTGGTTTGAGCACGGCGCCGAACGGCTCCTGGCCCAGGCGGGCCGGGCCCGCACCGAGGCCCTGCAGCAAACCCTCAAGGCCTATCGCGCGCCGGAGGAATTCCATATCGCCCTCCGGCACCTGCTGGCCCGGGAAAGCGCGTACCGGATCCACCTGTTCGGCGAACTCACCGTGCTGCGGCACGGCGATCCGGTAGAGGTCGGGTTTCAGAAGGAAAAAACCCTGCTGGCCCTGCTGCTGGTGGAGCGCCGCCCGCTCACCCGCGACGAAGCCCTGGAGGGGCTCTGGCCCGAGGCCGACCCCGACCGGATCCGCGGGAGTTTCCACAATGTGATCTCGCGGCTACGGCAAACCCTGGGCGATGTGGTGAACTTCACCGAGCACACTCTGGCCCTGCAGTGGGACCGCATCTGGGTGGACCTCTGGGACTTCAAAACCGCGCTCCAGCGGGGACTCCAGGCCCGGGACCGGGGCGACGCCGCCCAGGCCCGGCGGTTCTTCCTGCGCGCCCTGGAGCTCGCCCATCGGGGCCGGCTGCTGGCCGATTTGAGCCACCCCATCTTTGACGAAGAGATGGACACCCGGGTGGTTCCTCCGCTGGTGGCCGCCCTGGACTGGCTGGCCGAGGAGGCCCTGAAGGCCGGCCAGCCCCTGCAGGCCCTGGAGTACGCCCGCGAGATCCGCCGCTGGAACGCCAGCGACGAACGGGGCATCCTGCGAACCGTGGAGGCGCTGCTGGCCCTGGGCGATCCGGGCCAGGCCCGCCAGGCTCTGCAGTCTTTCGTGGAAAGCGAAGCCTATGCCGGCTTCTCGCCCCAGGGGATGGAACGGCTCCGCCGCTGGGGCCTCTCAGAGATCGTCCGCATCTAAGGGCCACCAGGCCCGGTTGCCGGCCAGCCGGTGCAGCCGCACCAGGTTCCGCCCCAGCCGATACGCGTATTCCAGCGCTTCGGGGTCCTGCTCCACCGGCTCCCGTCCGATGTGATACACCAGAGAATACGGGGGCATCAGGAGCCCCATGTCGTTGAAGATGGCCATGAGGTGCATCAGGGTGTGGGCCGCCCCCACCTCCTCGGCGCAGGCCAGCACGCCCGCCACCTTGCCCTCCAGGAGTTTGCCCGCATTTTCCAGGGCCGTAAGCCGGTCCACGAAGTTCTTGACCCATCCCGTGGGGCCGAACCAGTACACCGGCGTGGCCAGCACAAAGCCGTCGGCGGCGAGAAGGCTCTGGTGCAATCCCTTCATGGCGTCTGCCAGCTGGCCTTCGGTGCAGTGGCGGGGGTTGCAGGAGGCGG
>JALXEF010000131.1 GCA_027069855.1 Caldifarciminota bacterium
CCCCGGGGTCACCAGGGGGCGGGGGCGATCTTTTCCCGGCGGCGTCCATTGAGTTTCCTCCCAGGTGCGGCGCAGGTCGGCTTCGGTGTGCCGGCCCTGCACCTGGCGGGACCAGGCCCAGGCTTCCAGTAACGCCAGGGCCCAAGGCAGGTCCTCTGTCCGCGCGCCCCGTGCAACAGCCCGTTTCCACAATGCGCTGTTCACATAACGCTCATACAAGCCAGCCCGGCTGCGAACTGCGGCCAGAGCCTGAGGGTCTTCGTCGGCCACCACTTCGGCCAGCATCTTCAGGGTCAAGGGAGTGAGGGTGAGGCGTTGCAGCGCAGGCCGGTCGGTGATGATTTGCCAGGCGGCATCGGCGTCCGTGATCACCGTGGTGGTATCGGGTGCAAGGTTCCGCCGAGCGGCCAGCCAGCGGCGCAGAAAGCTCTGGGCGGTGTCGGGGTCCAGGGGTTGCAGGGTGAATTCCCGGAAGGGCTCGGATAGGGGCGCGTACCCGGCGGGCCGGGTGGCCACCACGATCCGACACTTCTCGGCCCGCAGGCGGAAGGAAAGCAAGGCCTCCCGCACCTTTTCCCGGAGGTTGTCGGGTACCTCGTCCAGTCCATCCAGAAGTACCAGCAGCTGGCCTTCGTCCAGCCAGCGGTTCAGGGTCTCGGCGTTCAGACTGTGACCGGTGAATTCCTGCCATTCGTGGTGCAGCGCGGCTTCTACGGCCAGCGGTTCCTCCGGGTTCAGGTCGGGCAGGCGAAGCAGGAAAGGGATCCGTTGTTCTTCCAGGCCCAGAGGTGCAGGGCCGAAGTTCCCCTGGCCGCAGGGTGCGGGCGGAGTGGAGGTTTCCAGGGCCTGCCGCGCCGCGCAGGCAAAGGCCAGGCCCAGGTATTGCAAAGTGGTGGACTTACCCGCACCCGGCTCGCCCACCAGCACCAGGAAGCGAGCCTGACGCAGGGCTTCTTGTAGGGAAACGGGTGGTGGGGGAGAGGCTTCGCGAGGCTTCTCCCCTTGTTCTTTGCGAGGTTTCCCCTTTTGCTCTTTGCGACGCGACACCAGGTCACGCAGCAACCCGGCAGTGCGGCGGCGTTCTTCGGGCAGGGCTTCCAGGTCGCGGCGGGGATCGTCCTGGCCCTCCTGAGGGCGGGAAGGGATGCGTTGCCGGGCCTGGAGCAAGGTGTACACACCCTCCAGAGGCACACCATCGGGCTGCAAGATGCGCCAGGCCGCGATGGCCTTTTCCAGATAAGTGCGGGCCTCCTCTGGAACCGTTTGGGGTTGTGCCACGGCGATATCCCTCGGGAAAACGAGTTCGGTTCTTATTTTATGGGCCGAGAGCCCAGCGGGAGCGCCCAAAGGTCCGGTAAAGGGAAAGGGCCGGGAAATCGTGCAGAACGCGCAGAGACGGCAAACGATGCCCTTGATCTCTGCTGCGGAGATTTGTTTTAGGAAGGGATGAGCCGTGGGGCGGATCTCGGGGCGCATTAAAATCCGTTGCGGCGTGATTCACCCCCACCTCAATCCTCCCCCTGAGGGGGAGGAAGTTGTTGGGCTGCAATGGCTTGGAGTAAATCTGCCCCTGAGGGGGAGAGGAAGTTCTTGGGCGCCAAGGAGTTGCGATAATCGATCCTCCGTGGGGAGGAAGTTATTGGAGGGCAAGGGGTTAGATGCAAACCTCCTTTCTCTGGGGGTGAGGCGTAAAGGGTAGCGACAATCGTACCCTGAGAGGATATTACAAAATCGCCGCTAAAGCGGCTCCTGCGGAGCACCCCCACCTCAATCCTCCCCCTGAGGGGGAGGAAGTTGTTGGGCGGAAAGGAGTTAGATGAAACCCACCTTTTTCTGCGGGAGGTTTCTAAGAAAAGTACAGTGTGTGGGTGCTCCTAAAGGCCTGCATCTTTGCCGATGATGCCTGTTTCCGAAGACGGCTGCACTACGGGGGCCTGTTCCCAAGAGTGCCTAAGGGCGCCCCTCGCCTGCCTGCTGTACAATCAGGGCATGAAGCGGCTCTGGGCGCCCTGGCGGATCGCCTACATTCGCGAGATTGAGAAGATTGAGGGCTGCATCTTTTGCGTGAAACCCCAGGAAAACCGGGACGACGAGAATTTCCTGCTGTACCGAGGAAAAACCGCCTTCGTGCTGCTCAACATCTTTCCCTACAACTCCGGCCACCTGATGGTGGCACCGTACCGGCATACCGCCCTCCTGGAAAACCTTTCACCGGAAGAGGCTCAGGAACTCTGGCACCTGGTCACCGTGGCCGTGCAGGCCCTGAAACGAACCTTCCAGCCCGACGGCTTCAATGTGGGCCTGAACCTGGGCCGGGCCGCGGGCGCGGGGTTTGACCAGCATCTACATGTCCACATCGTGCCCCGGTGGGTGGGCGATACCAACTTTATGCCCGTGATCGGCGATACCAAGGTGATCCCCGAGGGCCTGGAAGAAACCTATCGTCGGCTCAAACCGGTGTTTGAGGAACTGGTGCATGGCCGCTAAACGGCACCTGATGATCCTTTGCGGCGGCCGGTCCGCCGAGCATGAGGTCAGCCTGACCTCGGCCCGCTCGGTGCTCCAGGTGCTGGATCCCCAGCGCTACGAGGTCACGGTGGTGGGCATCACCCGCGGCGGCCGCTGGATCCTGGATCCCCGGCTCCAGAAGGCCATCCGCGAGGGCCTTACGGCCATAGAGGACGAAGCCTGGCAGGAGGGCGTGTCCTGGCTCCAGGGACTGCTGCAGGTGTTTGACCGGCGGCTGGCGCAACCGGAGAGCCGGCCCACGGTGGTGTTCCCCCTGCTCCACGGCCCCTTCGGCGAAGACGGCACCGTGCAGGGGCTCCTGGAGATCCTGGGGGTGCCCTATGTGGGCGCCGGTGTGCTGGGCTCGGCCATCGGCATGGACAAGGCGGTGACCAAAGACCTGCTGCAGGCGTTCCAGGTGCCCGTGGTACCCTATCTGGTGTTCCGGGAGGACACCGACGCGTCGCTGGAGGACATCGCCCGCGAGGCCCAGGAGTTCTTGGAGTTCCCCATGTTCGTGAAGCCGGTGAATCTGGGATCCAGCGTGGGCATCACCAAGGTCAAACGGCCCGAAGACCTGGTGCCGGCCCTGAAAACAGCCTTTTTGTACGATACCCGGGTGCTGGTGGAACAGGGGGTGGAGCCGGCCCGCGAGATTGAGGTCAGCGTGCTGGGCACGGCGCCGCCCGAGGTGTCGGTGCCCGGGGAGATCGTGCCGGCCCACGAGTTCTACGACTACGAGGCCAAGTACCTGGAGGCCGGCTCCCGCCTGTTGATTCCGGCGCCCCTGGACCCGGAGGAAACCGCCCGGGTGCAGAACCTGGCCCGCCTGGCCTTTCTGGCCCTGGGCCTGGAGGGCATGGCCCGGGTGGACTTTTTGATGAACGCCGAAACCGGCGAGATCTTCGTGAACGAGGTGAACACCATTCCAGGGTTTACGCCCATCAGCATGTACCCCAAACTCTGGGAGGCCTCGGGCCTCCCCTATGCCCAGCTCATTGATCGGCTGGTGGACCTGGCGCTGGAGCGCTTTGAACGCCGGCGCCGCAAGGCCGTGCACTGGCAAGCCGGAGGCGAATCATGGGACAAATCGTCGTAACCCCCCAAGAGATGCGGGAGATTGACCGGATCACCATTGAGCAGGTGGGCATCCCGGGAACGATCCTGATGGAAAACGCCGGCCGGGGCGTGGCCGGTGTGATCCAGTCGCGGTTCCGGGTGGAGGACCTCCGGGTGGTGGTGCTCAGCGGCCGGGGAAACAACGGCGGCGACGGCTTCGTCACCGCCCGGTACCTTTTGGGCCGCACCCGTGACCTGCAGGTGTTCCTGCTGGGCCAGCGCGACCAGGTGCAGGGCGACGCCCGGTTTCACCTGGACCTTCTGGAACGCGCCGGCGGCATCGTGGAGGAGATCACCGAGGACCGGCTGACCGAACTGGAGCGCGCCGTGCTCTCGGCCGATCTCGTGGTGGATGCGGTGCTGGGCACCGGCTTCTCCGGCGATGAGGTCCACGGCCTGTACGGCCAGGCGCTGGAATTCGTGAACCGCTCCCCGGGCGTGGTGGTGGCCGTGGACATTCCTTCGGGGGTGAACGGGGCCACGGGCCGGGCGGCACCGGGGGCCGCCGTGGCGGCGCTGACCGTCACCATGGGCCTGCCGAAAACCGGCCATTTCCTGTATCCCGGAGTCCTGTACACCGGCGACCTTTACACCGTGGACATCGGGATTCCCCCGGCGGTGATCCGCGCCTTCGGCGATCGTGAGGTGCTGGAGGCCCCGGAGGTGGCCGAGATGCTGCCCTGGCGCCTGGGCCCCGAGAACAAGGGCGACTTCGGGCGCGTGCTGGTGGTGGCGGGGTCGCGGGGGTTTACCGGGGCCGCCGCGCTGGCCGCCCGGGCGGCCCTGCGCGCGGGCGCCGGCCTGGTGTACGTGGCCGTGCCCGAAAGCCTGATGCCCGTGATGGAAACCAAGCTCACCGAGGCCATCAAGTTGCCGGTGCCGGAACTGGAGGGCCGCATTGTGCCCGAGGCTGTGGAAACCCTCCGCCGCACCGGCATTTCCTTTGACGCCGTGGCTCTGGGCCCCGGCCTGGGCCGAACCCCGCAGGTCAAAGAGTTTCTGCAGCAATTCCTGGACTGGTACCACGGCCCCCTGGTGATTGATGCCGACGCCTTCGTGCTGCTCTACGAAGACCCCGAGCATCGGCCCCTGCGGGAGGTGCCCCCTGTGCTCACGCCCCATCCGGGCGAGCTGGGCCGGGTGGCCGCTATGAACCCCCGGGCCGTGGACGAAAACCGGCTCTTTGTGGCCGAGGAACAGGTTGAACACCTGGGCGGCGTCCTGGTGCTCAAGGGGAAGCCCACCATCATCGCCACCCCGGACGGCCACACCTACCTGAACCTCACCGGCAACCCGGGCATGGCCTCGGGCGGCACCGGCGATGTGCTGACCGGCATGATCGCTGCCTTTCTGGGGCAGGGCATGGAGCCGGAGGAGGCCGCCGCGGCGGGCGTGTTCCTGCACGGCCTGGCCGGCGACCTGGCCGCCTTAGACCTCGGCGAGGAAAGCCTGATTGCCTCGGACCTGATCCGGTACCTGCCCCGGGCCTTCCGGGAGGTTCGGGCTCCCCAGGAACCCTCTGAAGAATCGTAAGTGAGCGCGATCGCCCTGTTGCTGGCCCTCTTCGCCGGCTCCCTGGAAATCGGGGCCTTTGGCACCATCCACGCGCTCTTCGTGGATCACCCGGCGGTGCTGGCCGCCACCGAGGGGGGGGTCTTTCTGTACGATGGGAACACCCACCGGGTGGTGTTCCGGAAAATCACGCCCCAGCCTGTGCACTTTGCGGTCGCCGAGCCCGGCCACGCCGTGGTGTACTTCGTGATGGGCCAAACCCTGTACCGCTGGTTGCCGGGGCAACCCGATTTCCAGCGTTTGTTCCGGGCCGACCGACCGGTGCAGGGCCTGGGTATTGACCCCGAGCACCTGTGGCTGGACTACGGCAACGGTGTGGTCCAGCGGCTCACCCACCAGGGGTTTCCGGTGGATTACCAGCGTCCGCCGGAAACGGTGCGGTGGTCGGGGCCCGCCGGCCAACTGTCGCCCGAGGATGTGCGGGTACAGGACATCGCCCCCCTGCAGCGGCGCTGGTTCCCGGATGTGGGGGATGTGCGGTTTTCCGTGTTCGTGGAGGCCTGGAACCGCCTGTATGCGGGGTCCGAAGGCCTGGGGCTGTGGATTTACGACGCTCGCACCCTGACGGCCCTGGACTCGGTAAACCCCGGGCTCTGGCCCGGCCCGGTGCAGGCCCTTGTGCCCACAACCCAGGGGAACTGGTGGATCGCCACGCCGAGTGCCCTGAACCACTGGCGCGACCCCCATACCCGGGTGATGCTTGCAGGGGCGCGGCCCGACTTTCCTCTGAGCGAGGTGCAGGACCTTCTGTGGCGGGCGGGCACCCTGTGGGTGGCCACCGACAAGGGTCTGCTCCGCTACACCGCCGACCACTTCGCCTGGCCCTCGCTGCCCAGGGCGCTGGGGTTCCAGGTCCTCCACCTGGCCGCCACCCCGCAGGGCCTCTGGGTGGCCACCGACCACGGTTGGGGTCCCCTGGAGGGCGAACCGGTGGCCCTGCCGGTGGAGGTCTATCGGATCCTGCCTGCCGGCGGGGGCGTGGTGGTGCTCACCGAAGACGGCGTGTATTACCAGCCTTCGGATACCGCGGCGCCGCGCCTGGTTCAGGACCCCCGCAACTGGCTCCGGGGCACGGTCAGCGTGGCCGGCGCAACCTACCGGGACACCGTTTGGGTGGTGGGCGACCTGGGGGTGGTGTCCTGGGTACCGGGCGACACGGCCTTTCACTACCTGCCCACGCCCTTTGAGCCGGCCCACCAGCCGGTTCAAGACCTGGCCGTGAACGCCCGCCACCTGCTGATCGCCAGTGCCTTTGCCGCCTACGAGTATCGTCGTCCGGAGCACCTGTGGCAGCCCCTGCAGCCCTGGAAGGGCCTGGATCATCTGGGAACCCTGCGGCGGGTGGCGCTCAACGGCGACACCCTGGCCGTGGCCGGAGATCGGGGCGTGGTGTTGCTGTGGCCATGAAGAAGGACCCGGCCTTCTGGTGTTTGGCGCTCCACACGCTGCCCGGCGTGCGAATGGCCCGGGTGGCCCAGATTCTGGACTCGCTGGAGCAGCAGAAAAGGGGACCCGAAGCCTTCTTCCAGGAAACACCGGAAACCTGCGCAGGGAGTTCGGGTTGCCGGCCCCGGTGGTGTCCTACCTGGAAACCCAGAAATCCGAGCACCTGCAGAAAACCGAAGCCCTGGCACAACAGTTGCGGCAATTGGGAGTCTGGATCCTCTCCTGCCAGGATCCCCGGTTCCCCCGGGATCTGGAAGCCCTCCCCTACCGGGTGCCCCTGCTTTACGGCCACGGCCCTCTGGACCTCCTGCACCATCGGCCCCGGATCGCCTTTTTGAACTCCCGATTTATTCGGCCTGAGGCCGAGGCGGCCCTACGCCGGGCGGCAAGCGCGGTGTTCCAGGATCTCCGGCTTGCTGTGGTCACAAGCCCCTTCCGCACGGCCTACCGGGCCTGCGCCGAGGTGGCCGTGGCCCATGGTGCGCCGGTGATCCTGGTGGGAGACCGGGGCATTCTGTTCCTGCTGCAAAGCCCCTGGGTCCGCCACCTCAAGGGGCCAAAGCTCCTGCTCACGCCCTTTGCCCCCGAAGATGTGGGTACTCCGGGCGCCGGCATGGTGCGCGACGACCTGATCGGCTGCCTGGCCGATGTGCTGGTGGGCTTTGAGGTCTATGAGGGCGGCAACATGGAGCGCCAGTTTCGGGAAGCCCTCAAGGCGGGCAAAACCGCGCTGATGTGGCAACGAAAGGGATCCAGCCTGGCCAATCCCCGCCTGATTCGGCAGGGTGCCCTGCCCTTTGCCACCGAGGTCGAACTCGTGGCCCGGCTCCGCGACGAACTGGGCCTTTAGGCTCAGTCCAGGGGTTCAATCCAGAAGAGCACCTGCCCGTATTCCACCGGCGTGGCGTCCTCCACCGGGATTTCCACGATGCGCCCCCGCACCTCGGAGGGAATCTCGTTCATCACCTTCATGGCCTCCACGATGCAGAGGATCTGGCCGGGCTCCACGATGTCACCCACCTCCACATAGGGGGGCTGGTCGGGCGCCGGGCGGCGGTAAAAGGTGCCCACGATGGGCGAGCGCACCGCCACGAGCCCGCGCTTTTCCGGAGGCTCGGTTTCCTTCTTTTCGGCAGGCGGAGCCTCGGCCGGCTCGGGGGGCGCCGCCGGTGGCGTCGGCGGCGGTGGCGGCGGTGCCACCTGGGCTACGGGCACGCCCCGGTTCCGCACGATCCGCAACAGGGTGTCGCCCTCGCGGATCGTGAGTTCGTCCAGGCCCTTCTCTTCCACGAGTTCAATGAGTTTGCGGATTTCCTCAAAGTTCAGTGCCAAGGCTACTTCACCCGTTCAATGTATTTGCCGGTGCGGGTGTCCACCCGCACGATGTCGCCCACCTGTACGAAGAGGGGCACCTGCACCACGATGCCGGTTTCCAGTTTGGCCGGTTTGGAACCGCCGGAGGCCGTGTCGCCCTTGAGGCCGGGATCGGTTTCCACCACCTCCAGTTCCACATGGAAGGGCAGTTCCAGGCCGATGGGCCGGCCCTCGGCGTACAGGATGTTCACCTCAATGCCCTCCTTGAGGTAGCCCAGGGCCTCTTCAATCTGCGAGCGGTCGAACACCACTTCCTCGTAGGTTTCGGTGTCGTAGAAGTGGTAATGGTCGCCGGTGCTGTAGGAGAAATGGGCGGGCCTGCGTTCCAGCCGCACTTCTTCAAAGCGGTCGGAATCGCGGAAGGTCACCTCCCGCACGGCTCCGGTTTGGACATTCTTGAGCCGCACCCGGGTGGTGGCCCCGCCCCGGCCCATGTGCTGGTGTTGATAGTCCAGCACCAGGTAGATTTCATCGTTCCACTTGATGGCCATGCCGGTTCGGAATTCGGGCATCGCTCCACTCCTTGTTTTACGCGCCGGATACGGCCGTCAATTTTACAGACGGATCAGCTCCCGGGGCGACCGGGTGAGCACCTCGGCCCCATCGGGGCGAATCACCACGAGATCCTCAATGCGCACGCCGCCGAGATGCGGCAAATAGATGCCGGGTTCTATGGTGACCACATTGCCCACCTGGAGCCGGGAGATGAACTGCTCCGGCCGTTTGCCTCGCCGGGGTGCGAGCCACGGCGCCTCGTGGATCTCCAGGCCCACGCCGTGGCCCAGGGAATGGCCGAAGGCCTCGCCGTACCCCCTTTTGCGGATGTACGCGC
This sequence comes from Caldifarciminota bacterium, assembly GCA_027069855.1. Lineage (GTDB taxonomy): Bacteria > Hydrothermota > Hydrothermia > WGAB01 > WGAB01 > WGAB01. The sequence goes on from JALXEF010000131.1 coordinate 8,852, forward strand.
GCGCCACCTCGTCCAGATCGGCGGTGCTCATGCCGGGGCGGGCCGCCTCAATGGCCCGGGCCCGGGCATCGTTCACGATGTGGTAAATCTTCTCAAACTCGGGGTCCACCTGGGAGCCGATCCACACGGTGCGGGTCATGTCCGAGGCATAGCCCTGGTACACGCAGCCGAAGTCCAGAAGCAGCGGGGCGTTGCGGGCGATCTTCACCAGCCGCGGCTGGGCATGGGGCAAAGCGGTGTGGGTGCCGGAGGCCACGATGGTGGGAAAGGAGGGGCCGGAGGCGCCGTACTTCTTCATGCGGTACTCCATTTCGGCCGCCAGGTCCAGTTCGGTCATGCGCTCGGGTTCCACCAGGTTCAGCACATCCTGAAAGATGCGGTCGGTGATCTCCTGGGCCTTGCGGATCCGGGCGATTTCCTGCTCGTCTTTGACGGCGCGCAGGTGGAGCACCTGGTCCGAGAGGGGCACGAGTTTCCGCGAGGCCCGGCGGGTCAGCGCGCCCTCCAGGAAACGGTAGAACCGCAGCGTGGTGTGATCGGCCTCCAGGCCGATGCGCCGGCCCGGCCGCAGGAGGCGCAGCACCTCCCGCAGCACCTCCCGGGGGATCCGCACCTCAATCCAGGGGAACACCTCCTGGTGGGCCTGTTCCCGGTACCGAAAGTCGGACACGAAGTAGGCCCGGCGGGGCCGCACGAGCAGGTACCCCGCCGAGCCCGAAAAGTTCGCCAGGTACCGGATGTTGGGCAGATGGGTGATGAGGGCGAGGTCCACGCCCTGGTCCCGCATCCAGGCCCGATACCGCTGAAGCCGTTGGGCTGCGGGCTGCATGGCTATCGCACAAGAACAAAGGTGCCGTGGGCCCGGAGGCCGTCGGCCTCTATCCGGTACAGGTACACGCCGGTGGGCAGGGCCGGGGTCAGGCGCACCGCCTGGGCCACGCCCTGTCGCCGCAGCACCTCACGACCGGCGATGTCGTACAGCGCCACACGGTAAGCACTCCGATGGGGCAGGGTGAACACCAGGCTCCGGAACCCGCGGGTTTGCACCGTCAAACGCGCGGTGCCGGGGTCCTGGCCCTCGGCCACAGCCACATAGTTGCCCCAGCCGGGGGTCAGGGAATCGGCGGCCTGGAAGTCCAGCGCCGGCACATCGGTATCGTGGCCGTCGGGGTACCGGGCCAGGCTCTGGCCGGGGTCCACATCCGGAGCGGCGTTGGTGCTCCCCATCTGGCCGCCGGAGCCGTACCACACGGCGTCCACCTCGGTACCGTCGGGCAGGAAAAGGTGCACATCGTCGCCGGCGTTGCTGAGCCGCAGGTAATCGCCGTCGCCCACGCCGTAGGAGATCAGCGGCACCCCGGCGGGCACCGAGAAGTGCAGCAGGAAGGAATCGGCCGTGTGGGTGAGCACCACGAAGCCGCCGGCCGGAATCACGGTGCCGCTCGGCAGCACGAACCGGCCCTCGTAGGTGGTATCCGGGTTGTTGATGTCGGTGAGGATCCAGCCCGAGAGGTCCACATCCTGGGAGCCGGCGTTGTACAGTTCAATCCACTCAGCGAAGGGCTCGGGGCCCTGGCTGCCGTCGTTGGCCAGGTCGTACATCACCTCGTTGATCTTCACGGGCGGCAGTTCCATGACCGTGTAGGAGAAGGTGTCGGTGACGGTGGTGGCTCCGGAATCGTCCTGCGCCCAGAGGAAGTAGAACACCTGGGTTCCCAGGGGCTGGCCCGGCAGGGTGTAGTAATAGGTGTGGCCCACCACGGAATCGTGGGACACCTGGGTGAAGCCCGTGGGGCTGTTCAGGGCGTAGTACAGGGCATCGCCCGTGACCGCGCTTTCGTCGGTGATGTCGGCGAAGACCACCGCGGCCTCGTCGGGGCCCGGTGTGCCGGGAATCCGGCCGATATTGGTGATCTGGGGGGGCATATTCTGGCCCCCGCCCAGGTACTCAATGTCCTCTTCGGTGCGGGGATCAATCTCAAACTCGCCGTAACTGAAGCGCACCGGCCCCTGGATGTTGTACCGGGCGCCGAGTTGGGGCGTATAGGGCACGCCGAGGTCGTCAATCTGCACCGGGCCGGAGCCGTCGTCCACATACCACTCGCCGTACTGGTTGGGCATTTCGGTGCAGGTGGCGTTTTCCACGCGCACGAACACCCCTTCGTACATCTCCTGGCTCACCTCGCCGGTGGCGAGCAGGGTGGGGCCGGGGGGCGTGAGCCCCGAGGCCAGCACAGTGATGGAGCCGGAGGAGGTGTTGATCTCGGTCATGTTGTAGTACTCGGCCACCTCGCCGGTCACCTGCAAACTGTCGCCCACCTGCACGGCCGGCGTGGTGTTGTTGCCGCGGTAAATCATGATGCCGTGCCAGGCACCGCCCGGCCGTTCCTCAATGAACACCAGGTTGTCGCCGAACACAGCGGTGACGATGCCGAAGGTGGTGACGGTTTGCCCCGCATAGGGCGAGTCTCCCGAGGGATCGGTGGTGTACTGGATGTCGTAGATGCTCACCACCTGCTGGGCGCCGAGGACGCCGACGCCCAAAAGAAGCGTCCACATCAAGCGTTTCATGCCGGAACCTCCGTTGGTTTTTGGGCTGGCCCAATTATACGCCGCTCCGGCGCTCGGGCTGGGTGAGTTCGTAAAGGGTGTGGATCATGTTCTGGTAAGCCGCCGTGAGTTCCACCTCGCGGCGGGCCATGACCCGGCGCGCGGTGGCTACGAAGCGCGCCAGGTCGTACGGTACAAAGCCCTGCTTGCCGCCCCAGGCAAAACTGGGGATGAACTTGGGCGGGAATCCGGCATCAAACACATTGGCTCCGAAGCCCACCACCGTGCCGGTGTTGAACATGGTGTCGATGCCGGCCTTCACATGGTCGCCCGCCATCAGGCCCACAAAGACCTGCCCGGTATCCACGGTGCCGTGGGGCAGTTGAACGCGCACCGGGCGGTAATTGTTCTTAAGGTCGCTGTTGTTGGTGCCGGCGCCCAGGTTCACCCATTCGCCGAGGTAACTGTGGCCGAGGAAACCCTCGTGCTGTTTGTTGCTGTAGCCCTGCAGGATGGAAGCCTCAATCTCGCCTGCCACCTTGCACACGGGCCCGATGGTGGTACCTTCGCCGATGCGGCTGCCGGCCTTCACCAGGGAGCCCTGCAGCACGGCCACCGGCCCCTGCAGATAGGTAAAGGGCCGCACCCGAACCCCGTTCCCCAGGAAAATCGGGCCCTCCCGGGCATCCAGCACCACATAGGGGTCCACGAGAACATCGTGTCCCACATACACCCGTCCCCCCAGCAGTTTGATGGTGGGATCCAGGGGTTGGTACTGCTCGGCATAGGGCACGATGCTGAGGTCGCGCTCCATCTCTTGCGCATTACGGTGGATCAAGTCCCACAGATAGGTGAACAGGACGCCCTTCAGGGTCACCCGGTGTTCCACGAGTTCCAGTAAGGGGGTGCCGCGCCGAAACTGCAGCCAGGCGCTGCGTTTGAGCCGGGCCGCCACCAGATGCTCGCCCTCAAACACACCGCCGTTAGGGGGAAGATTCCAGAGGGTGTCCAGCAGCACCGGGTCGGGCAGGGCCCGGCCGTTCACGAGCCAGTACTCGGCGGCCATCACCTGATCGGTAAGCCAGGGATACCGCTCCTGAAGCACGGGCCAGAGATAGTCGCGGGTCAGGGCAATGGCTTCTTCGGCCTCCAGGTAGGCCCGCCATTTCTCCATCACCCGAAGGATGCCCACCCGAAGTTCAAAGGTGGGGTGGGACAGGGTGAGGGGATAAAGGTTCACCCATTCCCGGTCTTCCCAGAGTACCAGCGCCTGTTCCTTCATGGCAGATGCACCACCCGCTGATGATTCACAAAGTACACGCCGGCCGGCCAGGGCCGGGCGGGAATCCGATGCTCCCCTGGGGAGAGCCATCCCTGCCACCGGCGGCGGCCCTGGGCGTCCCATACGGTCACGGCCCCGGCCCGGGAGAGTTTCAGCACCAGCAGGTTCCGGAACACGGGCGTGGCAACGGCAAGCCAGGGTTGTGCAGCGTTTCCGGCCACGGGCTCGGCCACGGCCACAAGGCTATCGGGGATGCCGGCAAACACATCCTGGTGCCCGTTGCGGGTGTCGGTCCACACCGCCAGCGTGCGGCCGTGGCGCACCGAAAGGCCGATGTACTCGCCGATCAGGCCCGCCCGGCCACCGATGGGCATGGAGGAAACCCAGGTGATGCGCTCGTTGGGCGTCCAGGTCTGGCCGCCGTCGTAGGAATGGGTGATGTACAGGTCAAAGGCCAGGTTGTTGGGATCGTTGCGGCGGTCGTAAAAGATCACATGGATGGC
>JALXEF010000132.1 GCA_027069855.1 Caldifarciminota bacterium
CAATGAGGGGGATCCCCTCTTCCTTGTACCGCATGGCCGCATCGTAGATGGTCATCTTTTCGCCGGTGGGCAGGTACAGGGTCCAGCCGCCCTCGGTATCGGGCACGAGTTTGTTGCGCAGGCGGATGTTGCCGAAGGTGCCCCGCATCATCACCTCGTGGTTGCCCCGACGGGAGCCGAAGGTGTTGAATTCCGCGGGTTTCACGCCCCGTTCCAGCAGGTACTTGCCTGCCGGCGAGTCCACCGGGATCGGGCTGGCCGGCGAGATGTGGTCGGTGGTAATGGAATCGCCCAGAAGGGCCAGCACCCGGGCGCCCCGGATGTCCTGCAGGGGCGGCGGGTCCAGGGGCAGGTCCTTGAAGAAGGGCGGTTCCTGGATGTAGGTGGAATTCGGGTCCCACTCGTAGAGTTCGCCGGTGGGAGCCTTCAGGCTTTTCCAGCGGTGGTCGCCCTCAAACACATTGCGGTAGCGTTCGCGGAACAGGTCGGGCTCCAGGGCCCGGGCCACGGCCTCCTGCAGTTCCTCCTGGCTGGGCCAGAGATCCCGGAGATACACCGGCTCGCCGTTGGGATCGTAGGCCAGGGGTTCGGAAGTGAGGTCAATGTCCACGCGGCCGGCGATGGCAAAGGCTACCACGAGGGGAGGGGAAGCCAGGTAGTTGGCCCGTACCAGGGGGTTCACCCGGCCCTCAAAGTTGCGGTTGCCGGAGAGCACCGAGGCCACCACGAGGTCGCGCTCCTGGATGGCCCGGGCCACGGGCTTGGGCAGCGGGCCGGAGTTGCCGATGCAGGTGGTACAGCCGTAGCCGGCCAGGTGGAACCGCAGGGCCTCCAGGTAGTCCAGAAGGCCCAGGTTTTCCAGGTACCGGGTGACCACCCCCGAGCCCGGCGCGAGGGAGGTTTTCACCCAGGGTTTCACCGTAAGACCCCGTTCCACCGCCTTTTTGGCCACCAGCCCGGCGGCGATCATCACCGAGGGGTTGGAGGTGTTGGTACAACTGGTGATGGCGGCGATCACCACGCTGCCGTCCTGGAGCACCACCTCTTCGTCTTCCCCCACCACCACGCGGGCGCCGGTGGGCTGGCCTTCGGATGCCGGCCAGGCCGGGCCGGCGCCGCCCTCGCTCTCCCAGGCCCACAGGGGTTCCTCGTGCACCGGGGCCGGGCGGTGATACTCGCGATCCAGGTATTCCAGAAACCGGCTCTTGAGGTTGGCCAGGGAGATGCGGTCCTGGGGCCGCCGCGGGCCGGCCACCGAGGGTTCCACGGTGGCGAGATCCAGTTCCACCACCTGGGTGTAGCGGGGTTCGGGCGCCTCGTCGGTGCGGAACAGCAACTGGGCCTTGGTATAGGCCTCCACCAGGGGCACCAGGTCTTCCCGGCCGGTCAGCGCCAGGAACCGCAGGGTTTCCTGGTCCACCGGGAAGAAGCCCATGGTGGCGCCGTATTCCGGGGCCATGTTGGCCAGGGTGGCGCGGTCGGGCAGGCTGAGGCGCGACACGCCGGGGCCGAAGTATTCCACGAACTTGCCCACCACGCCCACCTTCCGCAGCAACTCGGTGATGGTGAGCACCAGGTCGGTGGCCGTGGCGCCCTCGGGCAGCTCGCCCACGAGCCGCACGCCCACCACCTCGGGCAGCAGCATGTAGTAGGGCTGGCCCAGGAGCACCGCCTCGGCCTCAATGCCGCCCACGCCCCAGCCGAGCACGCCCAGGCCGTTGATCATGGTGGTATGGGAGTCGGTGCCCACGAGGGTGTCGGGAAAGGCCAGGGGCGGGCCGTCGTCCTGGTTCCGGGTCATCACCACCCGGGCCAGATACTCCAGGTTCACCTGGTGGATGATGCCGGTGCCCGGGGGAACCACGCGGAAATTGCGGAACGCCGACTGGGCCCACTTGAGGAGCTGATACCGCTCGCTGTTGCGGCGGTATTCCAGGTCCACATTCCGCTCAAAGGCGTAAATCGTGCCGAAGAAGTCAATCTGCACCGAGTGGTCAATGATGAGGTCGGCCGGGATCACCGGGTTGATCTTTTTGGGGTCGCCCCCGTATCGGGCCATGGCCGAGCGCATGGCGGCCAGGTCCACCACGGCCGGCACGCCCGTGAAATCCTGGAGCACCACCCGGGCCGGCAGGTAGGGGATTTCGGGCTGTTGTTCCAGTTCCGGGGTCCAGTGGGCGATGTGGAGCACATGGTCTTCGGTGACCAGGTAGCCGTCCAGGTGGCGCAGCGCGTTTTCGAGGAGCACGCGGATGGAATAGGGCAGGGAGCGCAGGCAGGTGATGCCGGCGTCGTCCAGGATTTTCATGTCGTAAAAGGCATAGGTGCCCTGGGGCGTTTCCAGGGTCCGATAGGTTTCCGGCAACTTTTTGGGGGTGTACCTTGAAGCCATGCCGTTATTTTACGCCGACTTCAGCCCTGGAGGCGGATCTCAATGTGGGTGTGCCACTTGCGCAGACGGTTGGTGGCCTCGGTGCGGATCCGGGAGGCCGGAATCCCCCGGCGGACAAACCACTGCCGGAGGGTGCGGAGCCGCTTCCGGGTAAGCGTTTTGTAGGGGCCCTGGTACACGCGGATGGTCACCCGCTGCACCTTTGAAGGCTGAATCCCCACGAGCAGTTGCTCCAGGAGCTTGGTGCCCCCGCTCGTGAGCCGGTCCGACCACTTGGCAAACAGGTCCAGGGTTTTGAAGGACACGCTGATCCGGTGACCGGTGTCGGCCGACGCCGAAAGGCCCTCCAGCAGCGAAGGTTCGCGGGGTTCGGGGGCCTGGGAAGCCGGTGTCGCCGTGGTATCGCCCGGCAAAAGCCCCAAGAGGTGCGTGTGCTTTTCCAGGAGTTCCTGGTACCGGTGCTGCAGGGGCCGCCAGTGCTCCAGGTACAGGTAGGCGTCCACGGCCAGGAGGCCGAAGAACAGGATGAACCCGAGCCAGGCGAGCCACCGCATGGGGAAATGTTACGGCATGGGTTTTCGTGGGGTGCCGCCGAAGAGCAGAATGAGGGCACCGAGGAGGCTCGTGATCAGAGAGGCGCCGAAGAAGAGAAGCGACAGGGCCAGGGCGCGCTCGGCGCCCACCAGGTTGCCGAAGAAGGCCACGAAGCCGCCTTCCCGCAGGCCGAAGCCGCTGATGGTGACCGGAATCATGGCCAGCACATTGATGATGGCCACAAAGAACACGGTTTCCACGAGGGGCACCCGGCTGCCCAGGCCCAGGGCCGTGAACTTCACGGTGAGGCCGAAGCCCAGCAGGATCAAAAAGGAAAGAGCGTAGGCGTAGGCCAGGGCACCGGGGAAGGTGCGGTACAGGTAGTACTGCTCGTAGAGCCGCAGCAGGCGGTTGCCCAGGGGCATCCGGGGCAGCCAACGGGCCACGAAGGTGTACACATGGCGCTCCAGGGGCAGAACCGCCGCCAAGAGCACCCCGGCCGAGAACAGTGTGAGCCAGGTTTGATACGGCCGCACCTCAGCCACGCCCCAGGGGAGGCCCACCAGGATCACCGTGGTGATGGCCAGGAACCCCACCATGCGGTCCACCACCACGCTGGCGAACACCGGCGCCCGGCGGTTCGTGTAGGGCAGCACATACACACCGCGCACCACATCAATGCCACCGGAGGGCAGGTAGTTGCCCACGAAGAGCCCCACGAGATACCCCTTCAGGAGCGGCCAGAAGGGCAGGGGATCCAAGGGTTTCAGGAGCACGTACCAGCGCAGGGCCGAGGCGACCATGGTGCCCAGGAAGGCGAGCACGGCCAGGGCGTACCAGCCCACCTGCAGGTGCCGCAGGGCCTCCAGGAAGGCGTTGCGGTCAATGCGCTGGAACAGAAGGAACAAAAGGAAGAGGGTGATCAGCACCCTCCCCGCCGTGAGGGCTGCGCGTTTCACGGCCTTAATTTTACGCTGAAGGGGGCTTGAGGCCCCAGGCCCTGATCTTCTGGCGCAGGGTGTTGCGGTGGATCCCCAGGAGCCGGGCGGCTT
>JALXEF010000133.1 GCA_027069855.1 Caldifarciminota bacterium
GACCTGGTGCGCTCCTCGGCACCCATCGGCTGAGAGGTTTCCAGAGAAAAAACGGCGGCGGGGCGGCGTCCTTGGACGCCGCCCCGCCGCCGTAAAACCGTCCCGTCGCCGCTTACTTCTCCGGCAGCGGGTGGGCGATCTGCGGGTACATCTTGGCGAAGTCAAACTCCTTTTCAAACGGGCAGCCCTTGCCCGTGGCGTGGCACTGCAGGCAGGTCTGCTCCGTAGGCACCACCATTCCGTAGTCCTCGGGCTTGTACTCGCCGGCCGAGATCTTCTTCATCACGGTTAACTTCTTGTAGGCCGAGCCCGGGCCGTGGCAGGCCTCGCAGCCTACACCCTCAAACTTGGCGTTGTGGGCCGGCTTTGCGTCCAGGGCGTAGCCCCCCTGGCCGAAGCCCGTGGTGTGGCACACCAGGCACTTCTCGGATTTGGTGGGATCGTCAATGCCCAGCTGGGCCGCCGCTTCCTTGGCCTTGTCGGTCTTGAGCGACTCAAAGGCCTTGGCGTGGGGACCGTTCAACCATTTGGTCCACTGGTCCCCGTACTTCTTGTTCTTGTGGCAGACCTTACAGGATTTGGCCCCCACATACTTGAAGTCGCCGGCGTGCAGTGCGGGAGAAGCCAGCATCAGTCCCAGGAGCACCGCGAAAAGCCTCATGGTGTAAACCTCCTTTTTGTGTTGAGGTTTTCCAGATTTTACAGCCTAAGCCGGACCATGCAAACCATTGAAACCCTGGGAACCAGCAAAAGGCCTGCTCCGTTATAATTCCCCTGCTATGGTGCGCATCACGCGTCGTTTCTACTTTTCCGCCGCCCACCGGTACGAAGTGCCCGGCTGGAGCGACCAGCAGAATCTGGAGGCCTTCGGCGCCTGTGTCCGCACCCACGGCCACAACTATGTGGTGGAAATCACCGTGGAGGGGCCCGTGGACCCCAAAACCGGCATGGTGATGAACCTTACCGAACTCAAACGCATCGGCAACCAGGTCGTGGAACGATTTGACCACCGGAACCTGAACGAGGATCTGCCCGAGTTCCGTGAGACCCTGCCCACCAGTGAGAACCTGGCCCGAGTCATCTTCCGCCTGGTTCGGCCCCTGCTGCCGGAGGGCGTCCGGCTGTACCGCGTGCGGGTCCACGAAACCGAAGACCTCTTTGCCGATTTTTACGGCGAGGAGGATGAGGAAGGCCGAGACCAGGCACTCCTCGGACGCCGGTACCGGTTCTCGGCGGCCCACCGCCTGCACTCCGAGTACCTGAGCGAGGAGGAGAACCGCCGGCTCTTCGGCAAGTGCTTCCATCCGCGGGGGCACGGCCACGATTACCTGGTGTATGTGGGCGTGTACGGCCCCCTGGACCCTCTGGGCCGGGTGGCGAACCTGGCCGCGCTGGACCGCACCGTGCTCCAGGTGCTCCAGCCCCTGCAGTGCCGATGGCTGGACCGGGAGGTGCCGGCCCTTCGGCACCGGCCCGCCACCACCGAAAACCTGGCCCTTTACCTGTGGCAGCAGCTTCAGGGGCTTCGGCCGCCCCTGGCCCTGCTGCATGTCCGCGAAACCCGCAACAACTTCTTTGAAATCGGAGGGAAAAGCCTGTGAATCCCGAGCGTTTCCAGCAGGCCATCCGAACCCTTTTGGAGGAGATCGGCGAAGACCCCGAACGGGAGGGGCTTCGCAAGACCCCCGAGCGCGTGTTCCGCATGTTCCAGGAACTCACCGTGGGGTACCACGAAAGCCCGGAGGAGATCATCGGCGATGCCGTGTTCCACACCGACTACAACGAGATGGTCATCGTCAAGGACATTGAGTACTACTCCCTGTGCGAGCACCACATGCTGCCCTTTTTCGGCAAGGCCCATGTGGCTTACATTCCCAACGGCCGCATCATCGGCCTTTCCAAGATCCCGCGCATCGTGGACATGTACGCCCGGCGGCTCCAGATTCAGGAGAAGATGACCGTGGAGATCGCCGAAACCCTGCAGCGCTTCCTGGAACCCCAGGGCGTGGCTGTGGTGATTGAGGGCACCCACCTGTGCTCGGTGATGCGGGGCGTGCGCAAGCAGAACCATGTGATGGTGACCAGTGCCATGCTGGGCGTGTTCCGCACCAATCTCCACACCCGCATGGAATTCCTGAGCCTGATCGGCTTGAAGGGGCAGAGCGTTGGCTGAAAGCGTGCTGATCACGGGCGCCTCCAGGGGCATCGGCCGGGCGCTGGCCCGAGCGTTCGCCGGGCCCGACCGCGCGCTGTTCCTCACCGCTCGCAGCGCCGATCTCCTGGCCTCCCTGGCCCGGGACCTGGCCTCCCACGGCACCTCGGTCCACTGGCTGGCCGGCGACCTCCGGGATCCTGCCTTTGTAGCACAACTGGCCCGGCAGGTGCTGGACACCGTGGGCCCTCCGCAAATCGCCGTGCTCAACGCCGGCATCGCCCGGGTGGGGCCCCTGGAACGCCTGAGCCTGGAGGACTTCAACGACCTCGTGGCCGTCAACCTGCGGGCGCCCTTTCTCCTTACCCGAGAACTGCTGCCCCATCTCAGGGCAGGCGCCACGCTGGTGTACATCGGCTCCATCGCCGCCAAGGAGGCCTTTTCCCACTGGTCGCTGTACTGTGCCACCAAGTTCGGGCTGCGGGGTATGGTCACGGCCCTCCGGGAGGAGGTCCGCGGCCGGGGCATCCGGGTGATCCTGGTGAACCCCGGCCCGGTGGCCACACCGCTCTGGGAGACCATCGGCATGCAGGCGGATCCGCGCCGCATGTTGACCCCCGAGGATGTGGCCCGGGTGGTGGTCAAGGTGGCCACCGAGCCGGCCCATGTGTCCGTGGACGAAATCGACCTGTTGCCCCAACAGGGCCTGGTGTAAGGGTTATACTAAGTCCCATGGCTCCGATGGACGAAGATCGCTGGACCGAGCGTTTGGCAAAGTTTTTTGTGCAGAGCGAGCGGGTGCCCCTGGGCCCGGGGGAAGATTGCGTACACCTTAAAGAGATCCCGGGCAGGGAAATGGTGGTGTCCATTGACGCCCACCGCGAAGGGGTCCACTTTACCCTGGAGTTCCTGAACCTGCGGGATGTGGGGCACCGTTCCCTGGCCCTCGCCCTGTCCGACCTGGCCTCGGTGGGTGCCGTACCGCTGACCTACCTCATCAACCTGGAGGTTCCCCCGTCGCTGACCCTGAACGACACGGTGGAAATCTACAACGGCTTCCGCGACCTGAACCAGGAGTACTGCATCTCGCCCTCCGGCGGCAACCTCACCCGGGGCGAGCGGCTGGCCCTGACCATCGTGGTGCTGGGCGAGGTGGAGGCCGGTAAGGGGCTTTTGCGGTCCCAGGCCCAGGAGGGCGATGTCCTGGTGGTTACCGGCGACCTGGGGCGGTCGGCGGCCGGACTCCATCTGCTCCAGAACCCGGAACTCCGGCGCTCGCTGGGCAGCAGCATCGCCGATCCCCTGATTGACAAGTTCCGGAACCCCTGGCCCCGCATCAAGGACATGGAGTACATCCTGCAACTGGCCCGGGTGCATGCCGCGATTGACATCACCGACGGCCTGGGCAAGGACCTGTACCGGATGGCCCGGCGGAGCGATGTGGAAATCGTGGTCCACGAGGAAAAGTTGCCTCTGCACGAGGCCCTTCTGGAATTCACCCGCCGTACCCACGCCGACGCCACCGAGTTCGCCCTGGCCTCCGGCGAAGAACTGGAGGTGGCGTTCACCCTGAGCCCCGAGGAGTACCGCAAGATCGAGAACCTGCGGGTGCCTGTGACCGTAATCGGCGAAGTGCGGCCCGGGTTCGCCCCCGGGGTGTTGCTGAAACGCCGGTCGGGCCAGGAGATTCCCGTGGGGCACCTCGGCTATGATCACCTGGGTGCGTAAAAAACGCCTTTTGGGGGCTGTCCTCTTCGGCGCCGTGCTGCTTGCGGCCTGCGCCACGCCCCGGCGGGTGGGCGGGCGCTATGTGGAGGAGGGGAT
>JALXEF010000134.1 GCA_027069855.1 Caldifarciminota bacterium
TTCCTCTACTTCCTGTTCCAGAGCCACCTGCCCATGACCCCCTCGCCCATGCCCGACAACATCAACCTCGGCATCGGCTTCGGCATCTTCCGCCAGTTCGTGGCGCCCTTTGAGGTGCTGTCGGTGTTGCTGCTGGCGGCCATCATCGGGGCCATCGTGCTGGCCCGGAAGGAGGATTGACCATGCTGACCCACTATCTGGTGCTCGCCTTCCTCCTGTTTTCCATCGGCGCCTTCGGCGTGCTCACACGCCGGAACGCCATCGCTATCCTCATGGCCATTGAGCTCATGCTGAACGCCTCCAACATCGCCCTGGTCACCTTCTCCCGGCTTCATGGCAACCTCGGCGGGCAACTCTTTGCCTTCTTCACCATCACCATCACCGTGGCCGAGGTGGCGGTGGGGCTCGCCATCGTGGTGCTCATTTACCGCCTCCGCAAAACGGTCAACGCCGACGAAATGGACTTCTTAAAGGGGTAGAGCGATGAACGGCAACCTTTTACTGTGGACCCTTTTGGTGCTGCTGCCACCCTTTGTGTCCTTTGCCTGGAACGGCCTGGTGATCCCCTGGCGGCGCGCCGGGAAACCGGCGGCGTATCTTTCCATCGTCGCCATCCTCACCTCGCTCGTGGCCTCGCTGGTGGTGGTCAAACTCGTGCTGGCGGATCCCGGCCCCCACACCTGGCAGGCCGTGTGGATGCCCCTGAAGCACGCGCCGTCCATCACCGTGGGCCTGTACCTGGATCCCCTGGCCGCCATCATGCTGGCCGTGGTGGCGCTCGTGGCAGCCATGGTGCAGATCTACTCCCTGGGCTACATGAGCGAGGAACCGCCGGGCTCCCTGGGCCGGTACTTCACCTACCATTCGCTGTTTGCCTTTTCCATGCTGAACCTGGTGGCCGCCGGCACCCTGATCCAGATCTACGCCTTCTGGGAACTCGTGGGCCTCTGCTCCTACCTGCTGATCGGCTTCTGGTACTACAAGCCCTCGGCCGCCAACGCCGCGGTCAAGGCCTTCTGGACCACCAAGTTCGGGGATGTGGGGTTCGCCATCGGCCTCGTGCTCCTGTGGGCCTTCGGCGGCTCCTATTTCCTGCCGGACCTCTTCCATAAGGCCGCTTCCGGGGAAATCCAGGCTGCCGTGCTGAGCCTGTCCATGCTGCTCGTGTTCTTCGGCGCCATGGGCAAGTCGGCCCAGTTCCCGCTGCACATCTGGTTGCCCGACGCCATGGAGGGCCCGACCCCGGTGTCCGCCCTGATCCACGCCGCCACCATGGTGGCCGCCGGTGTGTACCTGGTGTCGCGTGTGTTCCCCATCTACACCCATACTCCAGAGGTGATGCTCTTCATCGCCTACATCGGCTCCTTTACCGCCTTCTTCGCAGCCACCATCGCCCTGGTGCAGGAGGACATCAAGCGGGTGCTCGCCTACTCCACCATCTCGCAGCTCGGGTACATGATGGCCGCCCTGGGTGCGGGCAGCCTGATGGCCGGCTACTTCCACATGTTCACCCACGCCTTCTTCAAGGCCCTGCTGTTTCTGGGCGCGGGCAGCGTAATCCACGCCATGCATACCAACGACATCTGGAAGATGGGGCGGCTGTTTGGCAAGATGAAGCACACGGCCCTCGTGTTCCTCATCGGCACCCTGGCCCTCGCCGGGATTCCGCCCTTCGCCGGCTACTACTCCAAGGACGAGATCGTGGTGAAACTCTTTGAGAGCGGGCTCACGATCCCCTTCCTGTTTGCGCTGGTCACGGTGTTCCTCACGGCCTTTTACATGTTCCGGGTGATCTTCGTGGTGTTCTTCGGCAACAAGGAGCCCGAAGGCCATCCCCACGAGTCGCCGCCCGTGATGACCGTTCCCATGTGGATCCTGGCCATCCTTTCCATCGTGGCCGGGTTCCTGTTCAAGGGCACCTTTGAGCACTTCTTCGGCGCTGCGGCCGGCCACGGGGCCGAAGCCGCCGAGGCCGCGGCCCATGCCGGAGGCCATTCCCCCGTGGCCCTGGTGAGCCTGGTTCTTGCCTTCGCCGGTATCTTCTTCGCCTGGCTCATCTACCAGAAGGAGGCCGTGAGCCACGAACGCCTCCGGAACGCCCTGAAGCCGCTGTACATCATGCTCCGGAAGAAGTACTGGCTGGACGACATCGCCTACTTCCTGTACCGCCGGGTGCTCGTGGACGGCCTGGCCTTCCTCATCGGCTGGTTCGACCGCTACATCGTGGACGGCATCGTGAACTTCGTCACCTGGCTCACCCAGCAGAGCGGCATCCTCCTGCGGTCTCTGCAAAACGGCAAGGTGCAGGACTACCTGTACGGGGTGGTCCTGGGCATCTTGCTCATCCTCCTGCTTGGAGCCCTTTAAGGAGAGGAAGCCATGCATGGATTTCCGGTACTGAGTTTGATTCTGGCTGCGCCCTTCATCGGGGCTCTGATCGTGATGTTCACGCCCCGAAACTCCTACTACGCGCCCCGGGTCCTTTCGGCCATCGCCGCCTCCATCTCGCTCCTCGCCTCCCTCTATGTGCTGTTCACCTACAACTGGCACGCTGGAGGGTTCCAGTTTGAGGAACTTGTGCCCCTGATTCCGGCCCTGGGCATTCAGTACCATGTGGCCGTGGACGGCATGAGCGTGGCCCTGCTCATCCTCACGGCCTTCATCATCTTTACCGGGGTGTTTACCTCCTGGACCGTGCCCGAGCGGGCCAAGGAGTTCTACGCACTGCTGCTGCTCCTGGTGACCGGCGTGTTCGGGGTGTTCATGTCGCTGGACCTCTTCCTGTTCTTCCTCTTTTACGAATTGGCCGTGCTGCCCATGTACCTCCTGATCGGCATCTGGGGGTCCACCAAGTACATCGTGCCCCGGGGCGTCTTCGGCCGGATGTTCCAGGAGCTCAAGGTGGGTACCAAAGAGTACTCCGCCATGAAGCTCACGCTCTACCTGCTCTTCGGCTCGGCCTTCATCCTGGTGGGCATCCTCGCCATCTACAAGGTTTCGGGCCAGTTCCTGCCCCAGAACACCTTTGACTTCCTGCAACTCAGTTCCGTGCACTTCCCCAGGGAGTTCCAGCGCATCTTCTTCCTGGTGATCTATGTGGGCTTCGGGGTGCTGGCGGGCATCTGGCCGCTGCACACCTGGTCGCCCGACGGCCACGCCGCCGCACCGGCCGCCGGTTCCATGATGCACGCCGGCGTGCTCATGAAACTCGGCGCCTACGGCGTGGTGCGGGTGGGCATGCAGCTCATGCCCGAGGGCGCCCTCATGTGGGCCTGGCTCGTGGGTACCATCGCCACCATCAACATCGTGTACGGTGCGCTCTCGGCCATGTGGCAAACCGACCTCAAGTACATCATCGCCTACTCGTCGGTGTCCCACATGGGCGTCGTGATGCTGGGCGCCGCCACCCTCACGGAGCCCGGGCTCAACGGCTCCATCTTCCAGATGGTGGCCCACGGGTTCATGACCGGGCTCATGTTCGCCCTGGTGGGCCTGGTGTACGAGAAGACCCACACCCGGAACATCCTGGAAATGGGCGGGCTCGGCAAGCGCATGCCCGGGATCGCCACCTTCTTTACCATCGGCGGCCTGAGCTCCCTCGGATTGCCGGCCCTGGCCGGCTTCGTGGCCGAGTTCCTGGTGTTCCTGGGTGCCTGGAAGAGCCACAAGTGGTACTGGCTGATCCCTGCCGTTGCCGGTGCCTTCTTCACGGCCGTGTACGTGCTGCGCGCCCTCAAGATCATCTTCTGGGGCCCCTTCAACGAGAAGTACAAAGATGTGCCCGACGCCCAGGGGCCCGAGTGGGTCTCGCTCGTGGTGTTGAGCGGCCTGCTCATCATCATGGGGGTTCTGCCGTTCCTCCTGCTCCGTCCCATCAACGCGGCCGCCGTTGAACTGCTCACCACCATCAAAGGAGTGTTGCCATGATGGACTTCAACTGGACCCTTTTGAACACCGAATTTTTCCTCGTGGGGCTCATGCTCCTGGTGTTCCTGGTGGATCTGTTTGTGTCCGACAAACGGATCCCCGCCTGGCTCACCATCGCGGGCCTTGTGGTGCTCTTCTTCGTGAACCTCTGGGCCCCCCATTACGGCAGCACCCTGAACGGCACCCTGGTCCACAGCTCCTTTACCGCCTTCCTCAAGGGCGTGTTCCTCCTGGCGGGCATCATCGCCTCGCTGGGGGCGATCAGCACCCTCCGGCAGTTTGAGAAGCGCGCCGGCGAGTACTACCTGCTGCTCCTGGCCTCGCTCCTCGGCATGATGCTCGTGGTGATGGCCCGGGAACTGGTGCTCTTCTTCGTGGCCTTTGAACTGATGAGCATCCCGCTCTATGTGCTCGCCGCCTACGACAAGGCCGACGACCGCAGCGTGGAGGCCGGGCTCAAACTCTTCATCTACGGCACCTTCTCCTCGGCCCTGCTGGCCATGGGGGTCACCCTGATGTACGGTGTGGTGGGCTCCACCCTGTTCCGCGACCTGGCCAGCGGCCTGACGCAGGCCGAGCCCCTCGCCATCCTGGGGCTCGTGCTCTTCCTGGCCGGCGTGGGCTTTAAGGTGGCCATGGTGCCGTTCCACATGTGGGTGCCCGACACCTACGAGGGGGCGCCGGCGCCCTTCGTGGCCTTCCTGTCGGTGGCGCCCAAGGCCGCCGGCTTCGCCATCCTGTTCGTGTTCCTGCTCAGCCTGTTCCAGGATATGGCGCCCTTCTGGAAGGTCACCGTGGCCTTCTTCGCCGGCATCACCATGATCCTCGGCAACCTGCTGGCCCTGCCCCAAACCAACCTGAAGCGACTCCTCGGGTACTCCGGCATCGCCCACATCGGCTACATGCTGCTGGCCGTGGCCGCGGGTACCGAACGGGCCATCGCCTTCGTGCTCTTCTACTTCGTGTCCTATGTGCTGAGCAACATGGGTGCCTTCCTGTTCGCCGAGGTGGTGCGGCAGAACGAGGGCGGCGAAACCCTGGAAAAACTCCACGGCTACGCCCAGCGGAACCCGCTGCTGAGCCTCTACATGCTGGTGTTCCTCCTGAGCCTGGGGGGCATCCCCTTCGTGATGGGGTTCTGGGCCAAACTCTATGTGTTCCTGGCGGCGGTGCAGTCGGGCCTCGTGCTCCTCGTGTTCCTGGGGGCCGTGCTCACCGTGGTGGCGCTCTTCTACTACTTGAATGTAGCCCGGCAGATGTACATTGAGAAGCCCGAGCAGGCCGAAAAGCTCCAGGCTCCCGTGCGGGTACCGGGATCCATCCACCTGGCGCTGGCCCTGGCGACGCTGGCCGTCGCCGTGCTGGGACTGTATCCGAAACTCGTGGTGTCGCCCGCCCTGTCGGCGGCCCACACCTTTTTGCAAACCCTTGCAGGGTTTTAGCCTCATACCAGGAGGTGATACCTGTGATTGAGATCCGGATCCACGGCCGGGGGGGTCAGGGAGGCGTGGTCGCCTCCGAAATCCTGGCCAAGGCCTTCTTTAAAGAGGGCAAATATGTGCAGGCCTTTCCCCACTTCGGCGTAGAACGTCGGGGCGCTCCGGTGGCCGCCTTTGTGCGTGTCGGAGAGCCCGGCAGCTTCTTCGTGCGCACCAACATCTACGAGCCCGACCACATCATCGTGCTGGACCCCACGCTCATCACCGCGGTCAATGTGCTGGAGGGACTCAAGCCCGGGGGCTGGGTGGTGGTGAACTCACCGGCCGAACCCCACGAACTGGGCATTCCCGAACAGTACCGGGTGGCCACCGTGGACGCCACCAGCATCGCCATCCAGCACAAACTCGGCTCCAAGACCACGCCCATCGTGAACACCGCCATCCTCGGCGCCTTCGCCCGGGCCTTCGGGGCTCCGTCCCTGGAAACCCTGATCGCGGTCATCCGCGAAGAAGCCCCGGTGAAGCCCGATGAGAACGCCGCCGCAGCCCGCGACGCCTACGAACGCACCAAACTCTCGGCGGAGGTACAGGTATGAGCAACAACGGCAACCGCTGGGACCCCAAGAAGTTCAAGGCCGGGGAGATCCCGGACACCTCGGTCACCCTCACCGACTCCCTGAACAACAAAACCGGCTCCTGGCGCAGCATGAAGCCGGTCATCGAAGACAAGTACGCCCCCTGCATCAAGGCCTGCCCCACCAACACCCTCATTCCCCAGTACTTTGACCAGTTGATCCGCGGCAACCTGGACGCGGCCGGCTGGATCCTGCTGGAACACAACCCCATTCCCTCGGTCACCGGCCGCGTGTGTCCCCACCCCTGCGAACTCGGCTGCAACCGCGGCCGGTACGACCAGCCGATCTCCATCCGCGAGATTGAGCGATTCGTGGGCGACCACATCCTGGACAAGAAGGGCATCCCGCCCAAGGTGGAAACCGGCAAGCGCGTGGCCGTGGTGGGCAGCGGCCCGGCCGGCATGTCGGCCGCCTTTTACCTGCGCCGCCGGGGCCACACAGTGGTGGTGTACGAAAAGGAAGAAAAGGGCGGGGGCGTGCTCCGCTACGGCATCCCTGAGTACCGGTTGCCGAAGAAGATCGTGGACCGCGAGTTCCAGGCCCTGGAGCGCATGGGCGTGCAGTTCAAGTACCGCACCACCGTGGGCAAGGATGTGACGGTGGAACAACTGCTCCAGGAGTACGATGCGGTGTTCCTGGGCCACGGCGCCATGAAGGAACGGCACATGGGCATCCCCGGCGAAGAGCACTTCCTGTCGGGCCTGGAGTTCCTGTGGGAGGTGAACCACGGCAACCTGACGCCGCCCGGCAAGAAGGTGGCCGTGATCGGCGGCGGCAACGTGGCCATGGATGTGGCCCGGGCCCTGCTCCGGCTCGGCGCCGAGCCCATCGTGCTGTACCGCCGCACCGAGAAGGAGATGCCCGCCCTCAAGGAAGAGGTGGAACGCGCCCTGGAAGACGGCATTGAGTTCCGGTTCCTCACCCAGCCCGTGGCCGCCCGCAAGGAAAACGGCAAAATCATTCTCACCTGCGTGAAGATGCAACTCGGCGAGCGCGACCGCTCCGGCCGCCCGCGGCCCGTTCCCGTGGAAGGCTCCGAACACGACCTGGAGTTCGACGCCGTGGTGGCCGCCATCGGCGAGTATGTGGACACCTCGTTCCTGCCCAAGGAGGCCCTGGACAAGGACGGCTGGCTCGTGGCCGACAGGAAAACCGGCCGCACGCCGGTCAAGGGCCTGTACGCCGGCGGCGACGCCGTGCTCGGCCCGGCCACCGTGGTGGAAGCCGTGGGCATGGGCCGCCGCGCCGCCGAAGCCATTGACGCCTACCTCAACGGCGTGGAAGACTACAAGCCCGCACCACTGCCCCGTACCGTGTCCTTCAAGTACATCATGACCGAGTACTTCCCCAAGGCCCCGCGGGTGGAGGTGCCCGAACTTCCCGTAGAGGAGCGCATCAAGGACTACTTCAAGGAAGAGGTGCTGGGCTACGACCTGGACCGTGCCGTAAAGGAGGCGCTGCGCTGCTTCTCCTGCGGCCACTGCAACAGCTGCGGCAACTGCTATGTGTTCTGCCCGGACTACGCCATCAAGTGGGTGGACGACAAGCCGGTGGTGGACTACGACTACTGCAAGGGCTGCGGCATCTGCGCGCAGGAGTGCCCGCGCGGCATCATCACCATGGAATTTGAACGGCTGTTCTGAGGAGGCAGGCCATGAAACTTCTGGAAAACAGCACCTATACGGTTCTCAAGGGCAACCACGCCGTCTCCGTGGGAGCCAAACTGGCCCGGGTGGAGGTGATTTCCGCCTATCCGATCACCCCGCAAACCACCATCGTGGAGCTCCTGTCGGAGATGGTGGCGAGCGGCGAGCTCCGGGCCCGGTTCATCACCGTGGAATCGGAACACTCGGCTATGGCCGGGTGCATCGGTGCGTCGCTGGCCGGCGCCCGGGCCTTCACCGCCACTTCGGCCCAGGGCCTGGCCCTGATGCACGAAATGCTCCACTGGGCCGCCGGTGCCCGCGCGCCCATCGTCATGGCCAATGTGAACCGGGCCATGGCCCCGCCATGGTCCATCTGGACCGAGCAAACCGACTCCCTGTCCCAGCGGGATACCGGCTGGATGCAGATCTACAACGAGTCCAACCAGGAGGCCCTGGACTCGGTGATCCTGGCCTATAAGGTGGCCGAGCAGGTGCGCGTGCCGGCCATGATTGTGCTGGACGCCTTCATCCTGTCGCACACCTCCGAGCCCGTGGAAGTGTATCCCCAGGAGGTCGTGGACGCCTACCTGCCTCCCTACGAGAACCCCAACGCTCTGAACCTGGAGCACCCCCACGCCATCGGCAGCCTGGCCGACCCCAATGTGTACATGGAGTTCCGCTACAAACTGCAAAAGGCCCACGAGGAGGCCCTTCGGGTGTTCAAGGAAGAAGGGCAGCGCTTCAAGGAGTACTTCGGCCGGGCCTACGACACCCTGGAAGCCTTCTACCTGGACGATGCCGACTATGTGCTGGTGACCGCCGGCAGCATGACCTCCACGGCCAAGTACACGGTGGCGCAACTCCGCGAGAAGGGCGAGAAGGTGGGCATCCTGAAGATCCGCCTGTTCCGTCCCTTCCCCTTTGAGGATGTCCGCAACGCCCTGCGGGGCCGCAAGAAGGTGGCGGTGATCGACCGCAACATCTCCTTCGGCCATTCCGGCATCTTCTACTCCGAAATCAAAAGCGCGCTGTACCGGGATTCCGGTGCGCCGCCCGTGTTCGGTTACATCGCCGGCCTCGGCGGCCGGGATGTGCGCCCCAACGACATCGTGGAGATCTACGAAGACCTGAAACAGCGGGAAGAACCCGCCGAACCCATCCTCTGGAAGGGGGTGCGAGTATGACCTGGTGGTGGAAAGAGGTTGACAATCAGACCGATCTTTTGAACCCTGGACACCTGGCCTGCCAGGGCTGTGGAGCCACAGTGGCCATGCGGCTCGCCCTCAAGGGGCTCGGCAACCGGGTGATGGCCACGATCCCGGCCTGCTGCTGGACCATCATTGACGGCGCCTGGCCGAACCACGCCCTCAAGATCCCCCTGATGCATACGGCCTTTGAAACCGCGGCCATCGCGGCCTCGGGCATCCGGGCCGCCCTGGATGTCAAGGGCGAGGAGGATGTCACCGTCATGGCCTGGGCCGGCGACGGCGGCACCTTTGACATCGGACTGCAGGCCCTTTCCGGTGCGGCCGAACGCAACGAGAACATCATCTATGTGACCTACGACAACGAGGCCTACATGAACACCGGCATCCAGCGCTCCAGTGCCACCCCCTACGGTGCCTGGACCACCACCACACCGGTGAAACATCCGGAGAGCCGCCCCAAGAAGAACATCATGGAGATCATGGCGGCCCACCGCATTCCCTATGCGGCCACGGCCACCATCGCCTTCCCCGACGACTTCGTGCGCAAGTTCCGCAAGGCCAAAGACATCGTGGGCATGCGGTTCTTCCACATCCTCTCGCCCTGTCCGCCGGGCTGGAAGATCCCCTCGGACATGTCGGTGAAGGTGGCCCGGATGGCCGTGGAAACCAAGGTGTTCCCGCTGTACGAGATTGAGGACGGCGAACGGGTGACCATCAACTACTGGCCCGAGGGCCGGCCGGTGCGGGACTACCTCATGATGCAGGGCCGGTTCAAGCACCTGACCGACGAGCAGATTGAGCACATCCAGCAGTTCGTGGACCACCAGTGGAAACGCCTGGTCCACCTGCACGAACTCACCCACGGCTCCCTGCCCGAAGAGGCCCAGGCCACGCTAACCTCCCGATAAACCCCTTGGCCCGCCCGCCCCGCAAGCGGGGCGGGCGGGCCAAGGTTTCCTTCCGTCCCCTAACCCGTCGAAAATCAGCCGGACTGGCTCCTCAGGAAGGACACCAGGCCCTCGGTGAGCAGCGTTGCCAGGTCGGCGGCGGACACCACGCCGTTGATCTGGGCCCGTGGCGGATTGGCCTGGATCAGGAAGTAGTTGGATCCGGTGCGCGCGGTCAGCGGCGAGCCGGTCGCTGCCGCGGCCCGGGCCAGGGCGTCGGCCAGGGCCCGCGAGGGCTTGCTCCGGTAATAAGCATACACTCCCCGGGGCCAGCGGTAATAGGTGTCCAGCAGCACGATGGCATCCGGCTGCAGGGCTTCCACCTCGTTGACCAGCCGGTGGCCGTGGTGGTGCACCTGATGGGGCTCCAGGACCACCATCTCCACCCCCCAGTCCCTTTCCAGTTGCTGCCGGGCGAGCCGAACCCCGGTGCGCCAGGCATCGCACCGATCCATCAGCAGAACCACCACCCGTTTTCCGGCCAGCGGCTTGGGTTGCAGCACGATAACCCCGGGGACCGGCGCCTTCAGTTCCTGGGGCCGGTATTTCCGAAACCGCAGGGTAACCGGCAATCCGGCTTCTTCGGCCACCCCCACATACCCGGGGAAAACCTGTACACCGGCAACGGGAGGATCCAGGTCCGGAACCTCGTTAATCCCCCGGCCCCGGGGATCCTCCAGCCGTACCGCCCGGCCGGGCTCGGGTGCCAGGCGATAGCCGGGCCCGGGCTCCCATACCACCCGGGCTTCTTCAAAACGGGGCCTGAGTTCCAGGGCACGAAAAACGAACAGCCAGGCCCGCGTTCCGATCCAGCGATGCTCCACACCATCGGGCACCTGCACCTCGGGCCGCACGGGTTCGCCGAGGTAATCCAAATACTCCAGTTCCAGGGCGGCAAGGCCCGGCCCCTGAATCCGCCGAAGCCTGCGCACCCGCACCGCGCGGCGCTCCACCCGCACCTGCGCCTCGCGGCTGACACTCCGCCCCCGGGCCGGCCGCACCTCCACCCGCAGGGTATGGCGGCCAGCAGGCAACCGGTAGGGCACCCAGACCCGGGTTTCACGGCCCTCCAAGGCGCGGGAAGCCTGCTCCCGCCCGTGGTGCCACACCACCACCTCACCGGCCACGGGCTCTTCCAGCCGTACCCGAACCCCGCCCGGGAACGCCACCACCCGCCGCACCCGGGGCTCGCGGGCCTCAAAGAACCGGAGGATGCCCTGGAAGATGGCCTCGGCCTCGCCCAGCTGGTACCGCCGGTCGGCCAGCAGCCGTTCCACTTCGCGGTTTGACAGGTATCCGGGCTCCAGCAGCACGCTTAAGGGCACATTTTCCCGCAGCACCCGGTACCGGGCCGGCATGGGCGGCGCCAGGAAAAAGCCGGAGTACTCCTGCAGCGCCTGTCCGATGAACCAGGCCAGGTCGCGGGCCTCAGGCAGGTTGTCCCAGGGGTAATAGACCTCAATGCGGTTGCGCAGGGGATCGGGCGGCTCGGTGGCGTTGTGGTGCACAGAAACGAAGAGGTCGGCCCCCAGGCGGGGCGCCAGATGGGCCCGGTTTTCCAGGGTCCAGTGGTCCAGGACATCCCAGGTGACCCACACCGTGGCGCCGGCCCGCTGCAGCAAGCCCTGCAGGTGACGGGTCACCCGGATGTTCACCTCGCATTCCAGGGTACCGCCGCGACCGATGGCGCCCGTGGCGCCCTGGCCATGCCCCGGATCCAGCACAATGCGTTTTCCCAGCAGTTTCATCGGTCTTGCTCCGGTTCCGGCCCTGATTTTTGGGGCACAGAGCACCAAAGGCAACCCGTATCAGCCGCAGAGGTCCGGGAACCACTCCAGCAGGAAGGGGTTATGGCGACACTCCCGGGCCAGGGTGGTTTCAGGGCCGTGGCCCGGATAGATGCGGGTTTCCGGAGGCCAATCTTCCAGGATCCGGCGCAGCGACCGACGAAGGGCCGCGGGATCGCTCCCCCGGAGGTCGGCCCGGCCCACGCTGCCCTCAAACAACAGGTCGCCCACCAGGGCGAAGTCCGGCCCCCGGAAACACACCGAGCCGGGGCTGTGGCCGGGGGTATGAACCACCTGGAGCCCCGGGCTGTGGGCCGGCGGCGCCTCACCCCAAACCACCTCTCCGTTCCGCACCACGGTGAACACGCCGTGGCTCCAGTACACGGCATCGCCGTCCTGCAGCAGCACCTCCGGGGCAGGGATCTCGCCCGGGTCCAGGCCGAAGTGCTCCAGGAGATAGGCCCGCTGGCGCTGGAGCACGGGTACCTCCTCGTGGTGCAGGGCATGGGGGATTCCAAGGCTCTCCTTGAGGGGGCGAAGGGCCAGCACATGGTCAAAGTGGGCGTGGGTGTTGAGGATGCCCACGACCTGAACGCCGAGGTCCTGCATCCAGGTTATAAGGCCCGGGGCGTCGTCGCCCGGATCCACGATCAGCGCATAGGGGCCGGCCGCCACCAGGTAGCAGTTGGTGGCCAGGGGCCCTACCACCCTGCGATGAACCCTAAGGCTGGCGGATGCGGTCATGGTCCAGGCCCAAGAACTCCCAGAAGGCCGGATCCTGGAGGGTGGAAACCAGGAGATCGGGCCGGGCGTTCCGGAGTTCTTCTTCGGTGCTGGGTCCGGTACGAACGATCACCACTTCGGCGTCGGCCTCGCGGGCCGCTGCCACATCCAGCGGGGTATCGCCCACCACAATGACCCGGGGATGGTTCAGACCCAGGCGGCGGGCCCGGCGCAGGCCCTCCTCGCGGGCCTGGTGTACGATCTCCCGGCGCACGAAGGTTTCGCCGTAGGCGCCGAAGGAAAAGAAGCGGTACAGGTCGCCGCGCGCCAGTTTGATCCGGGCCCCTTCCCGTACATTGCCCGTGGCCAGGCCCAGGAGCACCCGGGGGTGTCGGCTCAGGGCTTCCAGGGCGGGCCGCACCCCGGGCAGCACACGGTACCCTTCGGACCGGGCCACCTCTTCGGGAAGGTACCGGACATAGTGGGCGATGATGGTTTCCACCTCACCGGGCCGGGGATCGCGTTTCAGGTGCCGCTGAACCAGTTCCGCCGCGATCAAATAATCGGTTTTGCCCTGGGGCGGATACCCTTCCATGGCGCGTTCCACGCCGAAGAGTTCCCGAAAGGCGCGTTCAAAGGCCCGGCGGCCGGCACCTCCGGAAAGGATCAGGGTTCCGTCAATGTCAAACAGCAGAATCATGGCGCTCCACCGGTACCCGGAGCATCAGGGACTCTGCAGAAACCAGTACCCGGCCCTGATGCCGGATTTCGGCCCGGGCGCGCACGCGCCGCCCGGAGGCCTCCAGCACCCAGCCCCGGATCTCCAGGGGTTCTCCCACGGGCACCGGGCGCCGGTACTTCACGGTCAGGGTACCGGTCACCACCGGCAACCCCTGAAAGAAGGAAGCCCACACCATCACCTCGTCCACCAGGGTGGCGGCGATGCCGCCGTGGAGCACGCCCTCGTAGCCCTGATACTCGCGTGCCGCCGTGAAGTGGGCCACGGCACCTCCCTCGGGATGGGGCTGAATCTTCAACTTGAGGCCGATGGGATTGGCCGGACCACAGGCGAAGCAAAAATCGTCCATGCCGAACTGGGTTGCCACCGGGGGAACTCCTGTTTGGAGGGGAAAGAAGTGGAGCCGGTGGGATTCGAACCCACGACCTTCAGACTGCCAGCCTGACGCTCTCCCAACTGAGCTACGGCCCCACAGGCGGCGGATATTGTATGCCGAACCCGAACAGGATGCAAGGTCGGGTTGCAGCCCCTTCGGGGGCGGCGTATAACTACCGTTCACGAAAGGAGGTCCATGAACGCCGTCGCCGGCATTCTGCTCAGCCTTCTGGCCCTGAAGCCCACCGTGGGCTCGGTCATTGGAACCCTGACCGACCTCCGGTCGGTACTCCACGATAAGCCCTGCGACACCTCGGCCCGGTTCCTACACCTGGACGGCCTGGAGAACGCACCGGTGGTGGTCACCGAAAAGGGTAGCGTGCTGCACCTTCTGGGGGTGCCTGCCGAGGTCCTGAACCGGTACCGCTGCCGCCAGGTGATGGTGATCGGCAACTTTTACATTGACGCCCTGACCATTGAGGTGCGACGCCTGCGTATCCAAAGGGACGGCAGGTGGCAAAAGGTATGGGAACGGCCGCGGGAGACCGTTCCCGACACCCTGGAGGCATCGCCATGAAGGCCCTGGTGATCTCAACGGGCTCGGAACTGCTCCGGGGGCTTGTGAACGAGGATGTGCCCCTGGTTACCGGCTTCTTCTTCCGGTACGGGGTACCCACCATTAAGGAGGTCACCCTGCCCGACGATGCCGACGCCCTGCGGGCCGAGATCCAGCAGGCCCAGGAACTGGCGGAAATCGTGGTGGTCCTGGGCGGCCTGGGGCCCACCCACGACGACCTCACCCGGCAGGTGCTGGCCGAGGTGGCCGGTACCCGCCTGCGGTTCCATGAGGCCTATTACCAGAAGATTCTGCCCCGGCTGCAACGCGCGGGCTTTGATAACCTGGATCTCTTTCGGGAGTTTGCGGTGCTCCCCGAGGGCTATGAGGTGCTGTACAACCCGGTGGGTTTGGCACCTGGACTCCTGAGGGAAACTGCACCGGGGCGGTACCTTGTGGCCCTGCCCGGCCCGCCCCGCGAGGTGCGGGCGGTGCTGCCGGCCCTGCACGAACGCCTGCAGGCCGTGCTGGGGAAGCAGCCCCGGTACCGCACCCTGCATGTGTTCGGCTACACCGAGCCGGAGATCCTGCAGGTGCTCCGGCAGGTGATCCCGGAGGGCACCGATTATTCCATCATCGCCAACGCCTCGGGCATCCACCTGACCGTGCCGGTGGAACCTCCGGAGATCGTGGAACGCCTGCGCGAGGCATTGGGGACCGACCTGTACGGCGAGGAAGGGGAAAGCCTGGCCTATGTGGTGGGCCGGCTGCTTCGCCGCCGCGGCTGGACCCTGGCGGTGGCGGAATCCTGCACCGGCGGCCTGGTGGCCAGCACGCTGACCGACTTGCACGGCAGCTCCGATTACCTGGTGGGCAGCCTGGTCACCTATTCCAACGAGGCCAAGGTGCGGATCCTGGGGGTGGATCAGGCGGTGTTGCTCACGGAAGGGGCGGTTTCAGAGCCGGTGGCCGCCCAGATGGCCGAGGGCGCCCGCCGGCAACTGGGCACCGATGTGGGCATCTCCACGACGGGCATCGCCGGCCCCACCGGGGGCACACCCCGGAAACCCGTGGGGCTGGTGTATCTGGGGATTTCGGTGCGGGGCCACACCGAGGTGCACCGACACCTGTTTTCCGGCGACCGTTTGCGGGTGAAGGCCCGCAGCACCTTTACGCTGCTGGATCATCTCCGCCGCCGGCTGCTGGAATCGCCGACCTGAGGCTCAATCCTCCGGCTGCCGGGTTTCGGGGTTCAGGCGGAACCCGGCGGGCAGCAGGTCCCCGAGGCGCACCTCCCGGCGCGCGCCCTGGAGGGTAACGGCGATCACCTGGAGGTCGGGTCCCCCAAATTCGTACAGCACCTGGCGACAGGCCCCACAGGGCATCACCGGGGCCGGCGTATCCGTGGCCACCACCACGGCCACGGCCCTTCGTTCGCCCTCGGTGACCATCCGGAAGAGGGCCACCCGTTCGGCGCAGATCGTGAGGCCATAGGAGGAGTTTTCCACATTCACCCCGGTGTACACCCGGCCCGAGGCGCCCACGACGGCCGCCCCCACCCGAAAGCCGGAAAAGGGTGCATAGGCGCGTTCCCGAACCGCCAGGGCCGCTTGAACGGCCTGTTCCAGCAGATCTTCAGGGATTCCAGCCAAGGTCAGGCGTCCTCACCCCGGTGTTCCCGGTACCATTCGCGGATGTAGTCCACGATCTCCTGGGTGGGGGTACCCGGCCCGAAGAGTTTGCCCACGCCCATCTCGTAGAGCTTCTGCTTGTCCTCCTCCGGGATGATGCCGCCGCCGAAGAGCAGCACATCGTCCAGGCCCTTCTCGCGCATCAGCCGCAGCACCTTGGGGAAATAGGTCATGTGGGCGCCCGAAAGGATGGAGAGCCCGATGACATCCACATCCTCCTGCAGGGCGGTTTCCACGATGGCTTCAGCGGTTTGGTGGAGACCGGTGTAGATGACCTCCATGCCGGCATCCCGCAGGGCCCGGGCGATCACCTTGGCCCCACGGTCGTGGCCGTCCAGGCCGGGCTTTGCGATGAGCACACGGATCTTCCTCGCCATGGGTTCTGCTCCTTGGTTAACGCCTCGGTTGCCGGTTGGCTGCAATCATACGGCTCAAAACCCGAGAAGTTGCAACAGGGTTTCCATGTGCCGGGCCGCCAGGGTGCCGATGAGGCTTTGCTGCACCACTCCCGGCCAGAGGTTGTGCCGCAGCAAAAAGGCGAACACACCGCCGATCAAAAGCCAGGTTTCCACAAAGGCAAGAACGGCGCCGCCCAGGCGGTCCAGGGGACTGAGCAGGAACGCCCGCAGCATGGTGCGCAGGGTGATGCCCACAATGTTGGCCACCACCACGGTGATCACAAACAGGGCCAGAAAGATCAGGGCCCGCTTCACCGCCAGGATGTCGTTGGGCAGGAAGGCGAGCAGGGGCAACAGGCGGTCGGTATAGGTCAGGCCGAGGGCGATCCCCGCGACAATGCCGAGGATGGAGAAAAACTGGAGCACCAGTCCCTTCCGTAGGCCTCCGAGGGAGTTGCCCACGAGGATCAGGGAGAGTACCAGGTCCAGGATCCAGGCCATGGGCTAAAACTCCACGATCTCCGCCTCCAGGCGTTCCAGGTCCAGCACCGCGAAGGTGCGGCGGCCCGTGAGATAGCCGCAGGCCTCGCCCGGATTCAGGATCAGGTGACCCGGCGCGGGTTTTTCCACCCGCAGTTCGTGGGTATGCCCGTAGAGCACCACATCAAAGGTTTGGGCCAGGGCCTCGGGGGCGAAGGGCTCGTGGGTCATGTGGATCCGGCGACCGTGGAGTTCCAGCACCACCGGCTGCACCCGGATCTCGGCGTTGAATTTCTGGAAGGTATCGCGCAGGAACAGGCGTTCGCCGTCGTTGTTGCCATAGACGGCGAGCAGCCGGCCATCGTACACCTCGCGCAGAAACTGCACCACAAAGGGAGCGATGACATCCCCCAGGTGCAACACCTGCCGGATGCCCAGGTCCTGGATCCGGCGGAACGCCTCCTTTACTGCCGGAATGTTGTCGTGGGTATCGGAGATCACCGCGATCTTCATGGTCAAAACCTCCACAGGGCCAGCGCCACCAGCCCCACAAGCATCAGGGTTTTCATGGTTTCCGAAACGCTTTGGGGCTCAGCGGATTCCAGTTTCAGGATAAGGGAAACCAGCGGAAAATCAACCCCGAGGACCACCACGGCCAGGTACCAGGGGCCGTAGGCCCCGAGAAAAAAGGGCAGCGGGGTGATCAGGATCAGGAGTGCCAGCACCACGCGAACCAGGGTCAGCACGCGCCGGCGGGGCCACACCAGCGCAAGGGTCCGGCCCGCAGCCACGAGGTCGCCCTCCCGGTCCTGCAGGTCCTTGACCAGTTCCCGGGCCAGGTGCAGCAGGAACGCGAAGGCAAAGGGAAACACCTCCCGTTCCGGCCGGCCCAGTACCGCCCCTGCGAACACGAAGGTGAGGCCGGAAACCAGGCTCACGATGAGGTTGCCCAAAAGGGGGATCCACTTGCCCCTGAGGTCGTAGAACACAAGGAGACCGGCGGCCACGAGGGCGAGGCCGAAGGGCCCGGAGCCCAGCGGCCAGGCCGCCGCCACCCCGAGCAAAAGGAACGCCACCGCCACCGCCAGGGCCAGGGTGGATGAAACCTCGCCCCGGGGCAGAGGCCGTTCCGGATGGGCCACCCGGTCCACGGGCAAATCGGCCACATCGTTCAGGATGTTGCCCCCGGCGGTGATCAGGGCCACAACCAGGAAGGCCAGCAACCGGGCCCAGGGCAACGGACACTGGCCGGCGAGGTTGAACCCCACCTGCACCACCAGCAGGGCGATGAGAACATTGAGGGGGCGGCTGAGGCGCCAGAGGGCACGGAGCGTGGTCATTTGCCCCGTTTGAGCACCTCGCCCAGGTTCAGAATGGTGCCCTGGTCCGAAACGATCACCTGCACCTGGTCGGAGAGCTTGTCCACATACAGGTACCGGATGTACTCGGGATGCTTCTTGAGCTGCTGCGACACGATCTCAATGGCCCGGGCCTTGCCTTCGGCTTCAATCTGCTTGCGCTTGGCCTCCATCTGTTCCTTTTCCAGCACATACTTCATGCGCTCGGCTTCCTGCTGGGCGATCTGCTTCTGCTCAATGGCGCGGGCGAAGTCCGGGGTGAAGTGCACGTCCCGCAGCACGATCTCCTCCACGATGAAGCCGTCGGGCTCCAGGAGTTTCCGCAGCCGGTCCAGGATTTCCTGCTGGATGTACAGCCGTTTGGCCGAGTACACATCCATGATGGGGTACTCGGAGATCACATGTCGCACGATGGACCGGATGGCGGGCCGTACCACCTTTTCGTCGTAATCCGGGCCGATGCGGCGGTGCACGGAGATCAGGCTGTCGGGATTGATGCGGTACCAGCAGGTGAGGTCGATGCCCACCTGGAGCCCCTCCTTGGTGGGCGACCACAGGGAATCGTCAATATCGCGGCGTTTGCCCTCGCCCTTGCGGGCCGACATGGTGTACTCCTGCCGGCGCAGGTCGTACAGGTAGGTGTTGTAAATCAGGGGCGGCACGAAGGTGACACCCTCCCCGGCCACGGAAAAGGTTTTGGTGAGGACATTGAACTTCACCAGCGCGTGGCCCACGGGCACCACCCGGATGCTCAGGGCAAGGAAGAGCACGAGGAGGACACCGACGACGCCTCCGAGGAGCGGCACGGTCAGGTTGATCCGTCGCACGGCCATGATCTCGCCCTCCCGCTCGGTGATCACCACCCGCACGGAGGTCTTATAGACCCAGTAGGCGATGGCCGCGAGGACCAGGAGAACCACCAGAATCGTCCACATCGCCGCCATTGTAAGCGTCCCCTCAGAGGGTGTCAAGGAACGGGAACCGCCCGGTGGCACCTGAAAATTCGGGGGTTGCCCCGTATCCTTGGCACCACACGGAAGGGAGGCAGCCGATGAAGACCGTATGGATGTTTCCCGGCCAGGGCAGCCAGCAGGTGGGCATGGGCCAGCGCCTGTACGAACGGTTCGCCTGGGCCCGGGAGATGTATCAACAGGCCGAGGACATCCTGGACCTGCCCCTTGCCGAGGTGTCCTTCAAGGGGCCTGAGGAACGGCTCACCCAAACCCTGTTCGCCCAGCCCGCCCTCTTCGTGTACGAAGCCGCCCTGGTGCGATGGCTCCGGGAACAGGGGTCCGAACCCGACCTCACCCTGGGCCATTCCCTCGGGGAACTCACGGCCCTGTTCGCCGCAGGTGCCGTGGACTTTGAAACGGGCCTGCGGCTCGTGGGCAAACGCGCCCGGCTCATGCAGCAGGCGGCGGAGAAAAGGGCCGGCACCATGGCGGCGGTCATCGGCCTGGAACCCGAGGCCATTGACGCCGTGCTGCGCCAGGTTTCGGGCACGGTGGTGGCCGCCAACTTCAACTCGCCCGGCCAGGTGGTGATCTCCGGCGAAGAGGCCGCGGTGCTGGAGGCCATGGAGCGCCTCAAGGCTCTGGGCGCCAAACGCGTGATCCGGCTCCGGGTGTCCGCAGCGTTCCACTCCCCCCTGATGGAACCGGCCCAGAAGGAGTTTGCCGAGTTCGTGGATACCCTGCCCTTCCAGGAACCGCGGTGCCCGGTGATCCCCAACGCCACGGCCCGGGCCACCCGCGACCCCGGGGAGCTCCGAGAGGCCCTGAAGGTGCAGCTCCGCCAGCCCGTGCGCTGGGTGGATTCCCTTCGGGAGGCGTACCGCGTGGGCGGGCGCCGCTTCGTGGAAATCGGCCCCGGCAAGGTGCTCCAGGGCCTGGCCCGCAGGACCCTGGAGGGCATCACCGTGGAAGGAATCAACGAGGAGGATGCGGCCCCATGAAGGAAGCCCCTGCTCCCCGCCGACAGCTGGCCTACCTGCAGGACCTCCCCAAAAAGCAAATGGCCGTGGGTGTGCTCCTGCCCAACGCTCTGAGGCAGCTCCTGCTGGTGAAACCCGTGTATCAGGAGCACTGGGGCCTGCCCGGCGGCGTCGTGGAGGCCAACGAGTCGCCCGTGGAGGCCGCCTATCGGGAGGTGCAGGAGGAACTGGGCCTCCGGGTCCGAATCCTGCGGTGCGCGGGCGTGGACTACTTCCGGCGACAGGTAAACGGGCAACCGGTAGAGGGTTTGCAGATCCTTTTTTGGGGTGCCCTGCTCACCGAGCCCCAGATCCAGCAGATCCGGCTCCAAACCGAGGAACTGGAAGCGTATCGGTTCGTGGAACCCGGGGCACTGTCCCAATTTCTGCCTGGCACGGTCGCCCGACGCCTGATGCCCCTGCTCCGGTACCCCCACCGCTGCATCTATATGGAACACGGACAGCCCCTCTCCGATTGAACCTGGAAGGGCATCTGCATCGCCGTGGCGGCAGGGCTCTGGAGCACGGCCATTCCTTGACTTGCCCGAGGGGCATGTATATGCTAATAGCCTTCAAAAGCCCATGATCCAGCGCATGTCAAAGATTGAAATCCTGGGCGACCGGGATATTCTTGTCCCGGTCACCCGTCTGTTATACGAGTTGGGTGTGGCCCATCTGGAGGAAGCCCCGGTTTCCGAGCATCTCCAGAAGGAAGAGCCGCCCGACGAGCAGCGCGAGCACGAGCGCCGCGTCATCAACGCTCTGGCCATCCTGCGGGAAATGGAAAAGGGCCTGGGTCGGGTGCCCCTTCTGCCTGAGGGCATAGAACCTGAAGGGGATCCCCTGAAGGCCCTGGAGACCCTGAAGGCCGAGTACGACCGGCGGCTGCATCGGCTCAACACCCTGGAAACCGAGTATCGCACCCTCCAGGACTATGTTCGGTTGTTCCGGGCCATGGAACCCCTCCTGAAGCGCATCCAGGGCGAGAACCTGGAGATGCTCGGTGTCACCCTGCCCCGTTCCGAGGCACGGCTGATTGACCTCCTGCGGGAAGCCCTGGAGGAGCGGGTGGGCAAGGACAACTTTGAGATCCACCGGGCGGACTTCGGCGCCGACCGGATCGTGGCCCTGATCCTGCTGCCGGCCGACCAGCTGGAGGAATTCCGGCGGTATCTGCGCCAGGAGGGGCTGAACGAACTGGTCATGCCCGAGAAGTACCAGGATCGTCCGCTGCCGGAGGTGCTCCAGGCCCTGGAGGCCGACCTGCAGCGGCTGCCCGCCGAGATCCAGGAGGCCCGGCAGCAACTGGAGGCCTTCAAACAAGAGCATTTGCAGGAAATCCAGGCGCTGAAAACCTATTTTCAGGACCAGTACAACCTGTTTCGGGCGGTCCGGTCGTATCCCAGCCTCTCGCACCTTCTGTTCTTCCTGAGGGCCTGGGTGCCGGCCCGGGAGGCCGACCGGGTGGTGGCCCGCCTTCGCCGGACCTTCGGCAACCAGATCCATGTGGAGGTGTTTCAACCGGCGAAGGCCGAATACCCGAAGGTGCCGGTGAAACTGGAAAATCCCCGGCTGTTCCGCCCGTTCCAGGCCCTGCTGTCCATCTTTACGCCGCCGATTTACGGCACCGTGGATCCCACACCCTTCCTGTACCTGTTTTTCCCAATCTTCTTCGGCTTCATGCTGGGCGACATCGGCTACGGGCTGATCGGCACCCTGCTGTTCGGCTTTCTGTGGCTCAAGAGCAAGCCGGGGAGCCTGATGCGGGGCATCGCCACCATGTTCCTGTGGACCATGCTCTGGACCCTGATCTTCGGGTTCCTGTACGGCGAGTTCTTCGGCGAAGTCGGCGAGGCCTTCGGGCTGCATCCGATTCTGGTCCACCGAACCCACCAGGTGCGCCCTGTCCTGGTGACCGCCGTGGGATTCGGCGTGGTGCAGGTGCTCCTGGGGTTGCTCCTGGGGGTGATCAACCAGATCCGACTGGGGCACCGACGCCATGCCTGGTACGAGTTCGCCCGGCTGATGGGCCTGACCGGCATCGTGCTCTTCTTTGTGGGGCCCATCCTGTTCCTGATCGGAGGCTGGCAGGGCTGGCCCAGGGAACTGGTGTATCTGGGGATTGCCCTGCTGGCGATTGCGGTGCCCATGGTGGTGAAACTCCACAACTTCGTGGCGCCGTTGGAGCTGCTCTCGGCCGTGGGCAACATCTTTTCCTATGCCCGACTCATGGCCATCGGGCTGGCCTCCGCCATCCTGGCCATGATCGCCAACATGTTCAACGGCATTATCGGCGTGTTCATCCTGGGCCTTGCGGTGGCCCTGATTTTCCATGCGTTGAACACCGTGCTTGGAATCTTTGACCCCACCGTACAGGGGCTTCGTCTTCAGTTCGTGGAGTTTTTCTCCAAGTTTTACCTGACCGGTGGAAAACCCTACACACCCTTCAAAAGAGGAGGTCAATAAATGATGCGGAAGCTGTGGGCTGTACTGGCCGGACTCACAGGACTGCTCTCGATGGTTTCCATTGCCTTTGCCGAGCAGGCTGCGGAAGCAGCTGCGCAGGGAGGGGCCCAGTCCGGGATGCTCTACCTGGGTGCCGCCCTGGCCATTGGTCTGCCCGCTCTGGCCACCGGGTACGCCCAGGCCAAGATCGGTGCGGCCGGCGCCGGGGCCCTGGCCGAGAAGCCGGATCTGATCGGTCCCATCATCATCATGATCGCGATTCCGGAAACCGCGGTGATCCTCGGGTTCGTGGTGTCCATCCTGCTTTTCGTGCTCTAAGGCAACGGTGGATGCATGGGCCGGAACTATGAAGAGGGGGTTCTCCGAACCCTCCAGACGGCATTAGAAAAGCGAAAACAGGAGATCTTCGCCCGGGCCCAGGAGGAGATCCGGCACATCCAGGAAGAGGCGGAAGCCCAACGCGAACAGATCCTGGCGCGCCGGCTCCGGCAACTGCAGCAGGAGATGGCCGTAGAACGGGCCCGGGAGTTGGGCCGGGCGCACCGGGAAGCCCGGGAAGAGGTGCTGGCCGCCAAGTACGAGGTGATTCGGGCCATTGAGGAACGCGTTCGGCAACGGCTGGGCCAATTGACCGAAGCAGACTGGCAGCAAACCCTGGTACGCTGGTTCCAGGAACTTGTACCCTATTTGAAGGAGGCCGAAGGCGAAGTGATCGTACGGGTGCCCGCAGGAGCCGCAGCACCCCTGGAACGGGCCCTGAAGGACACGGCACAGGGGTTGCGGGTACGCTTTCAGGCCGATCCTTCGCTGGAACAGGGCATCGTGGTGGAAGACCCGGCCCGGGGGTTCCGGGTGCAGAACACCCTGGAAGACCGGTTCCGCAGGGCCCGGATCTACATGCTGGAACGCATGGCCCATCTCCTGGAGCAGTGGGAGGGTGAATCTTGATCGCACTGTTGCTGAGCCTGCTGGCCACGGCCTCGGCACCCCAGGGGAACCTCATCGGGCCCCGGGACGCCCTCTGGATCCGGAGCCTGGTGCACACCGAATTCCAGGACACCCTCTGGATCCGGCCGGATTCCACGGTGTCCCTGCCCTATCTGGGCGAGATCAAGGTCGCGCCCATGTCGGTAAAGGCCTGGCGCGATACCCTGAATCAACTGTACGCCCAATACTTCACGGATCCGGCCATTGATGTGCTGCCCCTGCGGGTGGTGTATGTCTTCGGCGATGTCAAAAAGCCGGGCCGCTACTTTCTGCCGGTGGGTGCAGGAGTGGTGGAAGCCCTGGCCCTCGCCGGAGGCCCCAATGTGTACGCGAACCTCAAGGGAACCACCCTGCGTCGG
Source organism: Caldifarciminota bacterium (assembly GCA_027069855.1). Lineage (GTDB taxonomy): Bacteria > Hydrothermota > Hydrothermia > WGAB01 > WGAB01 > WGAB01. The sequence continues at coordinate 23,694 of JALXEF010000134.1, forward strand.
GACCAGCACCTGCAAAAGGTGAACCTGGAGCAAATCCTGCGGGGCAAGCAGCCGGATCTGGAGCTCCGCTCCGGGGATGTGCTCTTTATTCCGCAAAAGAGTTTCATCTTCCGGATCACCAACTTCCAGACCCTGGTGGCCCTGGCCAGCCTGGCCTGGAGCGTGTACCTGACCTTCGGAAGGAGATAGGCATGTCGCCCAAGGAGCAACTGCTGCAGCGCATTGAAAACCGGAGCGCCGTGGTCGGCGTGGTGGGCCTGGGCTATGTGGGGCTCCCGCTGGTCCAGGGGTTCCACGACGCAGGTTTCCGCGTGGTGGGGGTGGATGTGGACGCCCGCAAGGTGCAGGCCCTTAAGGAGGGCCGGAGTTATATCACCGACCTCAGCGACGAGGAGGTGCAGCACCTGCAAAGGAGCGGCCGGTTCCATCCCACTACCGACTATCGGGCCCTGGAACAGGCCGATGCCATCCTGATTACGGTGCCCACCCCCCTCTCCAAAACCCGAGACCCGGACATCAGCTATGTGATGGCCGCCGTGCGGGAAATCCAGAAGATCCTCCGGCCCGGCCAGGTGGTGGTCCTGGAAAGCACCACCTATCCCGGCACCACCGACGAACTGGTGAAGCCCGAACTGGAACAAAGCGGGCTGACCTGCGGCCGGGACTTTTTCCTGGCCTTTTCGCCGGAGCGCATCAACCCCGGCGACAGCGTCTACGCCCTGCGCAACACCCCCAAGGTGGTGGGCGGCGTGGATCCGGATTCCACGGAGGTCGCCACCCGATTGTACGAGCAGGTGATTGAACGGGTGGTGCCGGTCTCCTCGGCCAAGGTGGCCGAGATGTCCAAACTCCTGGAAAACACCTTCCGCAGCGTGAACATCGCTCTGGTCAACGAAATGGCCATTGCGGCCAACATCCTGCAGATTGACATCTGGGAAGTGATTGAGGCCGCCGGCACCAAACCCTTCGGCTTCATGAAGTTTTACCCGGGGCCGGGCATCGGGGGCCACTGCATTCCCATTGACCCCCATTACCTGGCCTGGAAACTCAAAACCCTGAACTACAACGCCCGGTTCATTGAACTGGCCTCGGAGATCAACACCTTCATGCCCCGGTATGTGGTCACCCGGATCCAGGATGTGCTCAACGAGCAGGCCAAGCCCCTGAAGGGCTCCCGGATCCTGGTGCTGGGCGTGGCCTATAAGCCGGATGTCAACGATCTCCGGGAATCGCCGGCCCTGGATGTCATGCAACTGCTCCTGGAAAAGGGGGTGGATCTGCAGTACCACGACCCCTATATCCCCGAGGTACGGATCGGCCGGCAGGTGTTCCGTTCGGTTCCCCTGACCCCCGAGGTGCTGCGGGGGGCCGACCTCACGGTCATCCTCACCCATCACTCCAACGTTGACTATGAAGCCGTGGTCCGGCATGCTCCCCTGGTGTTTGACACCCGAAACGCCACCCGGGGCGTGCAGGGAGCCGAACAAAAGGTCATGAAACTGTAAGGGGGCAAACGGGATTATGCGCGAAGAGGTTCGATTTACCGATTACCTGGATGTGCTGTTTCGGTATCGGCGACTGATCCTGGCCTTTATGCTGGGAGGGGTCGTGGCCGGGGGGCTGAAGGTGTTGCTCTCACCCCGAATCTATGAAGCCCATGCCCTGGTCCGCCTGTCGCTGACCGAAACCCGCATCCCGGTGTTGCCCCAGGTTTCCTTCAGTCAACCCTACATCTACGATCCCCTGGAAAGTGAAATCGCGCTGATGTACTCCCGCACTTTACAAACGCGGGCGGTCATGCGCATCGGGGGCAACCTCTGGCTGGAGAAAAACCGGTATGTCCAGATGGACACCGCCTATTCGGAGGCCGTGGTCAAGGATGGGGAATACACCCTGCAACTGAAGGGCGATTCCGTGGCCGTGTTCACCGAGGGGGACACGCTGGTGTTCCGGGGTACGATCCGGGACACGATCCGGTGGGGCGGTTTCGCCTTCACCCTCAAGCCCCTGGTGGATGATCTGGAGGGGGTCAACGCCAAACTGTCCCTTGTGGTGGCGAAACCCACCGATGTGGGTTTGAAGGTCAGTGTGCTCCAGAAAGGCCGTACCAACCTGGTGGAGATCACGGCCCGGGGCAACAATCCCAAAACCGCCGCGCGCCGGGCCAACGCCCTGGCCACGGAGTACATTGAATACACGCTGTACGGCCTGCGCGAAGAGGCACGACATACCCGCAAGTTCATTGAGGAACAATTGGCCAAGCTGGAACAGGAGTTGGATAGCGCCGAAGCCGAACTTCAGCGCTTTAAAGAAGAAGCCGGCATCCTGCTCCTTTCAACGGCCGCTGAAGCCATTTCCTCACGGCTGGCCAGCCTGGAGAGCCAGCGGGCCAAGGCCGTCGCCGATCGCGCCGAGGCCGAAATGCTGGCCCAGAAGTATCTGGAGGAACTCAAGGGGAGCGGCTTTTACGAGGAATACAAGCGCATCATCTCCAATCCCGAGATCTCCACCAATCCCCTGGTGTCCCAGTTGAAACAGCGGATCACCCAACTGCAGGTACAGCGGGCCCAGCTGAGCAGCGAGTACGGGCCCTCCCACCCCAAGATCGTGGCGATCGACCGGGCCATCCAGGAAGCCGAGAGGGAACTGGAACGGGCCCTGGCCGCATCTCTGAAGTACGGCCCTTCGGCCGAAGACCCGGTGTACCAGATGCTGATCACCGGCATCGTGGAGGCCGAAGCCCGAAAACAGGCGCTGGACGGCAAGATCCAGGCCCTCACCCGCCTGATCCAGGAAACAGAGAAGCAGATGCGGAAGTTCCCGGCCAAGGAGGTTCGCCTGGCCGAACTGCAGCGCCGCGTTTCCGTGACCCGGGAAATCTACAACACCCTGCTGGACCGCTTGCAGGAGGCCCGGATCGCAGAGGCCAGCAAAACCAGCGACGCCAAGGTAATTGACTATGCCCAGCCGCCTCGGGGGCCTATCTCGCCTAAGCCCAAAAAGGATCTGCTGCTGTGGACCGTGATCGGGTTGCTCCTCGGGGTGCTCGGGGCCTTTGTGTTGGAGTACCTGGACAACACTGTGAAGACCAGCAAAGAGGTGGAAAAACTCCTGGGGCTGCCGGTGCTCGGCGTCATCCCCTGGATGGAACTGCCGGATGAGGAAACCCAGCCCCTGGTGACCCACTTTGACCCCAAGTCGCCGGTGGCCGAGGCGTATCGCACCCTGCGGTCCAATGTGCGATTCGCCGCCCTGGGGAAACCCCTTAAGGTGCTACTGGTGACCTCCAGCGTGGCCAAGGAAGGAAAAACCTCCACGGCCACAAACCTCGCGGTGGCCATGGCCCAGAGTGGCCAGCGGGTGCTGCTGGTGGACGCCGACCTCCGCAATCCCCGGTTGAACCGCGTGTTCAAAGTGAAGCGGGAACCCGGGCTCTCGGATGTGCTCATCGGTCGCGCTTCTTTGAGCGATGCAGTGTACGAGGTGTCCGACATTCCGAACCTTTATTTGTTGCCCTGCGGCCCGATTCCTCCGAACCCGGCCGAACTCCTCTCCTCCGAGGCACTCCAGAATCTGCTGGAATCTCTGAAGCAGGAGTACGACCTGGTAATCCTGGACTCGGCTCCACTGCTGCCTGTAAGTGACAGCGTGGAACTGGGGAAACTGGCCGACGGCGTGATCCTGGTGGTGCGCGCCGGCGTAACCGAGCGGGACTTCCTGGAGGAGGTCAAGCGGATCCTGGAGAACGCCCGGCTGCAGGTGCTCGGCGTGGTGCTGAACGCCGTAGACCTGGCCCGCCACTACGGGTATTACCGGTACCGGTACTACCGCTATTACCGGTACTCCTACAGCCATGTCAAGGAGTCACCGCCCACTCTGTGGGGCAAAATCCAGAAACAACTGGTGCGTTGGAACCAAAAACTGCAAAAGGCATTGCGAAGATAAACAATGGCACCCGAGATTGAGACCCTGTTAGAAGAAGAACTCCGCATTTCGTACATTGACTACGCCATGAGCGTCATCGTGGGCCGGGCGTTGCCCGATGTCCGCGATGGCCTGAAGCCGGTGCAACGGCGAATCCTCTTTGCCATGCGAAACCTGGGGCTGGTGCCCGGCCGGCCGTACCGCAAGTCTGCGACGGTGGTGGGTGAGGTGATCGGGAAGTACCACCCCCACGGCGACGGCCCGGTGTACGACGCCCTGGTGCGTATGGCCCAGGACTTTTCCCTGCGCTACCCCCTGGTGGACGGCCAGGGGAACTTCGGCAGCATTGACGGCGATCCTCCGGCGGCCTACCGGTACACCGAGGCCCGGCTGACCCCGGTGGCCATGGAACTCCTGGAGAACCTGGATGAGGACACGGTGGACTTCGTGCCCAACTTCGACGGTCGGCTCCAGGAACCGGTGGTGCTGCCGGCCCGGTTCCCCAACCTTCTGGCCAACGGCTCCGCCGGCATCGCCGTGGGCATGGCCACCAACATCCCGCCCCACAACCTGCGGGAACTGGTGGACGCCCTGATCCTGCTCCTGGAAGACCCCGAGGTAGACGACGAGGAGATCCTGTCGGTGCTCAAGGGCCCGGACTTTCCCACCGGTGGCCTCATCATGGGCACCCGGGGGATCCGCGACGCGTACCTCACCGGCCGGGGCAAAATCCTGGTGCGATCCCGGTACCACATTGAGGAAAAGAAGAACCACCTGCAGATCGTGATCACCGAGATCCCCTATGGCCTCTCCAAAACCCTGCTGATTGAAAGCATCGCCCGGCTGGTGCGGGACAAAAAGGTGGAGGGCATCGCCGACCTGCGCGATGAAACCGACCGCGAGGGCCTGCGGGTGGTGATTGAACTCAAACGCGGCGCCAACCCGGACATCGTGGTGAACCAACTCCTGAAGCACACTCCCATGCAAACCACCTTCGGCATCATCCTGATCGCCCTGGCCGACGGCGAGCCCCGCCTCTTCACGCTGCGCGAGATGCTGGTGGAGTACCTGAAGCACCGTGAAACCGTCATTGAACGCCGCACGCGGTACCGCCTGAAAAAGGCCGAGGACCGGGCCCATATCCTGGAGGGGCTGCTCAAGGCCCTGGACGCCATTGACGAGATCATCGCCATCATCCGGGGGTCGGCCAATCCGGCCCAGGCCCGCGAGCGCCTGATGGAGCGCTTTGGGTTCACCCAGAAGCAGGCCCAGGCCATCCTGGATATGCGCCTGCAAACCCTCACCGGCCTGGAACGCGAGAAGGTGCAAGCCGAGTACCAGGAACTGCAAAAGAAGATCGCCGACTACCGGGAGATCCTGGAATCGCGGCCCCGGTTGCTCCTGGAGATCCGCCGGGAACTGGAGGAGATCCGCGAGAAGTACGGCGACAAACGCCGTACCCAGATCGTGCCCGAGGAGCCCGAGGACTTTGACATCACCGACCTCATCCCGGACGAGGAGGTGGTGGTCACCCTTACCTACCAGGGGTATGCCAAGCGAACCCATCTGAAGTCGTACCGGCAGCAGGCCCGGGGCGGCGTGGGCAAGGCCGGCATCAAGTTCTACGAAGAGGATTTCCCGGTGGCGGTGTTCGTGTGCCGCACCCACGACCAGTTGCTGATCCTCACGGATCGGGGACGGGCCTACACCCTGGCCACCTACCTGATCCACGAGGCCGGGCTGCGGGCCCGGGGACGCCCCCTGCGGGGCCTGATCTCGCTCGAAAAGGGCGAACGCATTGTGGCGCTGATTCCGGTGCGCGACTTCTCCCAGGATACCCGCCAGATCTTTCTGGCCACCGAGCACGGTATTGTGAAGCGGGTGGCCATCCAGGATTTCCGGCACGCCGGCCGGCGTGGCATCTGGGCCCAACGGCTCCGGGAGGGCGACCGTCTGGTGGCCGCCGTGCCGGTTCGGGAGGACCATGAGGTCATCCTGGCCAAGGCCGACGGCCGGGCGGTGCGTTTCCCGGTGGGGGAGGTGCGCACCATGGGCCGCACTGCAATGGGCGTTCGGGGGGCCCAGGCCGCCCCTGAGAATCCCGTGGTCTCCTGCACCCGGGTGATCCCCGGCAAACTGGTGCTCACCGTTACGGAACAGGGCTACGGCAAGCGCGTGCCCACCGATCAGATCCGGCGCACCCACCGGGGCGGCAAAGGGGTGATCGTGCAGAAGATCACCGCCAAAACCGGTCGTCTGGTGCGCCTGACCATGGTCAACGCCAAGGACGAAATCATCCTGCTGACCCAGCAGGGGAACACCATCCGCACCCGTTCCGAGGACATCCGGATCGCCGGCCGCAACACCCAAGGGGTGCGGCTGGTACGGCTCCGGGAGGGCGACCGGGTGGTGGACCTCGCCGTGATTGAACACGACGAGGAAAAGGCAACGGGAGAGTTGTTCTCATGACTGCATGGATGCTTGTGCTGGCCTCCTGGCTGCCCGCCAAAGCCCTGGCCCTGTCGCTGGTCCTTCCCGGTGCCGGTGAGGCTTCGCTGGGGTATTCGGCCCGGGCGGTCCCCTTCTGGACGGCGGAGGCCGCCTCCTGGGTATCGCTGTTCACCTTCAAGAACCTGGAATGGCGTACCCAGGAAACCTACCGGGGCTTCGCCTACCACCATGCCGGCGCCGATGCCCGCCGCACCGACGAGGCCTACTGGCACGCCCTGGAGTTCTACCGGGACCGCGAGGCCTACGAAGAGGCCCTGTGGATGGAGGCCCGGGCCCTGTACCCCGACGATCCCGAGGCCCAGGCCGCCTATGTGGCCCGCCACGATGTGGGCGGCACCTGGGCCTGGCCCAGCCGGGACCTCTGGTTCCGGTTCCAGGACCTCCGTGAACGTGCCCGGTCTTACGAAAGCTGGGCCACCCTGTCCCTGGGATTGCTGGTGGCCAACCGGCTGGCCAGCGTGATTGATGTGTTCCTTTTGAGCCACAGCCGGGGGCGGGTGGGCTTTGACGTCCAGGGGAACCCCCACCAGGTACAGGCAGGAATCCGCTGGCACCCGTAGGTTTCCGGGTTGCCCGACTTCGGATTTCCTGATATAATATTGTGACAATTTCTGATAACGACGTGCGAATCCCACGAAACGGAGGTGCAGCCATGAAGAAGGTGCAGCCGTTGGCTGATCGGGTGCTCATCAAGCGCATTGAGGAAGAAGAGCAGAAGGTTGGCGGCATCATCATCCCCGATACCGCGAAGGAAAAGCCCCAGAAGGGCGAAGTGGTGGCCGTTGGACCGGGTCGGCTGGACGAGACCGGCAAGCGGATGCCCATGGAAGTGAAGCCCGGCGATAAGGTGATCTTCTCCAAGTACGCCGGCACCGAGGTCAAGATTGAAGGCGAAGAGTATCTCATCATGCGCGAGGACGACATCCTTGCCATCATTGAGGAATAACCTGAGAGGAAGGAGGAACGACCATGGCAGCAAAGGACATTCTTTACAGCGATGAGGCCCGTCGGGCGCTGCTGCGCGGTGTGGAAAAACTCGCCAAGGCGGTGAAGGTGACCCTCGGGCCCTCCGGCCGCAATGTGGTGCTGGAGAAGAAGTGGGGGTCGCCCACCATTACCAAGGACGGCGTGACCGTCGCTAAGGAAATCGAACTCAAGGAACCCTTTGAAAACCTGGGGGCCCAGCTGGTGAAGGAAGTGGCCTCCAAGACCTCTGATGTGGCCGGTGACGGGACCACCACCGCCACCATCCTGGCTGAGGCGATCTTCCGCGAGGGTCTGAAGCAGGTGACCGCCGGCGCCAACCCCATGGAGGTGAAGCGCGGCATCGACAAGGCCGTGGATGCCGTGGTGGAGGAACTCAAGAAGCTCTCCCGCGAGGTGAAGGACCGCCGCGAGATCGCTCAGGTGGCCGCCATCTCCGCCAACAACGACATGGACATCGGCGAGAAGATCGCCGAGGCCATGGACAAGGTGGGCAAGGACGGCGTCATCACCGTGGAGGAGGCTAAGGGCATTGAGACCTATGTGGAGATCGTGGAGGGCATGCAGTTCGACCGCGGCTACATCTCCCCCTACTTCGTGACCAACCCCGAGAAGATGGAGGCCGTGCTGGAGGAGCCCTTCATCCTGCTCCACGACAAGAAGATCTCCTCCATCCGCGACATCCTGCCCGTGCTGGAGAAGGTAGCCCAGCAGGGCAAGCCCATCCTGGTGATCGCCGAGGATGTGGAGGGCGAGGCCCTGGCCACCCTGGTGGTCAACAAGATCCGGGGCACGCTGCAAGCCTGCGCGGTGAAGGCACCGGGCTACGGTGAGCGGCGGAAGGCCATGCTGGAGGACATCGCCATCCTCACCGGCGGCCGTGTGATCTCCGAAGAGGCCGGCATGAAGCTGGAGCACGCCCAGCTTTCCGACCTGGGCCGGGCCAAGCGGGTGATCGTGACCAAGGACAACACCACCATCGTGGAGGGTTACGGCAAGAAGGAAGACATCCAGGCCCGGATCCAGCAGATCAAGGCCCAGATTGAGGAGACCAAGTCGGACTACGATCGCGAGAAGCTCCAGGAGCGGCTGGCCAAGCTGGCGGGCGGCGTGGCCGTGATCTATGTGGGTGCGCCCACGGAAACGGCCATGAAGGAAAAGAAGGCCCGCATTGAGGACGCCCTGCACGCCACCAAGGCCGCGGTGGAAGAGGGCATCGTGCCCGGCGGCGGCGTGGCCCTGGTGCGCGCCATGAAGGCCGTGGACAAGCTGAAGCTGGAAGGCGACCAGAAGGTGGGGGCCGAGATCGTGCGGAAGGCGCTGGTGGAGCCCCTCAAGCAGATCGCCGAGAACGCCGGCTACGAAGGCACCCTGGTGGTGGAGGAGGTGAAGAAGCTCGCCAAGAACAAGGGCTTCAACGCACTCACCGGCGAGTATGTGGACATGTTTGAAGCCGGCATCATCGACCCCACGAAGGTGGAGCGGGTGGCGCTCCAGAACGCGGCATCCATCGCCTCACTGCTGCTGACCACGGAGGCCCTGGTTACCGAGATCAAGGAGAAGGAGAAGGCCAACACACCGCCGGGTGCCGGTGGTGAGTTCGGCGAGTTCTAATCCGGAAAACCCCCGGTGGCGGCCCGCCGCGTACGCGGCGGGCCGCCACCGGAACCCTTTACAACCATGCCCATCTACGATTTTGAGTGCCCCCGCTGTGGCCACCGGGAAGAGGTCCTGATCCTCCCCGGAGATAACGGCGAAGTGCCCCGGTGCCCCAAGTGCGGCACCCCCATGAAACGGGTGTTCTCGGGGTCCGTGGGCCTTGTCTTTAAGGGCTCCGGGTTCTACATCACCGACTACAAGAACAAGTCTTCCAGCCCTTCCAGCCAAAAGGAGCCCTCGGAAAAGTCCTCCTCGGGCTCCAAGGAATCCGACGCCTCCTGAGTTTCCATGCCCCCACGGGTGGCCCTCATCGGCTCGCCGGTTCTGGATACCCTCCGGCTGACCGATGGCACTGAATTTCGGTCCTTTGGGGGCATCCTCTATTCGCTTGCGGCCATGGCCCGCCACGCGGGCGACCGCCTGGCCCTCTATCCCGTGTTCTACATCGGCGAAGCGGAACGACCCGCTCTAGAAGCCCTGCTCCGCCAGTGGCCCGGCGTGCACCCCGACCACATCAAAACCGCCGAGGCCACCCACAGGAACCTCTTGGTGTACCACCCCGACGGCTCCCGCACCGAGTACTTCCAGGCCCGCGGCCGGGGTTTGAGCCTCCAGGACCTGCTTCCTGTCCTGGAGTTTGAGGGCTTCTTCGTGAACTACATTCACCCCTCCGACCTGCCCCGCGAGGTGTTTCGCTCGCTTTCCCGGGGCACCACCGGCTGGCTCTACCTGGATGTCCACAGCCTGATCCGGACTCCGGACGACGCAGGCGTGTACCGGGCCCGGCAGCTGCCCGGCTGGCAGGAGGTGCTGAGCTGGGTGGATCTGGTGCAGATGAACGAGGAGGAGGCCCGGGTGTTGACCGGCCTGGAGCTGCCCCCGGGGCCCGAGGGCCTGGCCGTGCTCCTGCAGATGATCCTGACGCTCGGGCCCTCGGTGGTCACCGTCACCCTGGGGAGTCAGGGGGCCCTGATGGCCGAGCGGCTCCGCAGGAAAAACCGGGCTCCGGTGCTCCGCCGCCCAGCCCAGGTGGTGCAGGCCCGGCACACCACCGGCTGCGGTGATGTCTTCGGCGCCGTGTTCTTCGCCGAGTTCCTGCTGACCGAAGACCCCTACCGAGCCCTGGAGGCCGCGCTCCGGCGGGCCGCGGAGCACGCCGCCGGCACCTTCCTGCCCTTCCCCCTCGGCCTTTAAAGGGCCGGGACCCCAAGCCGTATCATTAGGCCATATGGAGACCCTGGTGATTGAAAAGGTGCAGGATCGGCCGGTGAAGGGCGCCTATTTCAAGGGCACCCCGGGCTGGCCGGGGGTCATCCTGTCGCACGGCGCCAACAACGACATGGACCATTACCTGCTGACCCGCACGGCCGACCTGCTACAGGAGGAAGGCTGGAGCACCCTGCGCATCACCTTCAGCTTCCGGGTACAGGGGCGTCCCCCAAAAATCCAAGAACTCCTGGAGGAACTGGAGTTCTGGAAAAACTTCCTGCAAACCCGGGCCCCGGTGTCGCGCCTGGTTCTGGTGGGCAAATCCCTGGGGGGCTATGCTTCCACGGTGTATGTCGCCCACCAGGATCCCCAACAGGAGATCCGGGCTGTAGGGGTGTTCGGCTATCCCTTCCTGTCGCCCCAGGGCGAGCCCATTTACGCCGAACACCTGCGCCAGGTACGGGTGCCGGTGCTGTTCCTGCAAGGGGAAAACGATCCCCTGGGGCCGCCCGAACAGCTGCGGGCGTTCCTGAAGGAAATGCCGGAGGTCCCCATAGAAATCCAGGTGATCCCGGACACCGACCATTCTTTTCACCGGCATCAGGACGAGGCCGTGGAACGGATGGTCGCCTGGCTCCTGGAGCATGTGTGAAACCGTACCGTTCCGAACCGATTCACCGGAACGGCTTGAAACCAAGGAGTACATGATGAAGTGGAGTGTATGGAGTACGGCCGGTCTCGTTCTGGCCCTGCTGACGGTCACCGCCTGCAGCAAGGGCGGCAATACCGACTACCGTGCCGACTATGCGGCTGCCCGCGGGTTTTTGCAAAAGGGGCAGTACGACTCCGCCCGGGTTCACTTTGAACGGGCATGGAAGGCGGCCGAACGGGCCGGGGCCGATACGGTCATGCTGGATGTATCCCTGGGCCTCGCCTACACCCACATCGCCCTGGGCGACACCTCCCAGGGGGTGGAGATCATTGAAAAGGCATTGGATCAGGCGGCCAAAGACTTCGGCGATACCAGCGTATTGTATGCCGGTGTGGCTACCCAGACCGCGGTGAACCTGGCCCGCGCAGGCCTGCTGGAGGAGGCCGACACCCTGGTGGGCCGGGCCATCCACGCCTGGACCGATGTACCGGGCAAGGAGGCCAACCTGGCCGGCGCCTGGTTCACGCGGGGTGTGATCCTGGAGATGCAGGAGGACTACGCCTCCGCCCTGAACGCCTACAAGAAGGCCCAGGCCATTTACCAGAACGCCGCCAATGCCACCGAACAGAACCGACAACTGCTGGAGCAGAAGATCCAGCAAATGGAAGAACAACTGAAGGCAGGCTCTCAGGGCTAAACTCCCTCCCTTTCCCCACTTCGGTCCTTGCAGGGCGCACCGATTCAGCCGTGAGTGCCATGTCCTGTCCCCTACGAGACTCTTGGCAGCCATGGGCCTCATAAGGGCAGGGAACATACCTATACTTGTGCTCATTTGTTTGAGATGATTTCTAAATACACCCGGATTACCTTGACTTTAGCGTCCTTTCCCCTCTAAACTACAGCGCTCACGGAGGGGGGAACCCCTAACCAATAACCAAACCTTATCAAAGGAGGTGTCACCATGGCTATGGTGGATGTCAACGCTGTCGCCGCCAAGGGCGAGGATGTGCTGAAGGAGTTCGTAACCAAGATGGGCCTGGAAGGGGCCATCGTGGCCTCCAGCGAAGGCCTGGAAATCGTGCACTACTTCGTGGCCAACATGGATACGGACATCATCGCCGCGGAGGCGGCGTCCGTGCTTTCCGCGGTGCAGGGTTTCCTGGCCGACGCGAATAAGGGGAACCTCCACGAAATCATTACCAAGGCCGACAACGGCTATGTGGCAGTCATGGCCTTGGGAGGCGATGTGGTGCTGGCCGTCATGGCGCCCCAAACTCAGAAGCTGGGAGTCCTTACAATCGCCATGAGGCAACTGGCAAGCAAACTCCAGTCTCTTTGAGGGTACTCTCAGGATACCTGAAAAGGAGAACTGGCCATGGGAGATAGCAAGATGGCAAAGGAAGAACTGAAAGCATTAATGGACAAAATGCGAACCCATGAGATTGATCCGCTGACCTTCGTCCGTGGAATGACCAAGATCCTGGACAACATGGACATCACGAACGAAGACCTGCAGGGTGTAACGCCCCTCCTCCTGAACTTCGTGAATCGCCTGATCCAGAACATGGAAAAGCGCGGCGCCTGACAAACTGCCAGAAACGAACCGATCAGGGGGCGGCCAAAAGGCCGCCCCCTGATTTTTCACGCCAGTCTTTACATCTTCGCCGAGAAGGTTTCCACCTTCTCCCGCATGATCGTGCCCAGGTTCTGCAGTTCCTGGAGCACGGGCTCGTAGATCTCCGGATGGGTGGGAATCCAAACACCCGTGAGGGACACCCGGCCCTCCAGGATCAGCCGGGCGGCGATGGCGGCCGGCAGGGAAACCGTGCGGGCCACGGCCGTTTCCTTGCCCACCACGCCGAAGTCCAGGAGTACCGATTCGTGCCGCTCCCGGCGGCCGTCTGGCAACTCAGCCACCACAATGTCCTGGAGGATCACCATATCCCGCTCGCCCTCGCGGTACTTCAGTTTCTGGAGCATGAGGTGCAACAGGAGATCCAGGGGCGTGCGGGCGTCCTCGGGCACCGGGGCCTCCTCCAGCAGCCCCAGCCAGGCGAAGCGTTCGATCACCGGTGCATCCTCGGGCACACCGAGCCGCCGGGCCAGCGCCCGCCGCAGGTCCTCCTGGGGGCTAACCTCCAGTTTCCGCCGCAGGAACCCTGCGTAGGTCAGGCCCTGGGGGTCTATGGTTTCCTCTTCCGTCAGGTACCCGAGGTGCGCCAAAGCGGCCATGGACTCGGCCCATCCGGGCCAGCGCACCGTGCCCCGGAACAGGGTGTGCACCTCGGGAATGCGGTAAAGATCGCGGTACTGCAGCGAATCCCGGTTCGGGTACACCTCCACGGTGCCCACATCCTCCAGGGTGTGGGTTTCCACATGGTCAAAGATCTCCACCCCCTTCACCTCGTATATGGTGCCGTTCCTCAGGAACCGGGCCGCGCGGGTGGAGGCCTGCAGCACCCCCTTCGGACTCCAGGAAAACTTGTAGCCCCAGGGGTTGTCGTTGGCCTCCGGCGCCGGCAGGGCGCCGCAGTGGGACTCAAACGAGAGGATCCGCGCCCCCTGGGCCCGGTAATGGTCAATGGTGCGCATCGCCGACATGTGGTCAATGCCGGGGTCCAGGCCGATTTCGTTCAACAAGAGCACGCCCCGTTGCCGGGCCTCGGTGTCCAGGGCCTTCATCTCAGGGCTCACATAGGAGGTGGTCACCAGGGGTTTCCCGAGGTCCAGGCACAATCGGGCCACCTGGACATGAAAGCCGTGGGGCAACATGCTAATCACCACATCGTGGTCCTGGATCATGTGGCGCAGGGTGCCCAGGTCGTCGGTGGTCCAGGCGACGGTGCGGCCGCGGGGATGGCCCTGCACCATCGCGATGGCCTTCTGCTCGGTGCGCGAAGCCACGGTTACCCCAAAGGGGGTGTGTTCCAGGAGATAGCGCACCATCGGACGGGTCACAAGCCCGGCTCCCAGTACCAGAGCCTGCTTCATGGCTCACTCCTTTGTCAGAAACGCCTCCATGTAGGTGAACGCAGGTGTGAACTTCCCCCGCAAAAGGATGACCGCCCGCTTGACTTCGGCAGGCAGGTCCAGGTGTTCAAAGTCCTGGGTGTAATCGGCCCGGGCGATGGCCGGCACATAGGGTTTGAGGGCCTCGCTGAAGGCCCGGGAGGCGTCGCGGGGCAGTTCCGTGGGCCAGATGTCCACGGCCAGGATCAAGAGCCCCGGCGCATCCAGATCGTCGGTATATTGACCGGTTAGGGGGTCATAGACATACCCGGGATGGCCGGGATCACCCCCCTTGATGGTGGCCTCAATGGACCCCTCAATGTCCAGGGTGATGTCACCGATAACCTGCAGTTTGGGGCGCTCCTGCTGCTGCCACAGGTGCCGCAGGTGCTGCCGGGTGACGAGCTTGGGATACCGTTCTTCCCAGTAGATGCCGTTGACCAGGACCGTGAGGTAAGGCAAGAACTCGGGCATCCGCGATTCAAAACGCTCGGGATGCTCGTAGAACTCCTGGTCGTGGAAGGGCTTGCCCTCCCGATGCCGATACCGGTCCTTTTTGCCGAACACCACCTTGTAGATGACCCGGTCGGAGGCGTGGCGGGCCAGGTCGGGCAATTCACCGGGCGAAATCTCCTCGGTGGGCAGGGCCTCCAGGATCTCCCAGGCTCCGTGGGACACATGGCCGTGGCCGGTGATGCCGATCACCAGGGGCACAAGATCCCGGGGCAGGCCCTCACTGGCAATAGCCTTACCGATCCATTCCAGGTCTTCCAGGGCATGGGACAGGGAATAGTACTCAAAGGCGCGGCGAACCCAGGAAAAGGGCGTATCGTGGCCCGAAAGGCGCAGGCGTCGGCCCAGACCCCACAGGGTGTCGATCATGCCGGCCAGGCCGGCGAACCGCCCGAAAAAGATCAGCCGGTTCCCCTGCTCGTCGGTGATTTTTTCGTAGTCAATGAGGGTATCCTGGAGTTCCACCAGCCGGCGGAGCATGGGGATGTTCTGCTTCTGGCCCTTGAAGGTGTGGGAGAAGATGACATAGGTTTTGCCGGGTTCCAGGTACTGGGGCTGGATCTCCTTGATGCCGAAGATCACCGGCACATCCGAGAGGTCCTCCTGGATCCGGGCCCCTGCTCTCTGGTACTCCTCTTCGCGGAAGATGCGGCGGGCTGAAGGCTGCACCACCACCTCCAGGTGATGGTTCTGGATCAGATCGCGCACATCGTTGGGGGTCAGCGGGGCCCTCCGTTCCCATTCCCACTTGGTTTCCCTGCGAATCCCAATCTTCGCACGCATGGGCATTAGGATACGCTACGCTCCCAGGGGCAACAAGGGGAAGCCCTGGGGGTCAGGGGCTGCAGCCGAACCTGCCCGCTTTGGGGTTGACCCCCCTCCGGGGGCTCCTTAAGATTTGCGGCGCTATGAAATGGACGGCCCAGAGGGTGCGCGACACCTTCCTGAAGTTTTTTGAAGAGCGCGGGCATACCATCGTGCCCAGTTCCCCGCTGTTGCCCCACGGCGATCCCACGCTGCTGTTCACCAACGCCGGCATGAACCAGTTCAAGCCCTATTTCCTGGGCGAGGTGGATCCCCCGTTTCCCCGGGCCGCTTCGGTGCAGAAGTGCCTGCGGGCCGGCGGCAAACACAACGACCTGGACAATGTGGGCTTCACCCGCCGACACCACACCTTCTTTGAAATGCTCGGCAACTTTTCCTTTGGCGACTACTTCAAACGCGAGGCCATCCTCTGGGCCTGGGAACTCATCACCAAGGTGTTCGGCATTGATCCGGATCGCCTGTGGGTGAGCGTGTACGAGGAGGACGACGAGGCCTACGAGATCTGGGAACGCGAGGTGGGGGTGCCCCAGGAGCGGATCCTGCGGCTGGGCAAAAAGGACAACTTCTGGGAGATGGGCGATGTGGGCCCCTGCGGCCCGTGCTCCGAAATCCACTACGACCTGGGCCCGGAGTTTGACCCGAACCAGAAGGATCCCGGCCAGGAGGGCGAACGGTTCCTGGAACTCTGGAACCTGGTGTTCATGCAGTACGAGCGCAAGCCCGACGGCTCCCTGGTGCCGCTCCCCAAAAAGAACATTGACACGGGCATGGGCCTGGAACGGCTCCTGGCCGTGCTGCAGGGCGTGGATTCCAATTTCCACACCGACCTCTTTATGCCCCTGATTGAAGAGGTGGAGCGGATCACCGGCGTGCCCTACGATCCCGGCGAAAAAGGCGCGCCGCACCGGGTGCTGGCCGACCATGCCCGGGCCCTGACCTTTGCCATCGCCGACGGCATCTATCCGTCCAACTTCGGCCGGGGCTATGTGCTGCGGCGGATCCTGCGCCGGGCCCACCGCTTCGCCCAGCGCATCGGCGTGCAGGAGGCGGTGCTCTATCGCCTGGTGCCCGTGGTGGTGCACATCATGAAGTCGGCGTACCCCGACCTCGTGGGCAAAAAGGCCGATGTGGAACTCATCGTGCAACAGGAAGAGGAGCGGTTTATCCGCACCCTGGCCCGGAACCTGCCCCGGCTGGAGGAGGTGATCCAGCAGGCCCGGAGCACCGGCACCGTGCCAGGCGAGGCCGTGTTCCAGCTGTACGACACCTACGGCATCCCCCTGGACATGATTGAAGAGGCGGCCCGCGAGGCCCACCTGCAGGTGGACTGGGAGGCCTTTGAAGACCTCATGGCCCGGCAGCGGGAACAGGCCCGCAAAAGCCAGGTGGCCGTACAGGTGCCGGAGTTCCAGGTGCTGGACCCCGAGTACCAGGGCACCGAGTTCGTGGGCTACGAAACCCTGCGGGCCGAGTCCTCCCTGGCCAAGGTGGCCCGGGAGGGTAACACCTTTTACCTGGTGTTCCACAAAACCCCCTTCTACGCCCGGGGCGGCGGCCAGGAGGGCGACCGCGGCCGGATCTATACGGACGACCTGGAGTTCCGGGTGGACGACACCTTCCGGCTGGGCAAGGACATCGTGCACCAGGCCCGGCTGGTGCGAGGCGAGTTTCGGCCCGAGGAGGCGGCCCGCCGCCTGTTCCGCCTGGAAGTAGACGAAACCTGGCGCCGCGGGGCCATGCGCGCCCATACCGCCACCCATCTGATGCATGCGGCCCTGCGGGAGATCCTGGGCGAGCATGTGCGGCAGCAGGGGTCGCTGGTGGAACCCGATCGCACCCGGTTCGACTTCACCCATCCCACGGCCCTCACCGAGGCCCAGATCCAAGCCATTGAAGACCGGGTGAACGAAAAGATCCTGGAGAACTGCGAGATCGTGATCCAGTGGATGAGCTATCAGCGGGCCCTGGAGGAAGGGGCCATCGCCTTCTTTGAGGAGAAGTACGGCGACCGGGTGCGGGTGGTGTCCTGCGGTGATTACTCCAAGGAACTGTGCGGCGGCACCCATGTGCGGCGCACCGGCGACATCGGCCTGTTTGTGATCGTGAAGGAGGAGGCCTCCTCGGCCGGCGTGCGGCGGATTGACGCCTACACCGGCGAACGGGCGCGCCGGTTCCTGCGGGAGCGGTGGCACCTGCTCCGCGAGGCCGCCCAGCGCCTGGGCGTAGAGGAAACCCAGGTGCCCCAGAAGGTGGAGCGGCTCCAGCAGCAGCTCAAAGAGGCAGAGCAACGGGCCCAGCGCATCACCGAGCGCTATGCCCGCCAGGTAGCCCGGCAACTGGTGAATGAAGCCCGGCGCCTAGACGGGGTCACCGTGGTGGTGGCCCGGGTGGCCGGACTGGACGCCGAGGCCATCAAGCGGGTGAGCGACTTCGTGGTGGAGCAGGTCAAAGGGCCCTTCGTGGTGTTCCTAGTGGGCGAACAGAAGGGGCGACCCGTGATGTTCGCCCGGGTGGCGCCCGAGTTGACCGACCGGGTGCAGGCCCGCGCCCTGATTCAGCAGGCCGGCCGGTTCCTCAAGGGCGGGGGCGGCGGCTCCGCCGAGCGCGCCGAAGGTGGCGGCCGGTCCCTGGAGCAGGTGGACCAGGCCCTTCGGGCGGTGGAGGAAGTCCTTCGGCAGGGGCTCCAAAAGGGGGCCGGGTAACCTATCTCCTCAAGCCTCCTCTTGGGCATTGGCCCAGGAGCGAATCCGCACGGCGTGGGGATTCCGGGTCAGAAAGGTCTTCCGCAGGGCCGGGTCTCCCAGCGTCTGCGCCAACCCCAGGAGAAAACGGTAAACCTCCTGAAGATGGGTTAAGAAGCGGGGATCCCGGGCCCGTCTCAAGGCCTCCAGCAGAAACCTCTGGTCTGCAAGGTTCAGCAGGGCATCCACGCTCTTTTTCCTCTTTTCCCATGCTTCCAGAAAGGACGGCAGGGTCGCCCGCGTCACCTGGAATGCCTGTTGCCAGAGGCGTAATTGGTTTGAGAACCGGAACCGACGGCATTGTTCCAGGGAGTTTGCCTCCTCCGGACGGCCCAGGGCCAGCAGGGTTTTGATCCAGTTGTGGCACACCTGGAGCACCACCTCCGAGTCGCCGGCTGTTCGGGCCTCCTGAAGCACGGACTCCAGGATCTTCCGTCCCTGTTCCTTCTGGCCCCGGAGCAGTTCAATCTCCCCCTCAATTCCCCGGGCAATCCGCATATGGTAGGGATTCCGGAGAGCCTGGAACAGGTTGAAGGCTCGCTGAATCAGGGCAAGGGCCTGTTCGTAGCCTCCGATGTCCTGATACAGCAAGGCCAGATGGATACTCCATAGGCCTTCATCCACCAGATGGTGCATCTGACGAGCGTAGTACAGGGCTCGTTCCAGAAGTTCCAAAGCCCGCCCCAGGTGTCCCCGCTTCATTT
>JALXEF010000135.1 GCA_027069855.1 Caldifarciminota bacterium
GCCCGCGCTCGTGCAGGAACCCGTGGATGTACTGGGCGTTCACATAGAGGCCGTTCTTGAAGGTGTAATCGCCGCCGAGCACAAACTTGAGGTAGGGCTTTTCCAGCAGGGTGTCCTGGATGAAGACACGGCTCTCCCACGGGTAAATAACCCTTTGGAGGAAAGTTTCGGGTAGAAAGAGCGCTCCCTCTGCCCAGAGGCCGATGGAACGGAATGAGCCGGCGAGATCGGCACCAAAGACCTGGATCCGGGGATAGGCCAGGTGGGCTTCCAGATCGGTGAGAAAGGTGGTATCCACCGGGACAAACTTGATGGTGTCCGCCAGGGGCAATCCATCAAAACCCCGATAGTAGGACACCGAGAGGTCCCAATCGGCAAGTGTGGTGCCGAGTTTCACGCCCACCTGGGTGTTTTCCGCGTTGGGCTCAGGCGTGGCCACGGCAAAGTGGGTGCTGCGGAGCAGCATAAGCGGCGGCAACTGCGAGGGGGCCAGGGGCATCATCGCGCCCGACCATTCGGCGGGCGGCAACGTGGCCGGGGTGAACACGGGCACCACATCCACCTCCAGGGACCACGGGTCGCGCGTGTAGATCGCCCGGAGGGCGTTCACGCCCAGTTTCGCCCCGAAGTCAAAGAAGTCCTCGTAGTCGTAGGGCGACAGGTTGGAGGTGGGGTTGATCTTGTCGGCCGTGCCCCAGGCGATCACCTGCCGGCCCAGGCGAAGGTCCAGGCCGGGCACCAGGAAGTCGTAGAGGTCGGCATAGGCCTCGCGGATCTCCAGAGCCCACGGGTACACCCGGTCCTTTTGCTGCCGCTGCAGGTCCGAAGGGCCGGCGACCCGGGGGAACCCCAGGGCCCGCAGCCGGAGCTCGCCGTAAAGGTGCAGGTTTTCAGCCGGGTTCGCCTCCAGCTGCAGCTGGAGCCGGTTCTCGTTCCAGGTCCAGCGGCCGGAATCGGCGTGCACCCAGTAGCGGTTGTAGGTTTCCAGGTAGCCGCCCAGATGCACCTGGGCGGCCAACGGCGTGGACAGCAAAGCCACCGCGAGCAGGGTTTTCAACGATCTCATGGCTGAACCTCCCTTTTCAAGCCTACACGCCCCGTCGGAGGTACCGTTTGGTGAACACCTTATCGGGAATGCCGGTGTCCACCTGGATGTCCTCCAGGATCATGCGGGTGGTGTGCTGTCGTTTGAGGTCCCGCATTTCCATTTCCTTGGCCACCCAGTAGCCCTGGATTTGGGTGATGTTCCGGAAGGTCATCACCTTCCACAGGTTGCCCGAGGGGTCGTAGAACTCCGTGCGCAGGGGATGAAAGGTTTGCCTGTCCACCCACATCTTCAGGTAGGCGTAGTCCTTGTCGGAGCCGGGCTTGGGCGTGAGTTTGAGCACATAGGCCGTGTCGGTTTCCGCCACCAGTTCAGGGTCGTACTCCTCGGAGTACCGGAAGGTGCTGAGGTCGTCGTAGGTGAAGTCGGTGCCGGCGAAGGTCTGGTTCTTCACATGGGCGGCGATCCGCCGCACCTTTTTGAAGGCCGGGAAGTAGACATACATCACATCGTTGGGCAGGCTCAGGAAGGCGATCCCGCGCTGGTCGGCGGGCTCCAGGAACCGGATGAGCCGGTGGTCGTCGCCCTTCTGGTACGATTCGGCGACGCGCACCTTTTCGTGGCCGGCGTCGTCAATGAGGACCATCTTCATCCGCACCTGGCGGTCGCGGGGCGCGTTCATTACGCTGTCCACCTTTGCCAGGATCTCCTGGGCGGTGAGCCCGGCATGGACCGGCACCGAGATCGCCATCATCAGGGCATAGCCCAGGAACCACCGTTTCATGGCTTTTGCACCTCCTTGGGTTTGAAAACGCCTTCAAAGGTTAGGATGACAGCGGGCAGGAACAGCAGGGCGGCCAGGGCGCTGGTGGCCATGGTCAGCGCCACCATCCAGCCGAACCGCCGCAGGGGTTCCAGCGCGGCGAACACCAGCACCAGGAACCCCAGGCCCACGGTGGCCGCGTTCAGCAGGATGGCCCGGCCCGTGGTACGCACGGCGGTGGCCAGGGCTTCCCGGGTGCTGTCGTGGTCTTCCCGTTCAAACCGGAACCGGGAGATCATGTGGATCGTGTAGTCAATGCCGATCCCGATGGCGATGGAGGCGATGAGCACCGTGGCGTTGTCCAGCGGGATCCCCAGAACGCCCATGAGGCCGAAGTTGAAGGCCACCACGAGCAGAATGGGCAGGGTGCCCAGGATGCCGGCGCCCGGCGACCGCAGTTGCAGGGCCACCAGCACGGCCACGATCACAAAGGCCAGGATGAAACTGCGGATCTGGCTGCGGATCAGGTTGCGGTGGATTTTCGTATAGACCGGCAGGAGCCCGGCGTGCTGGATCCGGAGCGGGACCGGGGCGCCGGTGTAGGAGGCCGCCTCCCGGGCCGGCAGGGCCACCTGCTGTTGCACCAGGGTCCAGAGGTCGCCCTTGAGGTCCTTCTGGAGGCTGGCGTTGGCCTGCAAAGAGTCGGGCAGGGTGGCCAGGATCCGCTGCAGCCAGGCGTTCACCCGGGCGTTGCGGAGCGCCTCCGCCGTCATGCTGACCACCGTTTCCAGGGTATAGGGCAGCAGTTCCGGGTCGGCCCGGAGTTCGGCCGGCGGCAGGAACCGCTTTAAAAGGCGCCGGATCGCCAGGGTGTCCAGGGCGCCTGCAGCCACGGTTCGGGCGATGCCCCGGGCCAGGCGGTGGGCCGTGGGAAGAGGCAGCACCACATCCGCTTCCTCCACGAAGTAGGTTTCCAGGCGGTGCTCCAGGGCTTGGCGTTCGCTCGGGGAGAGGGGCACCGGCCGGAACTGCCAGGCCGTCAGCGAGTCGGCCAGGCCCGGCAGGGTGTCGGAGGCCCCGTAGTACTGGAGGTCCCAGAGGATTTCCCGGGCCACGCGCCGACCAATGCGCCGCCGGAGCGCCGGGGGCAAATCGGGGCGAAGGGAGAGCACCACCAGGGAATCGGCCAGGTTGTGCCGCAGGTAGTGTTCCACGGTGTCGCAGGCCTGCAGGATCCGGTCGGTGGACACCTCGGAGAACCGGGCCTGGATCACGCCCTCGGCGTAGTCGGTGGTGCGGACCAGTTGGGGCAGCAGGTCCTGGCCTTCCAGCATGAAGAGGAGGTTCGCCACGCCCTCGGGCGTTTCCGGCACCGTGCGGCGGCCGTTCATGGTTTCGTTCATCTCGGCGATGAGATCGGCCAGCGACTGGGGATTGTGCACGCCGGGCACGGTGCGCAGGAACTTTTCAAACCGGTAAATCTCCCGGAGCACGAAGGGGTTTTTCAGGTCGGCGGTCACCAGGAACTGCACCGGCAGGTCGCCCCCGAAGTGGCGGCGCAACACCGCGGAGGACTTCCGGATGTCGCTGTTTTCGGGGAAGTACTCGGTCATGTTCACCGAGGTGGTGATGTGGGTGAGGCCGTAGAGGGCGAAGGCCACCACCAGCGCGGCCGAAAGGAGCACGCCGCGGGGATGGCGCAGGATCCAGTGCTCCGCCGGTTCCAGGGTTCGGCGGAACCACCGGGCCCCGGCCTCCAGCGAGCGGAACCGGGCCGAGGGTTTGGGCAACAGGGCCAGCAGGCCTGGGATCAGGCTGAGGGAGAGGAGCATAGCGAAGGCCACGCCCAGCGCCGTGAACAGGCCGAAGTGGTTGATGGGCACAAGGTAGGATCCCAGAAAGGAGAGGAACCCGGCCAGGGTGGTGAGGCCGGCGAGCAGGATGGGCACGCCCACCTCGTGGAACGCCTCCTGGAGGGCCGTTTCTTTGGCACGGCCCTTGTTCACCTCCTCGCGGTACCGGGCGATGAAGTGGATGCCGTAGGCCGTGCCCACGGCGATCAGCACCACGGGCGTGACATTGGAAATCAGGGAAAGGGGCACCCCCAGCCAGCCCATGAGCCCCAGGG
>JALXEF010000136.1 GCA_027069855.1 Caldifarciminota bacterium
CTTCGTGCGGTCCTGGAAGGTGTACATCTCCTTTTCCACGATGTCCGTGGTTTCGCCCACGGACCGCACGAAGAGTTCGGTGGGCTCAAAGGTGGGCGTCTGGATAAAGCGGTAGCCGTAGGCCCGCAGGATCTTGCGGGCCCGCTGGAGCAGGTCCTCCCGCACGGCGTACTCGTCGGGCAGGATGTCGCGGGTTCCCCGGATGCGTTGAAACTTCATGACGGCAACCCCTTCAAGAGTTCCTGAATGAGGTCTTCGGCGGTGATGCCCTCGGCCTCGGCGGCGAAGTTGGGCAGGATCCGGTGCCGCAAAATGTCCGGGGCCAGGGCCCGGAGGTCCTCCACCCGCGGCGCCGGCCGGCCGTGGAGCAGGGCCCGGGCTTTGGCGCCCAGCACCAGGAACTGGCTGGCCCGGGGGCCGGCGCCGTAGGCCACGAACCGGCGGATTTTCTCCGGTGCCCGGGGGTTTTCAGGGCGCGAAGCGGCCACGAGTTGCACGGCCAGGTCCACCAGATGGTCGGGCACCGGCACATGGAGCACGAAGTCCTGCAGTTCCAGAATCTCCCGGCGGCTGACCACGGGCTGCAGGTCCGGCAGTTCTCGGGTGGTGGTCCGGAGCACGATCTCCCGCTCTTCCTCCTCCGAGGGATAGTGCATCCACAGGTTAAGCATGAACCGGTCCAGCTGGGCCTCGGGCAGGGGATAGGTGCCTTCCTGCTCGATGGGGTTCTGGGTGGCCATGACGAAGAAGGGCGGTTCCAGTTCGTAGGTGGTACCCCCGGCGGTCACGCGCAGTTCCTGCATGGCCTCCAGCAGGGCGGCCTGGGTTTTGGGCGGGGTGCGGTTGATCTCGTCGGCCAGGATCAGGTTGGCGAAGATCGGCCCCTTCACAAAGCGGAAGCGGCGCCGTCCGGTTTTGGGGTCTTCCTCCAGGATCTCGGTGCCGATGATGTCCATGGGCATGAGGTCGGGGGTGAACTGGATTCGGGAGAACTTGAGGTCCAGCAGGCGGGCCAGGCTTTTGACCAGCAGGGTTTTGGCCAGGCCGGGCACCCCCACGATGAGCACATGGCCCCGGGCGAAGAGGGCCACGAGGATTTTTTCAATCACTTCCTGCTGGCCCACGATCACGCGGGCCAGTTCGGCCTCAATGCGTTCGCGAACCTCTTGCAGGGTTTTCAAGGAAGCAGCCATGGATAGCGTGCATTCTACACGAGGCGTTCCCCCAAGGCAAGAACGATGCGGGCTTCAGGATTCCACGAGTTCGTTGGGCAGGCGGCGCACCAGGTTCCAGCCGTCCGGGGTGAGCACGAGATCGCCCTCGTGGAGCCGGACCCAGGGCTCCAGGTTCCGGAGGAGCCACAGGGGGCTGGGGTTCTCCCGGGGATGGAAGAACCAGTGGTCCACGAAGTCGGCCAGGGGCAGGCCGGCGGGCGACTCGGTGGTGAACCGGATGCGGGTGATCTGCAGGTCGGGATACACCACGCCGAAGTCCAGGTTCAGGGGGAGCAGGGCCGTGAAGCCCACCTCCAGGATTTTTTGTGCCCGCAGGTGTTCGGCGGTGCCGAAGGGGGTGTGCAGGCGGATCCGGGTCGCCTGCACCCGGGCCGGCGGCAGGAACTGGGCCAGGAAATGGAGCAGGATCCGGCGGTACACCGGGATGGCCGCCGGAGGCACCCGAAACCGGACGGCCAGGGCCCGGAGATCCAGGTCCAGGAAGGGGCGCACCGGTGCAAGCCCCCGGGTTTCGGTGGACAGGGGCTGAGGGGTGGCAAGGTCCCGTTCGGCCAGCAGCACCTCGGCCACTTCGGCATAACGGCTCAGAGGGGCCGCCCTGTACGGATGGCTGATGAGGCCGGCCCGCCACAGGGCGAGCAGGGCGTCCAGAAGGCCCTTGAGGTTGGAAGTCGCCTCCTGCTGGAGCAGCCGGCCCGGGCTCGCCGGCGGGGGCGGCGGCACCTTCACTTCGGTTTCCTCCACCTGCACCGTACTTTCCTGGCGCAGGCGCTGTTCTATGGTTTCCCCGGGCAGGTCTTCGGGCACGGGCAGGCTCAGGGTTTGGCCGTCCACCGTGATCCGCGCCAGGCGACGCGGACGGGCGGATTCCAGGTGTTTCCGCAGGAGGAGCAGCGAAACCTCCTGCACCCAGGTGGCGGGGGCGCGGGGGATTTCCACCGAGGGCAGCTGTTGCCGGTGCTCCAGGGTGAGGAGGTGGCGCTGGAGCCAGGCCTGGAGCCGGTCCAGCATCTCCTCTTCGTTCAGAACCTGAAACTCCTGGCCCACAAAGTCGCTGTAGAGCACCAGGCGGCGTCGGTTCCAGAGATGGGCCAGGGCGCCGAAGGTGAGAACCCCCTGCATCCACAGGGGCTCGGGTGCCATCAGGGTTACGCGGGGAAAGCGGCGGGCCAGGTCCCGGAGAGCCTTCAGGAGGCCCACCTCGGGGTACACCTGGCGCTCCACCCATCGGAACAGGGGAGGGATCCGGACCAGGGTCACCGGGCCGAGGGTTCCCAGGCCTTCGGCCACCTCCAGGCCCAGGGCCCGGCGGGTCCAGAGCCGCCGGAACCCCAGATCCTGCAGGGCCGGGGTATCGCCGAGGAACACGAGCAGCGTGGCGGTATCCCGGGGCGGCTGCAGGGGCGGGCGCCGGCGGAGGGGCGGCCGGTGCGGCAAAAACCCGCGGCGCAGCAGGTATCGGCCTCGGGGCACGGAGGGCGCCACGATGTACACCGGACCCCGCTGATCGGGATGGTCCAGGGTTTCCAGTTGTTGCCGCAGGGCTTCGGGGTCGGGCACCCGCAGGGTCAGGCCCCGCAGAAGGCCCAGGTGTTCCAGGATTTCGCGGAGTTCCACCCGGTCCAGGGCCTGGTGCACGGCCTCCCTGAGCACCTGGGCGCGGTCGGGGTCCAGGCGCGGCTGGCGATACAGGGAGGTGACCAGTTCCTGGAGTTCCACGGGCAGGAAAGGCAGGAGCAGGAACAGCACCCGCAACAGGTCCGGAGCCGCCAGGCCGGCCAGCGAGGTTTCCAGCCAGGGGGGGTCCAGCACGCGGGCTCCGGGCTCGGGCGGCGGCTCGCCGGGCTGGAGCCACCCCTGGAAGCCGTGGAGCACGGGGTACGGAAACTCGGGGTCGGCAATGACCAGCACGGTGCCGGGCAGGGCCGACGCCTCGGGGGCGGGCTCCGGATGGTGCCACAGCAGAAAGCCGGTGAACCGGCGCAGGTCTCCGAGGTGGCCCAGGTTATCCGGGGTGGTGACCAGCACCTCCTGGTCGTTGGGCAGGTGGTCGTGCACCAGGGTTTTGGAGGCCATCAGGGGATGGTTCCCGAAGTCGCCCTGTTCGGTTTCGGGCAGCACGGCGATCACCGGGCGGCGGCTGGTGCCGGCCAGCAGGGCGAAGAACTCCACGATGCGGTAGCCGTGCCAGGCCTCGATCCGGAGCGACTCGTGGGCGGCCACGGCGGCGATCCAGGGCACCCACACCCGGGGCAGGGGCTTTCCGGTTGCCTGCTGGTACCGGCCGGCCAGGAGTTCCACCACGCGGGGCGGGTGGCTTGCCAGGTACACCCGGTGCCGGTTCTCGGCGCACTCCTCACAGGGCAGGCCCCGGAGGAAACGCTCCAGGGGCAGGTCGCCGCCGCACAAAAAGCAGCCGTGCCGGACCCGAACCGAGCGAAGGGGCATTCACGCCTCCTGGTTCATCGCCTGAATTTTGGTGAAGCTCAGGCCCCATTTCCAGAGGAAGCCCAGGCCCAGCAGGTTGGGCACCACATAGCGGATCGCGTGGGACAGGATGGCAAAGGAGAGGGCCAGTTCCCGGGACACGCCGAGGGGCACGAGGGCCAGCACGCAGGCGTACTCAAAAACCCCCAGGTATCCCGGGGCCGAGGGGATCAT
>JALXEF010000137.1 GCA_027069855.1 Caldifarciminota bacterium
TTTCAATGCGGCCGCTGGGCTTGGAGGGGGTCACCTGCCGCAGATCAATGCCCAGTTCCCGGGCGAGTTTCCGGGCTGCGGGGGTGGCGCGCACGCGCTCGGGAGCCGAGGGGGCCTCAGGAGGCGCCGGGGGCGCGGCCTCGGCCGGAGCCAAAGGGGTCGCCGGCGGAGCTTCGGGCGCTGCTGCTGTTGCCTTTTCCCCCAGCAGGGCCGCGAGGTTCAGCTGGGCGAGGTCCTCGCCCGGCTCGGCGATCACGGCGATGGGCTCGTGCACGGGGACGACGGTGCCTTCAGGGGCCAGGATGCGGGCCAGGGTTCCGGCATAGGGCGAGGGAATCTCTACGGTCACCTTTTCGGTCATCACTTCCACGAGGGGTTCGTTCTTCTTAACCGGCTCGCCCTCCTGCTTGAGCCAGCGGACGATCTCGCCCTCCACCACACTTTCGGCGATTTCGGGGAGTTTCAGGATCTTGGCCATGCTGCCTCCTCAGGGAACGAGGCCCAGGGCGCGGCGCACCCCGTGCACGATCCGGCGAACATTGGGCAGGTAATGGGGTTCCAGGGCGTAGGGGAAGGGCGTGTCCCAGCCGGTGACCCGCACAATGGGGCCGTCCAGGTAGTCCACGGCCCGTTCGGCCACAAAGGCGGCGAGTTCCGAGGCCACGGAGAGGATTCGGGGGGCTTCGACCACGATCACTATGCGTCCGGTTTTGGCCACCGATTCCAGGAGGGTGGGGCCGTCAAAGGGCAGGATGGTGCGCAGGTCCAGGATTTCGGCGGAAATGCCTTCCTGCTTCAGGGTTTCGTTGGCCCGGAGCACTTCGTGGAGCAGGGCGCCATAGGACACGATGGTGACATCCGACCCCTCCTGCACCACCCGGGCCTGCCCCAGGGGAATCGTGTACTCGCCTTCGGGCACCTCTTCCTTGATGCCGAAGTAGATCTTTTTGGGTTCCAGGAACACCACGGGGTCTTCGTCGCGAATGGCCGAGATCAGGAGACCCTTGGCCTCGGAGGGGGTGGCCGGGATTACCACCTTCAGGCCGGGGATATGGGCGAAGATGGCCTCCGGGCTCTGGGAATGGTACAGGCCGCCCTTGACGCCGCCGCCGTAGGGCGAGCGGATCACCAGGGGCACGCCGTACTGCCCGCCGGAGCGGAACCGTTCCTTGGCGATATCGGAGATCACCACATCAAACCCGGGCCACAGGAAGTCCACGAACTGGATCTCGGCCACCGGCCGGAGGCCCATCAGGGCCATGCCTGCGGCCATGCCCAGGATGCCGTTCTCGTCCAGCGGGGTATCGTACACGCGTTCCTCGCCGAACCGCTCCTGGAGCCCTTCGGTGACCGTGAACACGCCGCCCCGGCGGCCCACATCCTCGCCGAAGACCACCACGCGGTCGTCGCGGGCCATTTCCACGGCCAAAGCGTCGCGCAGGGCCTGCACCAGGGTCATCTCAGGCATGGGAACCCTCCTGCTCTTCAGCGAAGCGCCGGGCCTCCCGGGCCTCTTCCTGCAGGTACCAGGGGGTTGTGTGGTACACCTCGTGGAACATTTCCTCCAGATCGGGCGGGCCGGCCTGTTCGGCCTGTTCCACGGCCTCTTCAATGGCGCGGTCGTACTCGGCGTGCAGAGCCTGTTCCTTTTCCTCGTTCCAGAGGCCCAGGTGTTCCAGGTAGCGGCGCATCCGGGC
The DNA here is from genome assembly GCA_027069855.1 of Caldifarciminota bacterium. Lineage (GTDB taxonomy): Bacteria > Hydrothermota > Hydrothermia > WGAB01 > WGAB01 > WGAB01. Next base: position 1,698 of record JALXEF010000137.1, read on the forward strand.
GAGCGACTCGCGCTGTTTCCAGGCCTCCACCTCCTCGCGGGGGCGGTACTTCAGGTCGTCGTCGGCCGAGGAGTGGGGGTCCAGGCGGTAGGTGAGGGCTTCGATGAGGGCCGGCGTGTGGTTGGTGCGGGCGCGTTCGGCCACGAAGCGGGTGACCCAGTAAACGGCCAGGGGATCGCTGCCGTCCACATAGTAGCCCTCAAACCCGTAGGCGCGGGCCTTTTCGGCCAGGGTTTCCGAGGCGGTCTGCTGTGCCCGGGGCACGGAGATGGCGTACTGGTTGTTGAAGATGAACACGATGAGCGGCAGCCGGTACACGCCGGCGAAGTTCATGGCGGAATGGAAATGGGGTTCGCTGGTGGATCCCTCGCCGCCGTAGGAAATCACCACGGCGTTCTCGCGGCTGTACTTGAGGGCTTTGGCGGCGCCCATGGCCACCACATGGCCCAGAGCCACCGGGCTGCCCAGCACGAAGATCCGATGCTTGCGGCTTCCGAAGTGGGCGGGCATCTGCCGGCCCTTGGAGGGATCGGCGTTGGTGCCCAGGATCTGGCCGAAGAGTTCCACGAGGGTGGCGCCCCGCACATGCAGGGCCGGGGGCGTGCGGTAATAGGGCATCACCCAGTCCTGGGGTTCCAGGGCCAGGAGGCTGGCCACCTGGGCGCCCTCCTGCCCCTGGATGGAAATGTAGAATCCGGCCCTGCCCTGGCGCACCAAGATCCAGCCCATCTGGTCCACCTTGCGGCTGAGGACCATGGCGCGGTAGAGGTCCACCAGCTGGGCGTCGCTCAGGCCGGTGACCTCGCGGGGATCCCGGTCGCCCTCGGGGAGCCCCTCTTCGTTGAGGAACCGCAGGGGTTCCCGGGTGAAGGGCGTGGGTCGGGTCAGGGTTCCGTGTTCCGGTGCCTGCAAGGTCAACCCACCTGTTCCAGGGCCTTCAGGTAGTTGGCCTCCACCTGGGGCCAGTTCACCACGTTCCACCAGTTCTCCACGTACTCGGCACGACGGTTCTGGTACTTGAGGTAGTACGCGTGTTCCCACACATCCAGGCCCAGGATCGGAATCAGGCCCTCCATGAGGGGGTTGTCCTGGTTCGGGGTGGAGAACACCACAAGGCGGCCGAAGCGGGTGAGGGCGAGCCAGGACCAGCCGCTGCCGAAGCGGGTGAGGGCAGCCTGGGTGAACTGGGCCCGGAAGCCGGCGAAGTCGCCGAAGGTCTTGTCCAGGGCTTCCCGCAGGGCGCCGGAGGGTTCGCCGCCGCCGTTGGGCGCCATGATGGTCCAGAAGAGGCTATGGTTCAGGTGGCCGCCACCATTGTTCCGCACGGCGGTACGGATCTCCTCGGGCACGGAGGCCAGGTTCCGGACCAGGTCCTCCGCGCTGACCTTCTGGAGTTCGGGGTAGGGTTCCAGGGCGGCGTTGAGTTTGTTGACATAGCCGCCGTGGTGTTTGGTATGGTGGATCTCCATGGTGCGGGCATCAATGTAGGGTTCCAGGGCATCGTAGGGGTAAGGGAGTTCCGGCAATTGGTGTTTCATGGCATACCTCCTTCCTCAGGGGTTTGAAAGCGCCCCTACTCTACGCCCTCCGGGTCAAGTTGTCAAGGTTGAGAAACTTGCTCAGCATGGCTTTATATAGTGCTCTCGCGCTATTTGAAGAATCCGCTGCACGGGTGCGTGTTTCCGCCCAACTTGTGCCATCCCGGGGATGGGTCTAAAATTGGGCCGCAGAACCAACTCCCTTCGCACAATCAAAGGAGGTGCGTATGTGGCGTAAAAGCGTAAGCGCGGCGATCCTGCTCGTCGCTACTGCGGCCTGGGCCGCCAAGGGTGTGCCCACCGCCTCTCCCCTCTCCCGAGCCGGGAACGCCGTGAAGCCAGCGCCGGCCGTGACGGTCTCTCCCCTTTCCGTCTCGGAACACGGGCGCCTCTCTGTGGCCCATCTTCCGGCCCATCCCCTGCAGGTTGCCGGTGGAACCGGCGCCCATCTCTTCCAGAACGAAGACACTCTGCGGTTTGACGACCCCAACACCGTGGACAACAACGCGATCGGGCTCTCCAGTGGAGGCACCTTCCAGGCGGCCATCCACCTGACCGCCGATGAACTCGGGGCCTTCGGGGGCTATGGCATCGCCTCGGTGGTGTTCTACCACCACGAGGCCGGAACCCATGACGGTCGTGTCATC
>JALXEF010000138.1 GCA_027069855.1 Caldifarciminota bacterium
CTGGTGGAACAGGCCGGCCGTGTGACCCTCACCTCCCGGGCCTTCCACAACGACAAAATGGGGCCGTTCCTCAAGAAGCTGTGCCAGCTGGCCGGCTTTGAAAAGGCGCTGCCCATGAACACCGGGGCCGAGGCCGTGGAAACCGCCCTCAAGGCGGCCCGCAAGTGGAGCTACCTCAAGAAGGGGGTGCCGGAGAACCAGGCCGAGATCATCGCCGCCGAAAACAACTTCCACGGCCGCACGATCACCATCATCAGCTTTTCCACCGAACCCCAGTATCGCTTTGGCTTCGGCCCCTTCACGCCGGGCTTCAAAATCGTACCCTTCGGCGATGCCGAGGCCCTGGAACGAGCCATCACCCCGAACACCGTGGGCTTCCTGGTGGAGCCCATCCAGGGCGAGGGGGGCGTGATCGTGCCGCCGGAGGGCTACCTGCGACAGATCCGGGAGATCACGCGGCGCCACCGGGTGCTCCTGATGCTGGACGAAATCCAGACCGGCTTCGGCCGCACGGGCAAGATGTTCGCCTTCCAGCACGAGGACGCGCGGCCCGACATCCTGATCCTGGGCAAGGCCCTGGGCGGCGGCGTGTACCCGGTGTCCGCCATCCTGGCCGACAACGAGGTGATGGAGGTGTTCACGCCGGGCGACCACGGGTCCACCTTCGGCGGCAACCCCCTGGGGGCCGCCGTGGCCATGGCCGCCCTGGATGTACTGGTGGACGAAGGCCTGCCCGAGCGCGCACAGGAACTGGGCGCCTACTTCATGGACCGGCTCCGGCGGATCCAGAGCCCCTATGTGAAGGAAATCCGGGGCAAGGGTCTTTTGATCGGCGTGGAAATCAAGCCCGAGTACGGCACCGCCCGGCCCTTCTGCGAGAAGCTCCTGCGCCTGGGCATCCTGGCCAAGGAAACCCACGCCCAGGTGATCCGGTTTGCCCCGCCCCTCGTGATCACCCGCGAGGAGCTGGACTGGGCCCTGGAACGCATTGAGCGGGTGCTCACCGAGCCCCTGGAGGCCGAATAAGGAAACTTGACAAGGAAGCACTGAACCATTTTAATATCATCGGCCTTCACCGAAAGGGGGGATGCCGATGAAAATGCGGAAGAAGTTTGAAATCAATCCGAACGAGCCGGTGTACATGATCAGCGTGGCGGCCCGGCTGGTGGGGCTCCACGAGCAAACGCTCCGTTTGTATGAAAAACGGGGCCTGGTGGTGCCCAAGCGCACCAAAAAGAACACCCGGCTCTACTCCCTGAATGATCTCAAGAAACTGGTGCTCATCAAGTTCCTTACCCAGCAAAAGGGGCTGAACCTCAACGGGGTCAAACTCTTCCTGGAATACACCGAGGACATTGACCAGGCACTGGAGCAGCTGGAACTGGAAGGGTAAATGGACGAACGGTCCGGCTCTGTTGAAAACATCCTGCAGTTGTACTTTCGGGATCTGCAGGAGTACGAGCCCCTGAGCCGGGAAGAAGAGGCCGAACTGCTCCGGCGCGCCAAGCAGGGTGATCGCGAAGCCATTGAAAAACTGATCAAGCATAACCTGCGCTTCGTGGTCCGCATCGCCAAACAGTACGACGGCCTCGGGGTGCCCCTGCCCGACCTGATTGACGAAGGCAACCTGGGCCTGATGCGGGCCATTGAGCGCTTTGACCCCTCCAAGGGCGTACGGTTCCTCACCTACGCCATCTGGTGGATCCGCCAGGCCATCCTCCGGGCCATCCAGCAGCAGAGCCGCAATGTGCCGATCCCCCGCGAAAAGCGGGACCTCCGCAAGAACATTGAGGAGTTCCTCCGGGAACGGCTCCACGATACCGGCGAGGAGCCCACGGTGGAGGAGATCGCCCGAGCCCTGAATATTCCCCGGGAGGAGGTGCAGAAGGCCCGGGATCTGGTCTTCAGCGAAATCTCTCTGGACACCGAGGTGATTCCCGGTGAGGATCGGCTGCGCCTGGAAGACATCCTGGAAACCACCCGCCCCACCCCCCGTGAGGTCTGGCAACGCGAGGAAACCATCCGTAAGGTCCACGAGATCCTGGACCAGCATCTGGACCCCCGCGAAGCCCTCATCCTCAAAATGTACTTCGGCATCGGCTATCCCCGAAACCACTCCCTGGAGGAGATCGGGAAACAGCTCAACATCAGCCGGGAGCGCGTACGCCAGATCAAGGATCGGGCCCTGAGGAAACTCCAGTACCACTACGGCCGCCAGTTGAAGGACCTCCTGGAAGGCCCATGATCCGCGTGGGTTGCTGCGGGTTCCCGGTGGCCCTGCCCCGCTATGCGCAACACCTGTCGCTGGTGGAGGTGCAAAAGACCTTTTACAAGATGCCCCGGGACGACACCCTGAAGCGCTGGCGCGAGCAGGTGCCCGAAGACTTCGTGTTCACCTTAAAGGCCCCGCAACTGATCACCCATCCTCCTTCCAGCCCCACGTACCGCCGGGCCCGGCTCCAGATTCCGCCGGAGTTCCACGATCGCTACGGCTTTTTCCGACCCACCGACGAGGTGTTCCAGGCCTACGAACAAACCCTGAAGGCCGCCGAGGTCCTGCGGAGCCCGGTGATCGTGTTCCAGACCCCCGCCCGGTTCAGGGAAACTCCGGAGCATGTGGACCACCTGTACGCCTTCTTTGGCAAGGTGCCCCGCGAGGGCTTCGTGCTGGCCTGGGAACCCCGGGGCACCTGGTCGCGCGAAACCCTGGCCCGCGTTTTCCGCGACCTGAACCTGGTGCACATCGTGGACCCCTTCAAGGACGAAACCCTTACGCCGGACTTCGTGTATTACCGGCTCCACGGCCGGGCCGAGGGCTATCGGTATTCCTATTCCGACGAGGAACTCCTGGAACTCCGGGGCAAAATCCCTCCGAGCGCCCGGGAGGCCTATATCCTTTTCAACAACACCGACATGTTTCAGAACGCCCGGAGGTTCCAACACCTCCTGCAAACCGCCTAAAAAGGAGAAGGGATCATGGCCGAACCCCTGGTATTGGTGGAAAAGGACAAGGGCATCGCCCTGGTGACCCTCAACAACCCCGAGAAACTCAACATCCTGAACCTGCCCATGCTGGAGGCCCTGGACCAGACCTTTGAGGCCCTGGCCTCCGACGAGGCGGTTCGGGTGGTCATCCTCACGGGCAAGGGCAAGGCCTTCGTGGCCGGGGCCGACATCAAGCACATGAGCGGGCTGGATGCCGTGGGCGGCGTGCAGTTCGCCCGGAACGGCCAGCGGGTATTTGAAAAGATTGAGAACCTGCCCAAGCCCGTGATCGCCGCCATCAACGGCTACGCCCTGGGCGGTGGCATGGAGCTCGCCATGGCCTGCGACCTGCGGATCGCCTCGGAAAAGGCGGTGCTCGGCCAGCCCGAGGTGCACCTGGGCCTGATCCCCGGCTTTGCAGGCACCCAGCGGCTCACCCGGCTCGTGGGCTACGGCTGGGCCAAACGCCTGATCCTCACCGGCGAACGGATTTCCGCCCAGAAGGCCTACGAGATCGGCCTGGTGGAAGAGGTGGTGCCGCCCGAGGAACTGCTGGACCGGGCCCGCGCGGTGGCGCGCGAGATCATGAAGGGCTCGCCCGAGGCCGTGGCCTTCGCCAAGGAGGTGATCAACCGGGGCCGCAGCACCAACTTTGAGGCCGCCTGCGCCTACGAGGCCAACGCCTTCGGCCTGCTGTTCGCCACCGGCGAGCCCCAGGAGGGCCTGAAGGCCTTTCTGGAAAAACGGAAACCCTCCTGGTACCCTGAGGATTGAGCCAGAGCCCTAAAGACGGGTTTGCCGGGCCCGGCCCCGACGGGGCCGGGCCCGGCTTTATATTAAGCCGCTATGCCACCCGATACGCTGCAACGCATCCTGGAAGAGCACGGCCGCATCCTGGTCATCTCCCACATTGACCCCGACGGCGATGCCGTCGGCAGCGTGCTGGGCCTGTACCACTTCCTGCGGAAACTGGGCAAGCAGGTGGACGCCGTGCTCAAGGACCCCGTGCCCCAGTACCTGGACTTTCTGCCCGGCCTGGAGGATATCCAGCGGGAACCCCGGCCGCCCTACGGCCTCACCATCGTGGTGGACGCCTCGGGCTTCGACCGCACCGGGTTCGACGACATGGAGGGCCTGGGCGATCTCGTACGCATTGACCACCACATCACCGGCCACCACTACGGCCCCTGGGACTACCTGGACCCCAAGGCACCGAGCTGCGGCCTCCTGGTGTACCGCCTGATCCGGCAGAGCCACCGGGAAGCCCTGACCCCCGAGATCGCCACCTGTCTGTACACCGCCCTGCTCACGGATACCGGTGCCTTCAAGTATCTGAACCGCGATCCCGAGGTGTTTGAGGCGGCGCGCGACCTGACGGATCTGGGGGCAAACCCCGGCAAAATCGCCCGCCTCGTGTTCCAGCGCCGGCGGCTGGAGGCCGTGCGGCTCCAGGCCCGCGCCCTGCAAAGCCTGCGCCTGGCCTTCGACGGCCGGGTGGGCTATGTGGTGGTGCACGAAGAGGACCTCCGGGCCGTTCAGGCCGAACCCACGGATACCGAGGGCCTCGCCAACCTGGTGCTTTCCATCCGGGGGGTGGCGGTGGGCATCATGTTCCTGCAGGATCAGGACCACTGGAAAATCAGTTTCCGCGGCAAAGGGGTGGTGGACCTGGCCCTGATCGCCGAGGCCTTCGGCGGCGGCGGTCATAAGAACGCCAGCGGGTGTCGGGTACCTGGACCGGAATCCCAGGTGGTGGCGGCCGTGCTCCAGGCCGTGGGCCAGGCCCTCAACGGCTTAGACCTTTCCAATTTCTCCCTGTAAAATTGCCAAACCGAGGACACAATGAGCGATTGGGACCTGTGGTTTGAGAGTGTAGAATTCTTCGTCGTATCCCGGGGAAAGGAACGCCAGGCCTTTACCCCGGCCTGCAATGTTTACGAAACACCAAGTCACCTCGTAATCCAGGTGGCGCTCCCCGGGGTGCGGAAGCAGGATATCCGCCTGGTCATTCAGGATGATGTACTGGTGATCGCCGGGGAACGCCGGGAACCCACCGCCGACCCTGAGCGCCGGTACCACACCCTGGAATTCGGCTACGGCCCCTTTGAGCGCCGGGTGCCCCTGCCCGCTCTCCTGGATTACCGCCGCATTGAGAGCCACCTGGAAGACGGCATCCTCACCGTGAGGATCGCCAAGCGGGATCGGGTGGTCCAAGAGATCCAGGTGCAGAACCATGATGAATGAGGGGATGACGCCTCAGCTGCCCAAGCCCGAAGGCGAAAGCGTCGCCATCCCTGAGGTGCTGCCCGTGCTGCCCGTGAAGGGCGGCGTGGTGTACCCCAACCTGGTGGTGCCCCTGGTGCTCACCACGGAACGCGCCCAGCGGCTCGTGGACGAAGCCCTGAAAAACGGCAAGCTCATCGCCACCGTCACCCAGAAGGATCCCCACAAGGAAGACGCCGGACCCGAGGATATCTATCGCGTGGGCACGGCCTCGCTCATCCTCAAGATGATGCGCACCCCCGACGGCCAGATGCGCATCCTGATCCAGGGCCTGGAACGCATCCAGATTGAGGAGTTCGTGCAAACCGAACCCTACCTGAAGGCCCGGGTGCGGGTGCTGGAGGAACGGGAAGAGGAGAGCGCGGAAATCGCAGCCCTCAAGAACTCGGCCCTCCAGATGTTCCAGGAGATCGTCAAGCACTCGCCCTACCTGCCCGAGGAACTGGCCAATGTGGCAGTGAACATTGAAGAGGCCGACAAACTCGCCGACTTCATCGCCACCTACATGAACTTCAAGGTGGAGGAGAAGCAGCAACTCCTGGAGGCCGTAGAGGTTCGGCAACGCCTGCAACTGCTGAACCAGCTCCTGGGCCGCCACCTGGAAATCCTCCGGCTTTCGGCCAAGATCCAGGACCAGGTCAAGAGCGAGATGGACCGGGCCCAGCGGGAGTACTTCCTGCGGGAACAGCTCAAGGCGATCCAGAAGGAACTGGGCATCCTGGACACCCGGCAAAAGGAGATCCAGGAACTCCGCGAGAAGATTGAGGCCGCCGGTATGCCGCCCGAGGTCAAGGAGGTGGCCCTCAAGGAACTGGACCGCCTGGGCAGCATCCCTGCAGGTTCCCCCGAGTACCCGGTGATCCGGAACTACCTGGACTGGCTCATCGCGCTCCCCTGGTCCAAGGAAACCCCGGACAACCTGGACTTGCGCCGGGCCCGCCGGATCCTGGACGAGGACCACTACGACCTGGACCGCGTAAAGGAGCGGATCCTGGAGTTTCTGGCGGTACGCAAGCTCCGCAAAGACACCCGCGGGCCGATCCTGTGCTTCGTGGGGCCGCCCGGCGTGGGCAAAACCAGCCTGGGGCGTTCCATCGCCCGGGCCCTGGGCCGCAAGTTCGTACGCATCTCCCTGGGCGGCGTGCGCGACGAGGCCGAGATCCGCGGCCACCGCCGCACCTACATCGGGGCCCTGCCCGGCCGCATCATCCAGGGCATCCGCCAGGCGGGCTCCAAAAACCCGGTGTTCATGCTGGACGAGGTGGACAAAATCGGCCAGGACTTCCGCGGCGACCCCGCGGCCGCCCTCCTGGAGGTCCTGGATCCCGAACAGAACGCCACCTTCTCCGACCATTACATTGAGGTACCCTTTGATCTGTCGCGGGTGCTCTTCATCCTGACCGCCAACATCACGGCCACCATCCCCCCGCCCCTCCTGGACCGCATGGAGGTCATCGAAATCCCCGGCTATACCGACGAGGAGAAGGTCCACATCGCCCACCAGTACCTGGTGCCCCGGCAACAGCGGGAAAACGGCCTGGAGGACCTCCGGATCATCTTCCAGCGCCGGAGCCTCTTGAAGATCATCCACGAGTACACCCGCGAGGCCGGCGTGCGGGAACTGGAACGCAAAATCGGCGCCGTGCTACGAAAGATCGCGGTGCAAAAGGCTTCGGGCAAACTGAAGCAGCAGCGCATCGTGATCACCCCCCGCCGGGTGGAACAGGCTCTGGGGCCGCCCCTGTACTACTCGGAGGTGGCCTCGCGGCAGGGTGAAGTGGGCGTGGTTACCGGCCTCGCCTGGACCCCGGTGGGCGGCGACATCCTGTTCATCGAAGCCCTGATGATGCCCGGCGGTCGGCACCTGTACCTCACCGGCCAGCTGGGCGAGGTCATGAAGGAATCGGCCGAGGCCGCCCTTTCCCTGGTGCGCGCCCGGGCCGAACAACTGGGCATAGACCCCAAGTTTTACGACAAGCACGACATCCACATCCATGTGCCAGCCGGGGCCATCCCCAAGGACGGTCCTTCAGCGGGCATCGCCATTTTCACGGCCCTCGTGTCGCTGCTGACCCAGGTGCCGGTGGACCCCCATATCGCCATGACCGGCGAGATCACCCTCCGCGGCAAGGTCATGCCCGTGGGCGGCATCAAGGAAAAGGTGCTGGCCGCCCACCGCGCCGGCATCCGCACGGTCATCCTGCCCCGCTGGAACGAAAAGGACCTGCGCGATATTCCGACCCATGTGCGGCAGTCCCTGCGGTTCGTGTTCGTGGACCATGTGGACCAGGTGCTGCAGGAGATCTTCGGCGATCGGCTCCCGCGGAAAACCCGAGGGCGGAGCAAAAGGACCAGAACCCATGCCACCGCGCCTTGAGGGCCGCCTCACCAGCATCCCCAACCTCCTGTCGCTGCTTCGGCTGCTGCTCTTCCCCGGCTTCGTATGGTCCATGACCCGCCAGAACAACGCATCGGCCCTGGCCTTCCTCGCGGTTATGGCCCTGACCGACGCCCTGGACGGTTTTCTGGCCCGGCGGCGGCATCAGGTGACCACCCTGGGCAAGGTGCTGGATCACCTGGTGGACAAGGTCATCATCCTGGGGATCACCTGGCTGCTGATCCAGTACCGGGGGTTGCCCTCCTGGACCTTCTGGTTGATCCTGGCCCGGGAGGGGCTCACCATCCTGGCCACCGCCTACATGTTTTTCCGGCACCAGGTCATGGGCCAGTCCAGCAAACTCGGCCGGGCCACGGGCGTTTCCATGGCCATAACGCTGGTGTTCTATCTCTTTGAGTGGCCCTACCGGGAGTGGGTGCTGTACATCACGCTGGTGGTGGCTCTGGCCGCCTCCCTGAACTACCTGCACATCTACGCCCGCTGGCTCCCGGGGCTGGACCGCCGCACCTGATCCCCCAACACGGGTCCCGGGAGAAAATCCGTTGCCAGGAGCAGCGCTCGTGTCCCTGTCCGGGCCATCCTGTATCATAAACACCTCAACTTTCCCCTGTTGACCGGGTCAATCAGAAAAAACCACCAAGGAGGATGATTAAGATGGGTCTGTTGCGCGAAGAAGACCGGGCATACCTTGAAGATCTGTTTGCGAAGAGCCTCGTGAAGCCCGTAAAAATCGTGTACTTCACCCAGGCTCTGAACTGCCAGTTTTGCGAAGATACCAAAATGATTTACGAAGAGGTTGCCAGCCTCCACTCCGACATCCACCTGGAGGTGCACAACTTCGCCGAAGAAAAGGACCTCGCCCAGCAGTACGGCATTGACAAGGTGCCGGGAGCGGCCATCGTCACCGACGAAAAGGACTACGGCGTGCGCTTCTTCGGCATCCCGTCGGGCTACGAGTTCATGAGCCTGGTGGAGGCCATTGTGCATGTGTCCAAGGGCACGGTGGAACTGGAACCCGAAACCATTGAAAAGCTGAAGACCATCACCAGGCCCGTGCACATTGAGGTGATGGTGACCCCCACCTGCCCCTACTGCCCGCGGATGGTCATGCTGGCCCACAAGTTCGCCATCGTGAGCGACATGATTCGGGCCGATATGGTGGAGGCCACGGAGTTTCCAGAACTCGCCAACAAGTACGCGGTGTACGGCGTGCCCAAGACCATGATCAACGGCGGCCACGGCATTGAGGGTGCGGTGCCGGAGCATGTGTTCCTGGACCACCTGATGGCCAGCCTGGAAGAAGAGGGCAGCAAGATTATCCGGCCGTAAGGCAAAAAGAACCCTCTGGAAACCGCGGGCGGGCCGCGCCTTTGGCGCGGCCCGCCCGTTTTTCAAAACCCCCACGCTAAAGGGGCCGAAATTCCTCAGCCCACCTACGGCATCGCCGAAAGGTCCACCTCGGGGAACTTCTCCAGCTCCTTCCGGAGCACGCCGCAGATCCGGTCCCGGGCCGTCTCGGTTTTGCCCTCGCAGCGGACCACCAGCACAGGCTGGGTGTTGGACGCCCGGATCAGGCCGAACCCGTCGGCAAACTGCACCCGGGCGCCGTCAATGTCGATCACCTCGTAGCCCTGGGCCTTGAAGTCCTGCACCACCTGCTGCACCACGGCGAACTTGCGGTCGTCCGGGCAGCCCACCCGGATTTCGGGCGTGGAAAAGTAGGTGGGGATCTCATCGGCCAGTTCGCGCAGGGTTTTGCCGGTCTTTTTCAGGATCTCCAGAAGCCGGAAGGCGGCGTAAATGGCGTCGTCGTAGCCAAAGAAGCGGTCCTTGAAGAAAATGTGGCCCGACATCTCGCCAGCCAGCGGCGCGCCGGTTTCCTTGAGTTTCACCTTGAGCAGGGAATGGCCGGTTTTCCACATCAGGGGCTTGCCGCCCAGCCGCTGGATGTACTCAATGAGCCCCTGGGAACACTTGACATCAAAGATGATGGTGGCGCCGGGGTTCCGTTCCAGCACATCCCGGGCGAAGATGCCGAGAATCTTGTCGCCAAACAGGAGTTCGCCGTCGTGGGTGACGACGCCCAGCCGGTCGGCGTCGCCGTCCAGGCCCAGGCCCAGAGCCAGCCCCTCGGAGGTCACAAGGCCAATGAGGTCCTGCATGTACTTGACCACCGTGGGATCGGGCAGGTGGTTCGGGAAGGTGCCGTCGGGCTCCAGGTACAGGCCCCTGTACCGCACGCCGAACCGGTCAAAGAGTTGCTCCATGATCGGGCCGGCGGTGCCGTTGCCCGTGTCCACCCCCACCGCAAAATCCACCGAGGCATCCAGGTTCTGGGTGACCCAGTCCAGGTAGGGGGTTACGATGTCCACCGGCGTGCGGCTGCCCGGGGCCGCTGGCCGATGGTATGCCTCCTCCTCCATCCGCCTTCGGAGCTGCTGGATCATGTCGCCGTACACCGTGTCCTGCCCGATGTTCATCTTGAAGCCGTTGTACTCCCGGGGGTTGTGGGAGGCGGTCACCTGGATGCCGCCGTGGATGTCGGGCAGGTGAAAGAGCGAGAAGTACATGAGGGGCGTGGGCACGGTACCCAGGTCGTGCACGGCCAGGCCGGTGTCCACCAGGCCCCGGATCAGGGCCTCCCGGTACTTGGCGGAATGCGGGCGGACATCCTGGCCCACCACCACCCGATGGCCCCCGCGTTCCACCACCCAGGAGCCGAAGGCCCGGCCCAGGTGATAGGCAAACTCCTCGGTAATGTCCTGATCGGCGATTCCACGGATGTCGTACATGCGGAAAACCGTGGGTTTGACCTTCATTGCGGCACCTCCGTTTACGGGGAAATCTACGGGACAGCCCTCAGGAGCGCAAGGGCGTGGGCTCCCGGAACCGCAGCAGGCGTCCGTACCGCGCCCGCAGCAGGATCACAAAGGAAAAAATGGCCCCGATGAAGGCCGCCAGGATGTAGGTGGCGGCAATGGCATACACGATGACCACCTGGTACACGGCAGCCTGTAGGGGCGGCATCCCGCCCATGAGCATACCGGTCATGGCTCCGGGGATGTGCACGAGCCCCAGGATCTTGAGGCCGTCAATCTGGGGGATCAGGGCCACATGCACGGCCTCGCGGATCAGAAACCGCGCGGCCTCCAGGTCGCTGGCCCCGTCCAGAAAGGCGGCCTCCACGATCTCCTGGTACTCCGAAAGCATCCGTTTGGCGCGGTCGTAGGTGAGGGAAAGGGCCTTGGTGCCGTTGCCGATGACCATGCCGGAAACCGGCACCAGCACATGGGGCACGAACTTGAGGACGCCCGTGGAAAAGAGCAACAGGGCCGAGGGCAGGTAGGCCACGAGCAGGATGAGCACCGAAACCGGCAACACCAGGGGAATGCCCTTGCCGCGTTCGTAGGCGATCCAGCTTCCCGAAACCAGCAGGAACCCCACGAGCCCGAGGTTCACGGTGGCAGGGAACCGGAAAAAGTAGAGCAGCACGGATCCCATCAGCACCACCTGAACGGCGGCCCGCAACCCGTTGAGCAGGATGGCCCGTTCCTGTCGGAGCCCCTCCGCCCAGGACACCGCTGCCGGGATCAACAGCAGAAGGTAAGCCAGCACGAGGTTCTTCATGCCGAAATTGTACGCCTGGCTGCATCATAGCCCTGTCAACCTATGGGGCCGGATCTGCGTAGAAGAAACTGGAGCGAACGATGAACGAGCGGCAGGCGATCCTGGACCTGCAACAGGACTCCCATGAAGCCTTTGCCTGGCTCGTGGAACGATACCAGGAGGCACTGATGCATCTGGCCTATCGGCTGACGGGCAACAACGATCGGGCCCAGGAACTGGTACAGGAAACCCTGTGGCGGCTCTGGCAGCACCGCCACAGCCTGGACCCCCGACGCCCCCTCAGGGGGTGGCTGGTGGCCGTCCTGGCGCGGCTCAATGTGGACCAATGGCGGAAACAGCACCGGGAAGTGCCCCTGGACCCCACGCTCTTCGTGGCGCCCGCCCGCCTGGATCCCCGTCTGGAACGGCTGGAGGTCTGCCTCCGGCGGCTGTCGCCGCAGCAACGCACGGTGGTGGTCATGTTCTACACCGAGGGATACCGGCTGCGGGAGATCGCTCGGATCCTGGGTGTGCAGGAGGGCACGGTGAAAACCCACCTGTTCCGGGCCCGGCAGGCCCTGAAACGCTGCCTGGAGGGAAGCCCATGAATCCGGTGTCCTGTGAGCAGGTTCGGGAATGGATCCTGGACTGGCCCCGGCTGGGGCCGGAGGAACGCCGGCAGGTGGAGCGCCACCTGGCCGAGTGCGACACCTGCCGGGCGTTCTTTGAAGAGGAACGGCAATTGCGGCAGGAGTTCCAGGACTGGTCCCACACGCTCCGGGTGTACCGCTTTCGCTGGAGCCGGGCGCTGGCTTCCTTCGGCGCCACCCTGCTGCTTGTGCTCGGAATCCTGGGAGGGCTGGTGCGAACCACGGCACCGGGCCCGCAGGTTCTGTGGCGCGTAAACCGGGTTCCGGCGGTGCTGGAAACCCCGGGGCCGATCCTCGTGACCGTGGGCGCCACGGCCCGGGATCTGGCCCTGGAACGCCACGGGGCGCCGCCCCATCCGGTGCAGTGGTTCCAGGTGCAGCCCTCGTTGCCGGAGGTTCGGGTGGTGGCCCCACCCCAAACCCTGGAGGAGTCATCATGAGGCATCTGGACAAATGGCTCGGCTTGATCGCCGCCCTGCTCGTGGCCAACCTGGCCGCAACGGTGGCCCTGTATCGGCAAACGGCACGGCTTCAGCAAATCTTGGCGGCCCGGGAACCCTCCGCGGCCCTGGCCCCCACC
>JALXEF010000139.1 GCA_027069855.1 Caldifarciminota bacterium
AGGCGGGCGAAGATGAGTTTGCCGAACACGCGTTTGGCCGTGAGCCGGCCGGCGACGCGCACCTGCCGGCCCTGAAGCTCCTCAAACCTTTGGCGGACCTCTGCGGCGTGGTGGGTGGGGTCAAAGCGGTACGCGTAGGGTTCAATCCCCAGAGCGCGGAGTTCTTCCACCTTGCGGCGTCGGACCTCAAATTCCTCGGGAACACGCATAACGGCGAAAGTTTACACGACCCCCGGGGCGGCTGCAAAGCCGCCCCGGGGGCTTCGGAGCGAGGGCCGTGCCGGGAATTTGGGGCGCTTTGTCAAAGGCGCCCGGAGGCACGGAGGCTTCGGTGGGCGTTGAAGCCGATGGTTCCGGGAATGCCTTTTCGGGCCGCCGCCCCGCCGGGGCGGCGGCCCGAAAAGCCCCCCTCCTGCCCCGGCCGAGAGCACCTCAAAAACAGGTTTTGAGCCGGTGCTCCCAGTACGCCATCCCCTTCCCCCTGACCCACTCCAGGGAACCCCTCGCAAGAAGGTGCTGTACGGGCGTTGTTTCCCCCTCAATCTGCCCCAGGCGGAGGTCCGGAACCTCCTGCACCAGGAACCGGACCGCCGGAGCCGGCTGCTTCTCTCTTCGTTGCCCGCGGAACCACCGAAACTTCATAGCGTTCCCAGAATACCCTGGAGCCTCAGAGGGGGCTCACAGTTCATAAGAGCCTGAGGGTCAATGAGTTGCGATTAGGAGGGCTTTTGGGCCGGTCGGGGAACCGCCACCAGAGGTTTATAATTGCAGCCACCACACAAGGAGGATGTTGCAATGGCAGGCTTTCAGATTCAGCCCCCGTCCTGGGGCGAACCCATCACCGTTGAAAACGGCCGCCTGGTGATCCCGGATAAGCCCATCATCCTGTACATTGAGGGCGACGGCATCGGCCCGGAGGTGGTCACCTCCATGCGCCGGGTGCTGGATGCGGCCGTGGCCAAGGCCTACGGCGGCCGCCGGAAAATCGCCTGGACCGAAGTGCTGGCCGGAGAACGCGCCGGCGAGGTCTATGGCAAGGTGCTGCCCGAAGAAACCCTGGATGCCATCCGCCAGTACTACATCGGCATCAAGGGGCCGCTCACGACCCCGGTGGGCGGCGGCTACCGAAGCCTGAATGTGGCCATCCGGAAGGCCCTGGACCTTTACGCCAATGTGCGGCCTTCCCGGTACTTTACCGGCGTTCCCTCGCCCATCAAGCACCCCGAACGGGTGAACATGGTGGTGTTCCGGGAGAACACCGAGGATGTATACGCCGGCATTGAGTGGCCCTACAACTCGCCGGAGGCCGATAAGATCCGGGCCTTCCTGAAACAGGAGTTCGGCATCCAGCTCCGCGAGGACGCCGGCATCGGCCTGAAGCCCATCTCCGAGTTCGGCACCAAGCGCCTGGTGCGCAAGGCCATCCGCTACGCCATTGAACGCAAGCGGCCGTCGGTGACCCTGGTGCACAAGGGCAACATCATGAAGTACACCGAGGGCGCCTTCCGCGACTGGGGCTACGAGGTGGCCCGCGAGGAGTTCGGCGAGTACACGATCACCGAGCAGGAACTCTGGGAGAAGTACAACGGCCAGGTGCCCGAGGGCAAGGTGGTGATCAAGGACCGCATCGCCGACAACATGCTCCAGCAGATCCTGACCCGCACCGCCGAGTACTCGGTGCTGGCGACCCCGAACCTGAACGGCGACTATATCTCGGACGCCATCTCGGGCCTGGTGGGAGGCCTGGGCCTCGCGCCCGGCGGCAACATCGGCGATGTCCACGCCGTGTTTGAGCCGGTGCACGGCACCGCGCCCAAGTACGCGGGCAAGAATGTGATCAACCCGACGGCCGAGATCCTTTCCGGCGCCCTGATGCTGGAGCACATGGGCTGGTTTGAGGCGGCCGACCTCATTTACCAGGCCGTGGAGAAGACCATCAGCGCCAAGCAGGTGACCCAGGACCTGGCCCGGCACATGGAGGGCGTCAAACCCCTGAGCACCACCGAGTACACCGACGCCCTGATCGCCAACCTGTGATGGCACGGCGGCTCCTTTCCGGCAACGAAGCCCTGGCCTACGGGGCCTGGGCCGCCGGCCTGAAGGTGGCGGCCGCTTATCCCGGCACCCCCTCCACTGAGGTCCTGGAAACCCTTGCCCGGTTCCCCGAGGTGCGCGCCGAGTGGTCCACCAACGAGAAGGTGGCCTATGAGGTGGCCTACGGCGCGGCGCTGGGCGGCGTGCGCAGCCTGGTGGCCATGAAGCATGTGGGGCTGAATGTGGCTGCCGACCCCTTCTTTTCGTCGGCCTACGCCGGCGTGAACGCCGGCTTTGTGGTGATCGTGGCCGACGATCCGGGCATGCACTCCTCCCAGAACGAGCAGGATTCCCGCCGCCACGCCAAGGCCGCCCGGGTGCCGGTGCTGGAACCCTCGGATCCGGCCGAGGCCTACCTCTTTGTGCAACGGGCCTTTGAGATTTCCGAACGCTTTGACCTGCCCGTGATGGTCCGGATGACCACCCGGGTGTCCCACGGCAAGGGTGTGGTGGAGCCCGGCAAGCGCCGGGAGGTGCCGCCCCGGGAGTACCGCAAGGACATGCAGAAGTATGTGATGGTGCCGGCCAACGCCCGGGTGCGCCATCGGATCCTGGAAGAGGAGAAGTTGCCGGCCCTCCGACGGTTCTCGGACACCCTGGACCTCCATCGCCTGGAACCCGGCGACCCCGAAAAACTCGCCTTTGTCACCTCCGGCGTGGCGTACCACTACGTTCGCGAGGTGTTCCCCGACCACGCCGTGCTGAAACTCGGCCTCTCCTGGCCCCTGCCCGAACGGCTGCTGGAGGAGTTCTTCGGCACCTATCCCCGGGTGATGGTAGTCGAGGAAGGCGATCCGGTAATCGAGGAGGAACTCAAGGCCCTGGGCTACTCGGTGGAGGGCAAAAACCGGTTGCCGCGGTACGGCGAACTGGACCCCTCGGTGCTGCGGGCCCGAATCCTGGGGAGCGAGTTGCCCCATCCCGAGCCCCGGAAGGCCGTGAGCCGGCCGCCGGCGCTGTGCCCGGGCTGTCCGTACACCGGCGTGTTCTGGTCGTTGTCGCTGCTGAAAAAGCCGGTGATGGGCGACATCGGGTGCTACACCCTGGGCGCCCTGCCTCCCTTCCAGGCCATGGACACCACCATTGATATGGGCGCCTCCATCCCGATGGCCTTCGGCATGGAAAAGGCCGGGCGCCAGGCCGTAGCGGTCATCGGCGATTCCACCTTTTTCCATTCCGGTGTCGCCGGGCTCATTGACCTGGTGTACAACGGCGGCCACAGCACGGTGATCATCCTGGAGAACGACACCACAGGCATGACCGGACACCAGGGCCACCCGGGCACCGGCAAGACCTTGCAGAACGGCGGTCGCCGCGTGGATATAGAGCAGCTGGTACGCGCCATCGGCGTGGAGCATGTGCAGGTGGTGGATCCCCACGATCTGAAGGCCACCAAACGCGCTATCTCCGAGGCGATCCGCCACGAGGGGCCCAGTGTGGTGATCGCGCGACGGCCCTGCGTGCTGATTCCTGAGGGCCGGGAACTGTATCAGGAAGAGCCGGTCCGCTGGATCGACCCCGAGGCCTGTGTGGGCGCCAGGTGCCACAGCTGCCTGCGGGTGGGGTGCCCGGCGATCTCCGTGGACAAGGAAACCGGCAAGCCCTACATCGTGGATTTCCTGTGCGTAGGATGCGGGGTTTGCGAACAGACGTGTCCCTATGATGCCATCCATCCCGTTGACTAATGTGATCGTGGCCGGCGTGGGCGGCCAGGGGATCCTGACCGCAGCCGAGGTGCTGGCCCGCGTGGCCCTGGAGGCCGGCCTGGAGGTCAAAAAGAGCGAGGTCAAGGGGCTCAGCCAGCGCGGGGGCAGCGTGGTGTCTTTTGTGCGGTTCGGCCCTCGGGTGTACTCGCCGGTGATTGAGAAGGGCACCGCTCAGCTTCTCGTGGCCTTTGAACGGGCCGAGGCGCTGCGCTGGGTGCACTTCCTGAAGCCTGAGGACAACGCCGTGGTCCTCAATGACCTCACGGTGGTGCCCCTGCCCGCCACCCTGGGCCTGGACACCTATCCCCAGGATGTGGAGGAAACCCTGCGGCAGGTGGCCGGTCGGCTCCTGGTGGTGAACGCGCCAGCGGTGGCCAACCGCCTGGGGAACCCCCTGGTGGCCAACACCGTGGTGCTGGGCGCAGCGTCCACGCTGCTGCCCTTCCCCGAAGACCTGTGGCAGAGGGTGCTGACCGATCTTTTCCGCCGCAAATACCTGGAGGTCAACCTGCAGGCCTTCGCCGAGGGCCGCCGCCTGGCCCACACCTCTTCCTGAAGGGATCGCGATCCTACGCCTTTGGGTTCCGGGAATGGAGCAGGCGGACCAGCCGGGGCAGCACCCGGCCGGCGGGCTCGTGCAACGAAACCTCGGCCAGGGACGTCAACGGGGTGGCTTCGGGATTGACCTCAATCAGCCGGCCCCCGTGGTTTTTCACCTCATAGGGCAGGGCCGCCGCCGGATACACCACGGCGGAGGTGCCGATCACCAGCGCGGTATCCGCCTGGCGGGCTGCCGCAAAGGCCTGCCGCAAAGCCTCCTCCGGCAGGGTTTCGCCGAAGAACACGACGCCGGGCCGGAGGAGGCCGCCGCACTGCGGGCAGGCCGGCGGCAGCGCCTCCTCTGGATAGGTGGCCTCGTGGTACCGCTCAAAGCCGCACCGGGTGCACACCTCCTGAAAGATGTTGCCGTGGAGTTCCACCATCCGCTGCGAGCCCGCCCGCTGGTGCAGGCCGTCCACATTCTGGGTGACCAGCAGAAACCGGTCGCCGAAGTGCTGTTCCAGATGCACCAGGGCCTCGTGGCCGGGGTTCGGACGGGCCTTCAGGATGAGGCCCCGACGCCAGTTGTACCATTGCCACACCAGCCGCGGATTGCGGGCCAGGGCCTCGGGCGTGGCGAGGTCCTGCGGATCGTAGCGGTTCCACAGGCCGTCCTTGCCCCGAAAGGTGGGAATGCCGCTTTCCGCTGAGATGCCGGCGCCCGTGAGCACCAGGAGGAACCGGGTGCGGCGCAGCAACTCGGCCGCCTGTTCCACCGGTGAGGTCATGGGATTCAGGCCTGTTCCGGGGCCGGCGGCCGGGTGGCCAGGCTCACAAGCCACACGGCCAGCAAGCTGGCCAGGAACGCCGGCACCAGTTCGTACACCAGGGCCTTCAGGGCCGGCACATTGTACCAGATCAGGGTGACCACGGTGCCGGTGATGAGCCCGGCCAGCACCCCGGCGCGGGTGGTGCGTTTCCACCACAAAGAAAGCAGGATGGCGGGCCCGAAGCTGGCGCCCAGGCCGGCCCAGGCATACAGCACGAGCCAGTAAATCAACTGCTTGGCGTAAATGGCCAGGGCCAGGGCCAGCAGGGTGACCACCACGGTGACCACCCGCGAGAGCACCACCAGGGTCCGCTGCGTGGCTTCAGCGTTAAAGAGTTTCCGGTAAATGTCCTCCACCACGGCCGAGGTGACCACGAGCAACTGGGAGTCGGCGGTGGACATCATGGCCGCGATGGCGCCGGAGATCACGATGCCCGCGAACCAGCCGGGGAAGAGCACCCGGGCCAGGTGGGGCATGAGGTGTTCGGGATCGGCCACGCCGTGGGGCCCCAGGTACGCCACGCCCACGATGCCGATGAGGGCGGCGCCCCAGTAGGCCAGGAGCACCCAGAGCATGGCCACCAGCACGCCGCGCCGGATCTCCCGGGGCGTTTTGATGGCCATGTACCGCACCAGCAGGTGCGGCTGCCCCATGTAGCCCAGGCCGATGCCCAGGCTTCCGATCACGAGGCCCAGGATCAGCGCCCGGCCGGTTTGGCCGCCGCCGATGTCCAGAAGCGCCGGGTTCAGGTTCTGGAGGTTCTGCACCACGGTGTGCCAGCCCCCGGCCTCAATGATCCCCAAAATGGGCAGCACCACGGCCACGAACACCATCAGGAGCCCCTGCACCAGGTCGGTCCACACCACGGCCAGGAAGCCGCCCATGAAGGTGTAGAACATCACGACGGCGGCCCCCAGGATCATGCCGGTGCGGGGATCCAGGCCGAAGGTGGCGTCCAGCACCTTGCCGGCGCCGATGAACTGGGCCCCCAGGTACACGGTGTAGAACACCAGGATGATGAGGGTGGCCACGATGCGGAGCACATGGCTCGTGTCCTGGAACCGGGCCTCCAGGTAGTCCGGGATCGTGAGGGCTCCGAACCGGCCGGTTTGCACCCGCAGGCGTTTGGCGATCAGGGTCCAGGTCAGGAAGATGCCGGCGGCGCACCCGATCACGGTCCAGTAGGCCGAGAAGCCGCTGACGAAGGCCAGGCCGGGCAGGCCCAGCAAGAACCAGGCGCTTTCGCCGGAGGCCCGTTCGGAGAAGGCGATGAGCATGGCGCCCAGGCGGCGGCCGCCCAGCAGGAAGTCGTCCAGGGTGCCCATGAACCGGTAGGTGACGAACCCGATGATGAGCACCACCACGAGGTAGCCGATCAGGCCGGCGAGGATGCTATTCATGGGCCTCCCCTCCTCCCTCCAGCCAGTAGTAGGCTACGGTGAGAACCAGGAAGAACACCCAGGTTCCCACCACCCAGAACCAGGTCCAGAAGGACATGGCAGCCCTCCGGTTTTGAGCGGGTGACTACTTCAGGCGAAGGTCCTCGTAGGCGGCCAGCGCCGCCACCGCGCCCTGCCCCACGGCCACGGCGATCTGGGCGAAGTTGCCCGACACGATGTCGCCCGCCGCGTACACCCGGGGCAGGTTCGTGCGCTGGTACCGGTCGGCGATCACATAGCCCTTTTCGTCGGTCTTGACCCCGAGTTTCTGGGCCACCTCGGTCTGAGGCACGAGACCCACATAGATGAACACGCCGTCCACCGGCATCTCCTGCTCCTCGCCGGTGGCGCGGTTCTTGATCCGGATGGCCGTCACCTTGGTGCCGTCGCCCACGATCTCGGTGGCCATGTGGTTCATGAGGTACCGGATGCCGAGTTCCTCAATCTTCTTGCGGTACGAGTCCTCGCACATCCAGCGGTCCATGAACTCAATCACGGTGACCTCAGGGCTGATCTCCTTCATGGTGATGGCGGCGATGGCGCCGGAGTTGCCCCCGCCGATGATGGCCACCCGCTTGTCCTTGAAGATGTAGCCGTCGCAGGTGACGCAGTAGGACACACCCTTGCCGTAGTACTCCTTCTCGCCCGGAATCCCCAGGTGCTTGTGGGTGGTGCCGGTGGCGAAGAGCACGGCATCGGCCAGGTATTCACCCACCTCCGTGATCACCCGGTACTGCTCGCCCTCTGCCCGAACCTCCTTCACGGCCTCCATCTCGTGGATTTCGGCGTACTCCAGGGCGTGTTCCTTGAAGGTGCGGGCCAGGTCCGAGCCCTTGATGCTCTTAAACCCCAGGTAGTTTTCCACCAGCGGGTTCTCGTCCACCAGGCCCCCGGCGATGTTCTTCTCCAGCACCAGGGTTTTGAGGCCGGAACGGGTGGCGTAGATGGCGGCCTCCAGGCCGGCGGGGCCGCCCCCGATCACGATGAAGTCATACTTTTGGGGCTCTCCTTCGGTCTTCAAGTGCGGCACAAAGAGCGTCATGGTTCTGCCTCCTTTTTTCGGTGGTGTTCGGAAAGGGCTAAAGTATACCCCGTTTTATCCGATTTCTCAGAACCGCAACAGCCCCAGCCAGGTGCCCAGCAGGAAGTGCAACCGCCCGATCAACAGCGACACACGGGCCATCACCGTGTAGCCGAAGGACGCACCGAAGCCGATCATCAGGATCCAGATGCCCACGCGGCTGGTGGCGCCCAGCACCCCCTTGTGTTCCTTGGAGAAGAAGAAGTAGGTGAGCACCAGCAGCACGCCGAAGAAGATGAGCAGGGCGTTGAAGACGGCGAGCGCCGAGGGATAGGTGTTCAGCGGGTTCAGCAGGGTGCCCTCCAGCTGCTTGTAGATGCTGGCCTGGAAGGTGGCCGGGATCGCAATGCCCGAGCCCGCACCCAGCAGGAAGGCGATGGGCCAGCGGATCAGGTACGCGTACTTGGGCACAAAGATGGCGAAGTACAAGAGCCCCAGGAACAGCGGGAACAGGTACCACAGGTTGCCGTCTTTTACATGGGCGATGATGTTGGGGTACATGCCGTTGTGCCAGTACAGGGCCAGGTAGTAGCCCGCGGAGATGCCCACCAGCAGGTGCTCGGCGAACTTATACAGCGGGTTGTCCTTGTACAGGAACGAGAAGATAAAGAGCGACAGAATGGCCGCAACCCAAACCCAGGGATCCGTGGAAAGATGCATGGCTTACGCTCCCTTTTGCTTCCGTTCCATGAAATAGCCGATGTTGCCGATGATCACGAGCACGATGATGAGCAGGTGGGCGATGGAAATGGAGTCCATGCCGCGGATGGCGAAGGGGGGCGGCGTGGGCAGGCCCTTTTCGCGGAAGAGTTTTTCCACCAGGTACTCGTACTCGGCGGCGCCCTTCATGCCCGCCAGCATGCCCACGAACTGGCCGGTTTGCAGGTAGGGGTAGTAGTCGGCGGCCATCACGCCGGTGACCCCGGCGGCGATCTTCTCGCCGTAGCGGGCGTTGGCATAGGCCACCCACAGGGCCGGGTGGCTTGCCCCGGAAAAGGACACCACCAGCGCGATGTCGTTGTAGTTGCGCACATTGCGAAACAGCGGCAGCGAGTCAATGGGCGTGCCGTAGTAGTCGGTGGGGAACACCTTGTGCACATCCTCGCCCAGGCCCAGCATGGTGGCGCCCAGGTTGGGCTTGAAGCCCAGGTACACATAGTCGGTGCCGTACTGCTTGTGGAGCTCCTTGGCCACCTTCTGGATGCCCTCCAGGCCCAGGCCGATGCCGGCCGGGTTCAGGCAGATGCCGATCACCCGGATGTTCCGCGCCATGGCGTGCCGCAGCACCGCCAGGAACATGGGATAGGTTTCGGGCAGCACATCGGGCCCGAAGTCCACGGACAGCAGGATGGCACTGCCCTCGGGCAGACTCTCAATGTAGTCGTAGAGCCGCTGTACCGGCGGGCTCACATGCTCGGGCAACCGCAGGGGAAACAGGAGCGGCAAAATGATGCCCAGGGCCAGGATGCCGTAGATCGTTTGCCGATTCAAATGGGTGAGTTTGTGGATCAGGTTGTTCATGGTCAGCCTCCCAGCCAGTTCCGTTCAATGCCCAGGATGATCTTCACCGAGGTGGCGATGGCACCGAGCCCCACCCCGATCATGATGCCGCGCTTGGCGGCCATGTTGGGCACATTGAGCACCCACTGGGCGAAGTCGGCGAACTTGGGGTGGATGAGGTAGCCGATGGGGATGATGCCGATCATGAGCACGAAGGCGGCAAGCAGCAGCAGGGTGGCCTCCAGGTTCCGGGCGCGGAACGCGCGGTAGGCCGCCGAGGCCATGTAGAAGGCCAACAGCGAGAACATGGTGGCCTGCAGCGGCACCTGCACATTGGCAAACAGGGTCTGGAAGAGCGAATCCTCGGCGATGCTCACGAAGAGCCCGAGGAAGGCCATGAAGAAGAAGGCCAGCAGGGTGACCCCGGAGTACACCACATTCTCGCGGCGGCTGATCTTCCGCCAGTGGTGTTTTACCAGGCTCCCCACGGCCAGGATGATGGCCGCAGCCGACACCCCGTTCATCCAGTCCAGCACCATCTCATAGAGGCGCTGGGACACGGGGTGGGGGATGTAGAACTGCACGGTCATCAACACACCAAAAAAGAACACGATGGCCAGCGGAATCGTACGGGCTGCCATGGCTTAACCTCCGGCAAAGAAGTGGTGGACCCAGGTGATCCCGAAGAGGCCCAGGAGGGACCCCAGCACCAGGGCCGTGCCCAGGATGAACTTCATCCAGTCCTGGCCCTTGAGGGTGGCCATCAACAGGGGCTCGCGGGAGAGATAGGCCGAGGCGGCGTACAGCTCCTCACCGATCAGCGTGTAGTCGCAGGCCACGATAAAGAAGGGCAGCTGGGTGACCGCGTCGGTGCCCGCGATCTGGATGGCGCCGGTGGCGGCGCCGGTTTCGGCCAGGATCAGGGACTCGGCCCAGAACATGCCGATGAGGAAGTTGGTGGCCGGCCGGTCGCGCATCATGATGCCGGAAACCGCAGCGGCATACCCAAACTGGCTGTCCGTGACATAGAACACCTGGTCGGGATCAAACAGGTCGGGCCGGCCCACCGAGGTGTAGGCCTCCTTCACGATCTCCCGGGATACCGTGTACACCACCGGGTTCCGGTTGGGCACGATGATGGGGGTTTCGTACTCGGCGGCCTTGCGGGTCACGTGCGACAGGATGTTCAGCGAGGCGATGGTGGCGATGTCGTCAATGGTGGAGAGCCCGGGCACATACAGGATGGGGCGGCCCATCTCCGTGGCCCGGCCGATGGCCTCGTCTACGGCCTCCAGCCCCGGAATCTTGCGCAGGAACAGCTCCTTGCCGCCCCGGGCCTGCACGATGAACCAGAGCAGGAGCCCCACATAAAGCACCACCCCCAGCAGAATGGGGATCCGGCCGGTGTGGAACCACTGGGGATAGGCCTCCACAGGCCCGAGCACGGCGCTCTGGATCGTGTCGCCGGTCACCGTAAGGAAGAGCACGCGGTAGTAGAAGGGCGTACGACTGGGGATGCCCATGTCTTTGTATACCGTGGGCGCGCCGGGGATGAACTTCACTTCCTGCATGGGGACATCCGGAGCCTCGGCCCGCAGCACGATCACAGCCCGCACCGAATCCTGAAGGCCCGGCGGATAGGTCCACCGCAGGGTAACCGAGTGCCCGGCGTCGTTGGGCGTGTCCTGCAGGTGGAACCGGGCCGCCTCCAGCACCCGGGGAGGACGGGGTGCCAGGGTGTCGGCGGGCAGGCTGTCGGGCGGGGCCGCCACCGCAAGCCACAGCAGGCTCAAAGAAACCCAGCCCATAAAAACCTCCTTTTAATCCGAAACGTCCATCCGGGTCCAGGTGACCTCTACGGTGCCTTTCGGTCCCTGGTACTTCCAGTGGAAAGGCCAGAGAAACCCTCGGATGGTTTGCATGTGGTCCAGCATCAGCCGGTGTTCCTGACGACGCCGTGGGGAAATATAAAGGTGTCCGGTCCGGGTGTCTATGAAGGTGAGCCGCAGGGTGCCGGCTGGTGTGGCCAGGAACCAGGTGCGCCCGGTTATGCCGCTCAGGAGGCCTTCGGCCGGGTACCGCAACGGATCCCGGAACCATCGCCACAGCACCCCGACGGCGGTGGTCTCGGGCACGAGGGTGGCCAGGTCGCGCCAGGTGCCCCGGAGGTCCACCAGCGGAAACCCGAGGGGGCCGGTGGCCAGCACGGCCGCGCCGGTATCCGTCACCGTGAGGGTCAGGCGGCCGGTGACCTCGCCCCGGCGGCTTCGGGCTTCAAACACACCCCGGGCGACGAAGTTTTTGGGGAAGCGCAGGGTGCGGGCCCAGGCCAGGTACCGCCTCTGGGCCTCCGGGCCCGTGACCAGGGGGCCGGCGGGTCGGCCGGGCCGGAGCCCGCAGCCGCCCACGCCAAGGGCCAGGATCACCACCGCCCACCACAGCGCCCTTCGCATGGTTCATAGGGTACAGGCTACGAAATCACCCCCGTCCGGCCCGGCCCCGGTACCCGGCGATATTCGGAAATCAACGGCGGTGGAATAGGGGGATGTGCAACAGCCGAAGCCGAAAAACCACGAAAGGGAACCGCCACCCGAGCAGGGAACGACACCGGCCGAGGAAAAGACGACCCGTAGGAGCCGCTTCTGCAGCGATGGAAACACTTGTCCGGGTATACCCCGGGTGGCCACAGGGCTCTCACCGTAGGAGCCACTTCCGCGGCGATGGAAACTATTGGACTGCGGTGTCTCGGCACCACTTTAAGATCCCCCTCCCCTCAGTCCCCGCCCACCAGGGGCGGGGATCAGTTGGTGTCTGGCCCACCAGGGGCAGGGACGATTTAGGGGTCCGGGGTTTGACGCTAACCCCCTGCCGTTCAACAACTTCCTCCCCCTCAGGGGGAGGATTGAGGTGGGGGTGAATCCTTAGGAGCCGCTTCAGCGGCGATTTGGCAATATCCTCTCGGCGGGTTTTCCGATAAGTCTTTGGTACCCAATAACCTCCTCCCCCTTAAGGGGAGGATTGTGTCGTCCTGGTATATGTTTACACTCTGGAGGGGGGAACTCCCAGGAGATCGTGAAGGAGGTGTAGGTCGTGGAGAAGCGCAAAGGAGCCATCCAGTACTCCGAGGCCTTCAAACGGAAGGTGGTCCAGGAGTATGAGAGCGGAGCCTCCATGCATTCCCTACAGCGGAAGTATGGGATTGGAGGCAACACCACCATCCAGAAGTGGGTTCGGAAGTACGGAACCCGGCCCCAGCCTGGAAAGACCGAGTCTCCGGAGGCGGAGATC
>JALXEF010000140.1 GCA_027069855.1 Caldifarciminota bacterium
GCAGGGGGATGCCCAGGGGATCGGAAGCCATTTCGCCGCACACCGAAACCAGCAGGTTGCTGCGGCGCGCGCGGTGCACCACCCATTCCAGCAGCCGCACCACCGCGGGATGGAAGGGGTCGTACAAGTAAGAAACCCGGGGGTTCCGGCGGTCCACCGCCAGCACATACTGGGTAAGGTCGTTGGTGCCGATGCTGATGAAGTCCACCAGGCCCTCCAGGAGTTCCACGGTGAGGGCGATGGAAGGCACCTCCACCATCACCCCTACGGAGGGCACCTGCACCTCCGGGCCCATCTCCTGCACCACCTGCTGGAAAAGGTCCAGGAACTCCTCCACCTCCTCCACGGTGGTCACCATGGGCAGCATCACCTTGAGGTTGCCCTTCTCGTTGGCCCGGAGGATGGCGCGCAGCTGGCGCACCAGGGTGTGTTTTTCCTTCAAAAGGGCCCGGATGCCCCGCAGCCCCAGGAAGGGGTTCCGCTCGGGCTGGCCCAGGATCTTGTCGCCGCCGATGTCAAAGATGCGGATGGTGGCGGTGTGCGGGTACACCTTGGCCGACAGGGTGCGGTAGATGCGCTCCTGCGAGGCCTCGTCGGTGTGGCCGGAGAAGAAGAGCACCTCGGTGCGGAACAGGCCCACACCGCGGCGCTCAAACCGGTCAATGATCTCCATCTCCTCCGGGAAATCCAGGTTCATCTTGAGGGAGAGTTCCCGGCCGTCGCGGGTGACCGCCGCCTGGCCCACCAGTTTCTTGAGGCCCTGGTGGAACGCCTGCAGCTGCATCTGGCGCTCCCGATAGCGGTCCAGGGTGGACTTCCGGGGGTGGATTACCGCGAGGCCCCGGTTGCCGTCCACGATGGTCAGGGTGCCGTTTTCCACGCCCTCGAAGGACGAAACCCCGAAGACACCGGGGATGCCGAAGTCGCGGAGCAGGATGGCGGTGTGGGAGGTGGCGCCGCCGGCCTGGAGCACGACGCCGGCGATGTCGCGTTTGACGAGCGTCAGGGTGTCCCGCACCGAAAGGTCCACGGCGAACACCACCTCGCCGGCCTGTACCTCCTGCACGGCCTCATGGCCCAGGGGCTGCATCTTGTACACCAGTTCCCGGGCCATCTGCTGGATCTCCAGGGAGCGATCCTGGAAGTAGTGGTGCTCGCCCTCCTTGAGGGAACGGGCCAGGTCGCCGGCCACCCGGAGTACGGCGTACTCGGCGGTGTACCGGTCGCGGCGCACCACCCGTTCCACATTCTCCACGAATCGGGGGTCCTGGAGGATCATGATCTGGGCTTCCACCAGCTGGGCGAGTTTCTGGGGAAGCCCGCGTTTGGAGGCTTCAAACTCGGCGATGAGTTCGGCCCGGGCGCGGTGGAACTCCTCCAGTTCCCGTTCCACCCGGTCGGGCGGGATCTTGCGCCCGGTGACCGCCACCTCCTGCCGGAGCAGCACCCGGGCCGGACCGATGCCGATCCCGGGAGATGCCGGGATGCCGGTCAGGAAGCGTTCGCCGTTCTTCACCTGGTTATTCTTCGCCAAAGCCATCCTCCACGAGCCGGGCCAGTTGTTCCACGGCCTCCTCTTCGTCGGGACCCTCGGCCCGGATCACCAGTTCCGTGCCCTTGGGGGCCACGAGCATCATCAGGCCCAGGATGCTTTTGCCGTTAACCTCGGCGCCGTCCTTTTCCACGGTAATCTCCGAGCGAAACTGGCCGGCCAGTTTCGCGAAGGCCATGGCCGGCCGGGCATGGAGCCCCAGGGTGTTGACGATCTTCACCCGTTTTTCCTTCATCGGTTCGCGATCACAGGAAGGACAGGGTATAGTCCAGGAGTTGCAGGCCGCGTTCCCGTTCCACGAAGTTGACCACCTTGGAGAGCAGGGTGTTGGCGCCCCGGGTGTCGGCCGCGGCCACGGCCACGAGCAGCCGGGAGCGCTGCCACAGGTTCTGGCCGTCGATCTCCGCCACCGACACATTGAACCGGCTGCGAACCTTGTCCTTGAGGCCCTTCACGATCACGCGCTTCTGCTTGAGCGAGGTGCACTCCGGGATATAGAGGTCCAGTTCCAGGATCCCCACGGGCATGGAAACCCTCCGGTTTTTACGCCTTTTTCACCTCAACCAGGCGATAGGCCTCCAGGATGTCGCCCGGGCGGTAATCGTCAAAGCCCTGCACCTTGATGCCGCACTCGTAGCCCTGGGCGACCTCCTTGACATCCTCCTTGAAGCGCTTCAGCGAGGCCACCCGACCCTCGTGGATCACCTCGCCGTCGCGGCGGATCCGGATGTTGGCGTCCCGGCGGATCACCCCCCGCAGCACATAGCAGCCGGCCACATGGCCCACCTTGGGCACGCGGAACACCGCCCGCACCTCGGCCTCACCCAGCACCTCCTCCTGGATCTCGGGTTTCAACAGGCTCTTGAGCAGGAGTTCCACATCCTCCAGGAGGTCGTAGATGAGGCGGTAACTCTTGATGGTGACCCCCTCGCGCTTGGCCGCCTCACGGGCCTTGCCGTCAATGTTCACATTGAAGGCCAGGATCAGGGCGTTGGAGGCGGCGGCCAGCATCACATCGCTTTCCGTGACATTGCCGATGCCCGAGTGCACGAGGGTCACCTTGATGTTTTCCACCATCATGCGGCCCAGGGCGTCGCCCACGGCCTCCACCGAGCCCTGGCAATCGGCCTTCACGATCACGGGCAGTTCGGTCATCTCGCCCTTCTGGAGCATCTCCTGGATGCGGCGGGTGAGGGTGGCCTGCTCGCCCCGGGCGATCTGCTCCTTGATGAGGGCGGCCTTTTCCTCGGCGATCTCCCGGGCCACCCGCTCGGATTCCACCACCTGCAGGATGTCGCCGGCCTTGGGCAGGGCGTCAAACCCCTGCACCAGCCCGGGGTCCGAGGGCTTCAGCTCCTTCAGGCGCCGGTTGTATTCGTCGTAGATGGCCCGCACCTTGCCCCAGGCCGTGCCGGCCACGAAGGCGTCGCCGACTTTGAGGGTGCCCCGCTGCACGATCACCGAGGCCACCGGCCCCCGGCCCTTTTCCAGCTTGCTTTCCAGCACCACGGCCCGGGCCGGGCCCTCGGAGGTGCTCCGCAGTTCCAGCTCCTCGGCCTTCAACAGGATGGCCTCCAGGAGGTCGGGCACCCCCTGGCCGGTTTTGGCCGACACCTCCACGAAGATGGTGTCGCCGCCCCACTCCTCGGGGATGAGGCCGTGCTCCGAGAGTTCGCGTTTCACCCGTTCCGGATCGGCCTCGGGCAGGTCAATCTTGTTGATGGCCACGATGATGGGCACCCCGGCCGCCTTGGCGTGGTTGATGGCCTCCACGGTTTGGGGCTTGACCCCCTCGTTGGCGGCCACCACCAGCACCACGATGTCGGTCACCTGGGCGCCGCGGGCCCGCAGGGCTGTAAAGGCCTCGTGGCCGGGTGTGTCAATGAAGGTGATCTGGTGGCCCTCGTAGATCACCCGCGAGGCCCCGATGTGCTGGGTGATGGCCCCGAACTCGCGGGCCGCCACATTGGTGCGGCGGATGTAGTCCAGCAGGGTGGTTTTGCCGTGGTCCACATGGCCCATAACGGTGACCACCGGCGGCCGCGGCTCGGTCAATTCCTCGGCTTCCTCGGCCACCAGTTCCTCTTCGGGCATCTCCCGCACCACCTCAAAGCCGAAGCTGTCGGCGATGAGTTCCAGGGTATCCAGGTCCAGCACCTGGTTGATGGTGGCCATGATGCCCATCTCAAAGGCGCGTTTCACCACATCAATGGGCTCCACGCCCATCATCTGGGCGAGTTCGGCCACGGAAATCGGGGCCGGAATGTACAGGGTGCGGGTGGTGGCTGTGGGTTCCACCGGCCGCTCGGTGCGGACGGGCCGGCGGTCCCGCCGCCGCTGGGGCGGCCGCTTGGGCTTACGTTCCGAAGGCTTTTGAAGGGTTCGCCGGATCCGGTCCTGCACCTTTTCCGAAGTGGGGCGCTGGGGCGGCCGCCTTTGTCCGGGTCGCCGCTGGCCCCAGATCTCCTTTTTCCGTTCCAGCCGCTGCTTGGACCGCTTTTTCTGCTCTTCCAGTACCTTCTCCACGGCCTTGGCCATTTCCTCGGTGACGGTGGACGAACTCCCCCGCACCTGGTACCCCAGCTCCCGAAGGAGGTCCAGGATGGCCTTCGTGGAGAGTTTGTGCTTCTTTGCCAGGTCCTGTACCCGCAAGTTCTCTTGCCTCACGCGCTCCCCCTCTTCTTCTCCAGGCCCTCTTCAATCTGGTGCAGAATCCGCAGCACCGTTTTCTCGTCCAGATCGGTGGTTTCAATGAGGTCCGCCAAAAGCGGCACCTCGGTGAACTGGAACCAGCCGGCCCGGCGCAGCTTTTCCTTGACCTCTTCGGGCAGGTCCAGTTCCATCACGGTGAGCACATCCGCCGGCGGCTCGTATTCGCTTGCGGGAATCACCTGGATATCCTTGCCCACGATGCGGGAGGCCAGGATCACATTGAGCCCCTCCTTGCCCTTGGTTTCGGCGATCTCCTCGTCGCGCACCACGGCGTAGATGGTATCGTCCTTTTCAAAGATCATGAGGGGCACGGCCGGCGACAGGGCCGAGGCCGCCAGCCGGATGGTATCCGGGTACCAGCGGATGATGTCAATCTTTTCGTTGCCGAGTTCCCGCACCACCGGGTTGATCCGCTGGCCCCGGGGTCCGATGCAGGCTCCCACGGGGTCCACGCGGGGATCCTTGCTGCGCACGGCCACCTTGGCGCGTTTGCCCGGGATCCGGGCCACGGCGCGGATCTCCACGGTGCCGTCGGCCACCTCGGGGATCTCGTGTTCCATGAGCCGGCGCAGGAAGTCGGGGTGGGTGCGCGAAAGGAACACGAGGGGCTTGCGCCGGGTTTCCTTGTCCACCCGCAGGATCAGGGCATAGACATCGCGGTTCGTGCGGTACCGTTCGCCCGGGATCTGCTCTTCCGGCGGGATCAGGCCCTCGGCCCCTCCGCCCACATTGAGGTACACCCCGGTTTTGTCCACACGCCACACCCGGGCCTTGATGAGTTCGCCGATGCGGTTCTGAAAGTCCTTGTAAATGCGGAGTTTTTCCGCCTCCCGGATGCGCTGGGTGAAGTTGTTGCGGATCCGCGACACGATGCCCCGCCCCAGCTGGTCAAAGGGCAGCTGGGTCATGATGGTTTCGCCGGGTTCAATGTCCGGAAACTGCTGCCGGGCCTCCTCCAGGGAGATCTCCCGGTCCGGGTCCTTCACCTTTTCCACCACCACCTTCTGCACGAGGATCTGGATGTCGCCCCGCTGGCCGTCCACCTTCACCTCCAGGGGAAAGTCGGGGCCGTACTTCTTTTTGAGCACCGACGCAATGGCATCCTTCAGGGCGGTGATCACAAAGTCGCGATCCAGTTTCTTCACCCGGGAAAGGTAGGCAATGGTTTCAACGATTTCCTGGTTCATTCGTGTTCCACCTCCTTCATGGACAGTCGGATCACCTGGATCTCGCGCCGGGGGATCCGGAGGGGCCCGTCGGGCGTATCCAGGGTGACCGACGTCTCATCCACCTCCCGGAGGGTGCCCAGGATCATGCCTTGGGGCGTGGTCACCTGCACCGCGCGGCCGATGGCCCATTGGAGCTCCCGCTCCTTTTTAAGCACGCGATCGGCCCCGGGCGAGGACACCTCCAGGATGTAGGAGCCCTCAATGGGGTCTTCAATGTCCAGGAGTACCGAGAACTCCCGGGAAAGATCCTCACAGTCGCGGAGGGTGACCCCACCGGGCTTGTCAATGTAAATGCGGAGGATCTGGCGGTTGCCCACGCCCTTGAGTTCCAGGTCCACCAGCGTGAGCCCGCGTTCCTCAAGCAGGGGTTTCAGGAGATCCTCCAGCCGTTTTTCCAACTCGCTCATCAATCTTCTCCCTCAGCGATGCCAGGGTTTCCAGCACCCGGGTTTTCAGGTCTTGCAGGGGGACATCCACCGATGCTCCCGTGGCGCGGATCTTGATTTCGGCCACACCCTGAGCCACCTTCCGACCCAACACCACATGGAGGGGGATCCCGATCAGATCTGCGTCTTTGAATTTTACACCCGGGCTGAGGTCTCTGTCATCCCACAACACTTCGACGCCGCTGGCCTGGAGATCCCGGTACAGGTTTTCGGCCACCGTGCCCACCTTTCGGGGGTCCAGGGCCAGGATCTCCACATCGTAGGGCGCGATGGTCACAGGCCACACGATGCCGTTCTTGTCGTGGTAGAGTTCCACCGCGGCGGCCATCACCCGGCCGATGCCGATGCCGTAGCTTCCCATGATGATGGGCTTTTCCTTGCCGTCGCGGTCGGTGAAATAGGCCCCCAGGGCCTCGGAGTACCGGGTACCCAGCTTGAAGATGTGACCTACCTCAATGGCCCGGTGGAGCCGCAGCGGCGCGCCGCACTGGGGGCAGCGGTCGCCCTCCTTCACCTCGCGGAGGTCGGCGTACCGATGCACCGGAAAGTGCTCCTCTACATTGACCCCCACCAGGTGGTAATCCGTTTCGTTGGCCCCGCACACCATGCCCTGAAGGCCCTGCAGGGCTTCGTCGGCGATGATCTCGTCCACCGGCAGGTTCACCGGCCCCACAAAGCCCACCTCCACGCCGAAGCGGTCCTGGACCTCCTCGGGCGTGGCGATCCGCACCTCGCTGCCCAGCACCTGCTGAAGCTTGGCCTCGTTCACCTCGTAGTCGCCCCGGACGAGCACCAGCACGGCCTTCTCGCCCGCCATGTACACCAGGCTCTTGATGAGGAGTTCCGGGCCCACGCCCAGGAAGCCGGTCACCTCCTCCACGGTCCGAACGCCCGGGGTATGCACCTTTTCCAGCTTTTTGAAGGGCGACTCCGGCTGCCGCAAAGCGGGCTCGCCGGTGGCCACCTCCACATTGGCCGAGTAGCCGCAGGCGTCGCACACGGCCAGGGTGTCTTCACCGGCCTCCGAGAGCACCATAAACTCCTCCGACGCCGAGCCGCCCATGAGGCCGGAGGAGGCGCGGGTGACCACGAACTCCAGGCCCGCCCGGGTGAAGATCCGGGTGTAGGCCTGGTGGTGCATCTCGTAGCTGTGGTCCAGCCCCTCCCAGGAGGCGTCAAAACTATAGGAGTCTTTCATCAGGAACTCCCGAACCCGCAGGATACCGGAGCGGGGACGGGGTTCATCGCGAAACTTGGTTTGTATTTGGTACCAGATCTGGGGCAGGTCGCGGTAGGAGCGCAGGTAGTGGCGGGCCAGGTCGGCGAACAGCTCCTCGTGGGTGGGAGCCAGGGCCATCTCGCGGCCCTTGCGGTCCTGGAGCCGAAACATATCCGGCCCGAAGGCCTTCCACCGGCCCGACTCTTCCCACAGTTCCCGGGCCGTGAGGCTGGGCATGAGCACCTCCTGCGCGCCGATGCGGTCCATCTCCTCGCGCACGATGCGCATGATGCGGTGCAGGACCCGTTGTCCGAGGGGCAGGAAGATGTACACGCCCGCTTGATGCTGTCGCACGAAGCCGGCCCGCAGCAGGAGTCGGTGCGAAGGCGACTGGGCCTCCTTGGGATCCTCTTTTAAGGTCGGAATCAGGGCTTGAGACCAACGCATAGCGGTGTATTGTATAGGCGCCGCTCCGGGGGGTCAATTTTATCTCTCTGAAAATCATGGGGTTGGGCGATCGGGGGCGGAATGCAGGGAACCGGCTGGCAGGGGTGGATACGGCCCGGCGTGTGTTGCAATGCCCTGGGGGCGAGGGTAAAATGAGAAGACACGCCGGCGTAGCTCAGCAGGTAGAGCAGCGCATTCGTAATGCGCAGGTCGGCGGTTCGAGTCCGCCCGCCGGCTCTCCTGGAATCGCATGGACCTACTGTTTTCGGTGTCCGGCCTCCGCGGGGTGGTGGGGGATGGGCTGGATCCTGAATATCTGCTGCCCTATCTGCGTGCCTTTCTTCGGTTGAACGGTCCGGGTCGTTACCTCATCGGCCGCGATGCACGCCCCCACGGCGCCATGGTGCAACGGGTGGTGACCGGGGTGCTGCAGGCCCTGGGGGCCACCGTGGTGGAGGCGGGCATCGTGCCCACGCCCACCGTGCTGTTCCATGTGGCCCGGGGGGCCTATGCCGGCGGCATCGTGATCACCGCGTCCCACAACCCTTTGCCCTGGAACGCCCTGAAGTTCGTCAACGGCAAGGGCCGGTTCCTGTCGCCTGAAGAGGTGGCGCGGCTCCGGACCATGGTGGAGGCGGGCGAGGGTGCCCCCTGGGCGGCCTGGGACCAGGTGGGCCGGGCCGAAACCCTGTCCCACGCCTGGCAGCCCCATGTGGCCGCCGTGGTGGAGGCCCTGGAACTGCCGGCGTCCCTGCGGCAGAAGGCCGCAAAGATCCGGGTGGCCGTGGACTGCGTGAACGGTGCCATGTCCGAGGCCCTGCCCGGCCTGTTGCGGACCCTCGGGTTTGAGGTGGTGCCTCTGTACTGCGACGGCTCCGGCCGGTTCCCCCATGATCCTGAGCCCCGGCGGGAGCACCTGGATCTCTTGAACCGGTTCCTGCAGGCCCGGCTGGCCGACCTGGGCTTCGCCTCCGACCCTGACGGCGACCGGCTGGTGTTCGGGCTCCGCGGCCATGGGGTGTTCTCGGAGGAGTACACCCTGCCGGTGGCCGTGGAGGCCGTGCTCCGGCGTGGCGACGCGCGGGGCCCCGTGGTGGTGAACTACAGCACCTCCATGATGGTGGAGGCCGTGGCCCGGCAGCATGGCCTGGAGGTGGTGCGGGTTCCCGTGGGCGAGATCCATGTGACCGAAAAGCTCCTGGAAACCGGGGGCACCATCGGCGGCGAGGGCAACGGCGGGGTCATTTACCCGCGCATCAATGCCACGCGCGACGGCCTGGTGGCCGCAGGGCTCGTGGCCCAGGCCTACCTGGAGGGCTGGCTCGCACCGGCGCTGTTGCAGTTGCCGGTGTACACCCTGCTCAAGACGAAGATTCCCCGGAACCGTCCGCTGGACCTCTCCCGGCTCCAGGCGGCCTTTCCGGACGCCCGGGTTTCCACCGAAGACGGGGTGTACCTGCGGTGGGGCCAGGCCTGGGTGCAGGTGCGGCCCTCCAACACCGAGCCCATTTACCGGATCTTTGTGGAGGCTCCCACGGCCGAGGAGGCCGAAGAGCTTCTGGAACGGGTAAAAGCCGTGCTGGAAACCAAACCCCAATGAAAGGAGGGTTTCATGGCTGGCATTAAAGAAGCCAAGTACATCTGGATGTCGGGGAAGATGGTTCCCTGGCAGGATGCCAAGATCCATGTCTTAAGCCATGTGGTCCACTACGCTTCGGCCGTGTTTGAGGGCGTGCGGGCTTACAAAACCAAAAAGGGCACCGCGATTTTCCGCTGGGAAGATCACCTGCGCCGGCTCTACGACTCGGCCAAGATCTACCGCATGGAAATCCCCTTCTCGCCCGAGGAACTCACCCAGGCCACCATTCAGTTGATCAAGGAAAACGGCCTGGATTCCTGCTATATTCGGCCCATCGTGTACCGGGGCTACTACGACCTGGGGGTGAACCCCTTCAAGTGCCCGGTGGAGGTGGCCATCGCGGTGTGGGAGTGGGGTGCCTACCTGGGTGAGGAGGCCCTGACCCAGGGTGTGGATGTGATGGTATCCTCCTGGAACCGGATGGCCCACAACACCTTCCCGCCGATGGCCAAGGCCACGGGCAACTACGCCAACGCCCAGTTGATCAAGATGGAGGCCGTGCTGTACGGGTTTGCCGAGGGCATCGCCCTGAACCCCGACAACACGGTTTCCGAGGGCTCGGGTGAAAACCTGTTCCTGGTGCGGAACGGCAAGATCTACACGCCGGCCCTGGAATCCGGCATTCTGCCCGGCATCACCCGCGACACGGTGATCACCCTGGCCCGGGAACTGGGCTACGAGGTGATTGAGACCCTGATCCCGCGGGAGATGCTGTACATCGCCGACGAACTCTTCTTTACGGGGACTGCTGCGGAGATTACCCCCATCCGGTCGGTGGATAAGATCCCCATCGGCACGGGGAGCCGAGGTCCGGTCACCAAGGCCCTGCAGGAGAAGCTGTTTGCCATCGTGCGGGGCGAGGTGGAGGACACCCACGGGTGGCTTCTGTACATTGACTGACGAGGTTTGTCCGGGGCGGCCGGCGGCGCGCCGCCGGCCGCCCCGGACAAAAAACTCTGCGGCAGGATATACAATAGGGGGTGGATGTCTACAGCCCAGCCGACCTTTTTACAGGAACCGGCGTTTCGGAACCATCTGGAACGCCTGCTTTCCTTTCATCCCTATGTCTTGTTTGGGCTGTTGCGGTTGCCGACGAGTGTGGAGGCTCTGGAGGTTCTGCCCCTGGTGCAGGCGCGTTTTCGCGGTGTGGACCGTCTGGAGCTTCTGGATCCCCAGCACCTTCTCCTGATCCTCGGCGTGCCCGGCCCTGCCGAGGCCGATCAGATTCTGGAACGCCTTCAAGGCCTGCTCCACCGATACCTGGGGCAGGAGAGCCCGTGTCCTCTGGTAGGAGGCCTCCTGCTCCAACAAATCCCGAAGGACCTGTCCACCCTATGGGTTTGGCTCCTCCGTGCCCTGAGGGCCGCCCCCCAACACCTGGAGCGTCGGGCCCTGCTGAGTCCCCATGCCGAAACGCGAAACCTGGTGCAAGCCCTGCCCGTGCCCCGGGAGCCCTACGAAAGGCTGAGTCAGGAGATTCAGGCCCAGGGAGGCCTTTTCTGGGTGACCGGTGGAGATGCCTTCGGCCGGAACGCTCTGCTGCGCAAGGTGGCATACGACAAGTACCAGCAGGGTTTTGAGGTATTGCTGGCCCCTGGGTTGCCGTCTCCATTTCTGCCGCTGTACCCCCTGCTGTATCCCCTGGGAACCCATCCCCGATGGCCCCTGGAAGAACTCCAGCAACTGCTCGGTGAGGCACTGCCTCTGGTGGCGCCTCTTCTGCAACGATACCATCCCCAGGGAGTCCCGTTCGCCGAGCCTGGCCCAGCCGAGGCCGAAGCCCTGATCCACGGTACCCAGCATCTGCTGCAGAACCTGGCCCAGCAGATTCCCACGATCTGGGTTGTGCCTGAGGTGGCGGCCGCCGACCTGGAAACCCAGATCCTGGTGGGTCGCCTGCTCCAGGATCCGCCGCCCGGCTTAACATTGCTTCTTTCGGGGGCCCTGCCCTTTGCTGAACCCGAAGGGCTTCACCGGATCTCCCTCCGGGTTCAAGACTTGCTGGGCGATGAAACCGGGAACCTGCCGGTCTCTTCCTTCCTGTATCTCTGGTTGCTGGGGCCCTGGAAGGTGCGCCATCCCAACGATCCTTTGCCGGAAGACCTGGACGCGCTTTTGCAGGGGGTGCTGAGCCACCTGCCCTCCCAGGACTTAGAAGCCTTGATACGGCTGGCGCTCCTGCAAAAACCTGTGACCGCCACCCTGTTTGCTCCCTGCCTGGGCCTTTCTGCGGCTGAAACCGAGGAACTCCTGGGAACCCTGCGAGGCTTGGGGTTGCTGCTGGAAGACCTGGGGGTGTTTTTCTTTGCAGATCCCGAGATCCCCCAGCGACTGCTCCAGGCTTTGTCACCCGAGGAGCGACGCCGTCGTCATCAGAATCTGTACCAGTGCCTCTTGCAACAGTCCCTGCCCCTCTTCCCGGCCCTCTGGCAAGCAGAGCAAGCCAGCCAGGCGGGTGAGGCATCTGCTGCGATCCGGCACTGGACCCGATTCGCCGAGGAACTTTTCCAGGTGTATGCCTGGCGTTCCGGATATCGGGCTCTGCTTCAGGGGCTCCAACTCCAGCGCGCCGCCGGGATTCCTCCGCAACGGCCGCTGTTTCAAGTCCCCCTGGATCGGGTGTTTTATTACCGGCATGTCCTACCTCCCCACGACCCCACCCTGGAACTCCTGAACACCCTGGTTCGGGAACTGGAAACCCAGGGGTATCTGGAAGAATGGGCGGCACTGCAGGATTGGCTGACCTTCCAGGAACTCCAGCACGGCCGATACGCCGATGCTGAAGCCCGTGCCGGGGCCACCTATCGCAAGATCCACGCGGAGGCTCCCCACCTGGAGGCCCTGGCGTTGCAACTGGTGGGATCCTGCCACTGGTATCAGGATCGCTTTGCCAAGGCCAAGGAATTCTGGCTCCGGGCTTTGCGCCATAGCGATGCCATCCCTCCGCTCCAGCGGGCACGTCTTCTGGGCAACCTGGGGATGGTTCACGAGGAAGAGGGCGACCTGATGCAGGCCCTGCGGTTTTATCAGTCGGCCATGGAGATTTTTGCTGATCAGCAGGTGTCCTCAGGGTTGGCGACGGGCAGCGGTATGATGGCGCGGGTGGAAATGAAGCGGGGACACCTGGGGCGGGCTTTGGAACTTCTGGAACGAGCCCTGTACTACGCTCGTCAGATGCACCATCTGGTGGATGAAGGCCTATGGAGTATCCATCTGGCCTTGCTGTATCAGGA
>JALXEF010000141.1 GCA_027069855.1 Caldifarciminota bacterium
AGCACGAAGCACCCCTGGGGATCATCACACCCTGGGATTTGCCCGAGATCTATAAGCGCATCGGGGAGCGAAGGTAGGGCGAAGCCCATACAATGTAGAAGAAATGGAACGCAGGGATCGGGAGAAACTACTGCAGCGTTTGCGTGAGCACAAGGACGAGATCCGGCGGCGGTTCGGGGTGAAGTCCCTGGCGGTTTTCGGCTCCGTGGCCCGCGGCGAGGCCGGTCCGGAGAGCGATGTGGATATCCTGGTGGAGTTTGATGCTGACGCCCATGTGGGCCTTTTCAAAATGGTGGAACTCAAGGAGTTCCTTGAAGAGATCCTGGGGTGTCCTGTGGACATCGTTACTCTGGATGGATTGCGTCCCTGGATGCGGGAACGAGTCCAACGGGAGGCGCTGCGTGTCTGAACGAACATGGGTCCACTGGTTGAGGGACATCGTGGATGCTATCCAGGATGTTATGGAATACACAAAAGGCCTGGATTTTCCTGCCTTTGAAAGTGACAGGCGGACGCTGCACGCCGTCATCTACTGTTTTATCGTGATCGGAGAGGCCGAAAGGCACATCCCAAAAGAGGTAAAAGACAAATATCCAGAGGTGCCCTGGCATAAGATGCGGGGAATGCGGAACTTCCTGATTCATGAGTATCCCTGGCTGAGTCCGAGAATCGTATGGGAAACTGCTGTGAACGATCTTCCACCCTTACTTACTCGATTGCGACGTATCCTGGAGGCAGAGAAAACACAGGGAAACGAGCACTGAGCATGAAGAATACGGAAGTCATCCAGATTCTGCGGCAGCACCGCGACGAGATTCGGCGGCGGTTCGGGGTGAAGTCCCTGGCGGTTTTCGGCTCCGTGGCCCGCGGCGAAGCCGGTCCGGGGAGCGATGTGGATATCCTGGTGGAGTTTGAAGGCCGGGCCACCTTTGACCGGTATATGGGCCTCAAGTTCTTCCTGGAAGACCTGCTGGGCACACGGGTGGATCTGGTTACCCGGAGGGCTCTCAAGCCCCGCATGCGCCCCTATGTGGAGCGGGAGGCTGTGTATGTCACGTGACCCGCGTCTCTTTTTGGAGGATATTCGCGAGAGCTGCTTGAAGGTTCTCCGTTACACAAAGGGCCTGGATTTTGATGCGTTCTCTTCTGATGAAAAAACCAAGGATGCTGTAATCCGAAATCTTATCATCATCGGGGAAGCAGTGAAACATATTCCCAGAGAAGTCCAGGACCGCTATGCTCAGGTGAATTGGCGGGGCATTGCAGGCCTTCGGAATATTGTCGTGCACGAGTACTTTGGTGTAGATGAAGAAATCCTTTGGGATGTGATCACGAACAAAATTCCGGAATTGCTGCAGGTGGTGGAAGACATCCTGGCCAAAGAATTTCACGATGACCCTGGGAAGTGAACGCCGGACCGTGCAGGAGCCGCTAATCCGCTATGCGCAGGAGGTCGGTTGGGCCTATCTCCCACCCGGAGAAGCCCTGCGGCTCCGCGGGGGCAAGAACGGCCTGGTGCTCCGAGAGGTCCTGATTCAACAACTCCAGCGCCTGAGCCCCGGGGTGGTGCAGGGCCTGGAGGTGCTGAAGGAACGGTTCCAGAGGCTGATGGATCGGGCGGAGGCCGAGTTTCTGGGCTTTTGGGAGGGCCAAAACGCCGATAAGGCCGTGGATGCAGTGCTGGAACATTTCCGGAATCAGGAGCGACGGGAGGAGTTTTACCGGTTTTTCCGGGAACTCCAGGATCTTTACGAGATCCTGTCGCCGGATCCCTTCCTCAGGCCGTACCTTGAGGCTTACGAGCAACTCGCCGATATGTACCGCATCCTGAAGGAAAACTTCGAGCCCGGCGTGCCGGTGGACCGCGAGTTCCTGCGGAAAACCGCCCGGATCGTTCAACGCCATACCCGGACCCCGGAGGTGGCGGAACCGGACGCGATGTATGCCCTGGACGGGAAGGCGCTGCAGAAGCTGACCGAGGCCCAGGTTTCCGAGGTCCGCCGGGTGTTCAACCTCATCAAGGCCTTTTTCCATCTGGTGGCGTCCCGGCGCCACCAGGACCCCTATCTGATCCCCATTGGGGAGCGGGCCGACGCCATCGCCCGACGGTTCTACGAGCGCCGGGTTTCCAGTACTGAGGCCCTGGAAGAACTGGAACTACTGGTACAGGAGGTGCAGAAAGCCGAACAGGCCCGGAAACCCTCGCACCTGTCCCCGGAGGGGTTTGCCGTTTTCTGGTTCCTGAAGCTGGAGGGCGTGGGAAACGCCGAGGAAGTCGCGCAGCAAGTGGAGCAGGCTCTGAAGACCTATCCCCACTGGACCTGGAATGAGGCCCAGGAGCGGGAACTGCGGCGACGGCTGTATCGTGTGCTCCCCGAAGGGGACCTGGAGGAGATGACGGTGTTGGTGGAACGGCTATTGCAGATGCTGCGGAGGGCCCATGGCTAAGGGGTGGCGGTCTCTGGAAACCCAGGTGCCGGAGGAGGTGTTCCGGGCCGAAGTGCAGACCTGGGCGCGGCGGCTGGGCGTGCAACCCCGAGAGATCCGCCTCCGCCGGATGACCCGAAAATGGGCCAGTTGCTCGGTGGAGGGCCGGCGGACCTTCAACCGGGAACTGCTGGAACAGCCGGCGCCGGTGAGCACCATGGTGATTCTCCATGAACTGCCGCACCTAAGGATTCCGCGGCACACAAAGCTCTTCCGGGCCCTGCTCTCGGCCTATTTCCACGAGAAGTACCCGGACCTGGACCTTCCGGACCTGCGGCAACACGCGGGAAAGGCAGATGAAGCGTAAACGCATCAAGGATCTGCCGAATTTCCAGCGGCCCAGAGAGAAGTTGCTGGAGCGGGGGCCGCAGGCGCTTACGGACGCGGAACTTCTGGCGATTTTGCTGCGCACCGGCGTGGAGGGCAAAAGCGCCCTGGATCTGGCCAAAAAGATCCTGGAGAAGGCCGGGCCGGAGCTGCACCGCTGGCAGGTGGAGGATTTCCGGCAGATTCCCGGCATCGGCGAGGCCAAGGCCAGCCAGATCGTGGCGGCCTTTGAACTGGCCCGCCGGTTTTTCCAGCGCGGCCGCCCGGCGATCCAGGAACCTAAAGATGTGCTGCCCTATGTGCAACATATCGCCGATAAACGGCAGGAGTACTTTCTGTGCCTCACCCTGAACGGTGCCCATGAGGTCATTAAGACTCGCGTGGTGACCGTGGGGCTCCTGGATTCCAGCCCAGTCCATCCTCGGGAGGTGTTTGCAGGGGCCATTGCCGACCGGGCGGCGGCCGTGATTCTGGTACACAACCACCCCTCCGGCAACCTGGAGCCCAGCCCCGAAGACCTGGCCATCACGCGCCAACTGGTGGAGGCCGGAAAGATCCTGGGGATTGAGGTGCTGGACCACATCATCGTGTCCCGCACCGGCTTCCTGTCGCTGAAGCAGGAAGGGATGTTGCCGTGAGAAAGGAACACTCCTGCTGTTACCGAGGAATTGGGGGCCGTAGGAGCCGCTTTAGCGGCGATTCTAACCCTTAGAAGGCGGTGCCTTGGTATTGCTTTGAAAATCCCCCTCCCCTCAATCCCCTCCCGGTGAGAGGGGAGGGTTTGGGTGTCTGGCCCGCCAGGGGTGGGGACAATTTGGTCGTCGCGGCTGAAGCCGGCTCCTACAGCAGGAACTCTCCCAGGAGAGAATAGGGAGCCCGAGGCACTCGGTGAACGGGGGCGGCGTAGATCCCAAGGGCTTCCGGGGTGAGACGATCGGAACACCCTTTCGGCTTTGCCCAACTTTGCTGTTGGGCGGAACCTGTGTTT
>JALXEF010000142.1 GCA_027069855.1 Caldifarciminota bacterium
CGATGACATAGGCCTGCCGGCCCTGCTGCACCTCCTGAAAGAGCCGCTGGTACACGGCCTCGCGCTCCCGTTCCCGGCGCCATTCCGTATAGACCTCCTTGCGGCCCGGCGGCTTTTCGTCCAGGTACGACACATCCATGTGGCCGTAGGCGGTGATGGCCAGGGTGCGCGGGATCGGCGTGGCGGTCATCACCAGAAGGTGCGGAATCCGGGTGCCCTTTTTTACCAAGGCCATGCGCTGGGCCACGCCGAACCGGTGCTGCTCGTCCACCACGGCCAGGGCGAGGTTCTTGAAGGCCACCTGCTCCTGGATCAGGGCATGGGTGCCCACCACGACGGGGGCGGTGCCCCGTTCCAGTTGTTCCAGGGCCAGGGCGCGTTGCTGCCGCGACTGTTTGCCGATGAGCAGGACCGGTTCCAGCCCCAGGGGTTTCAGGTACTCGGTGAGCACCAGGAAGTGCTGTTCGGCCAGGATCTCGGTGGGGGCCATGAGGGCGGCCTGGTAGCCGGAATCCACGGCCAGGAGCATGGCATACACGGCCACCACGGTTTTGCCGGCGCCCACATCGCCCTGCAGCAGGCGGTGCATGGGATTCCGGCGGGCCACATCGGCGGCGATCTCCTGGATCACCCGTTGCTGGGCACCGGTGAGGGAAAAGGGCAGGTGTTCCAGAAAGGCCCGGGCCAGGGGGCCGGCCTGGAGGGGCAGGCCCTCGCCCTGGTGCTGCAGCCGGAGGTAGCGCATTCGGGCCTGGGACACGAAGAACTCCTCGTAGCTCAGGATGCGGCGGGCGCGTTCGGCCTGTTGCAGGGTTTCGGGGAAGTGGAGCCACTTCAGGGCCTGGCGGCGGCTCAGCAGGGCGCGCTTGCGCCGGAGGTCGGCCGGCACCAGGTCGTGCAGATAGGGCTCGGCCAGTTCGTAGGCCGTACGGATCAGGCGTTCCAGGCCCGAGGGTTTCAGGCCCTCGGTGGCCGGATAGATGGGGATGATGCGCCCGGCGGTGCGGAGCGGCCCGCTCCGGCCCTCCAGCACCTCCCATTCCGGGTGGTACATCACCTTGATGGAGCGTTTGCGGTACACCTTGCCGCTGGCAATGAGTTCTTGGCCCATGCGGAACACGCCCTTGAGCCAGGGGC
The DNA here is from genome assembly GCA_027069855.1 of Caldifarciminota bacterium. Classification (GTDB taxonomy): domain Bacteria; phylum Hydrothermota; class Hydrothermia; order WGAB01; family WGAB01; genus WGAB01. Next base: position 1,138 of record JALXEF010000142.1, read on the forward strand.
TCTGGAAAAACACGACCTCCATGAGGTCTTCGCCGTCGCTCAGCACGAGCACCAGCACCTTGCGGTTCTTGAGGTTGCGATAGACCAGGTTCACGATGCGGCCGCGCACCGTGGCCTCCCGGCCCTCGCGGAGCCGTCGGATCGGCACGATCTGGCGGCGGTCCAGGTACCGGCGGGGGGGAAAGTACAGAAGGTCGCGCACCGTGCGGATTCCCAGGCGGCGGAGCAGCCGGGCCCGCTGGGGGCCCACCCCCTTGAGGTACTGCACGGGCATGTGCAGGGGGTTCCGGTCCGCCTCCGAAGGTGTGCGGGTTGCCACGGTCAGGCGATCAGCCGACGAATCCTCTGGATTTCCAGGGCCTTTCCGGTGTCCACATCGGCCACCAGGAACACGCCCTCCAGGCCCACGCGGCGGTTGGAGGGCTCGTAGCGGATGGGCAGGCCCTGCACCATCCGCTGGATGGCCTGTTCCTTTTTGACCCCGATCACGGAATCCAGGCCTCCGGTCATGCCGGCATCGGTGATGTAGGCGGTGCCGCCGGGCAGGATCCAGGCGTCGGAGGTTTGCACATGGGTGTGGGTGCCGATCACCGCGGTCACGCGGCCGTCAAAGTAGTGCCCGGCCACCTGTTTTTCGGCGGTGGTTTCGGCGTGGAAATCCAGGATCCGGAGGGGCACGCCTTCCAGTTCCTGCAGAACGCGGTCCACGGCGTCAAAGGGGGAATCGTACAGGCCGGTAAACAGGCGGCCGATGGCGTTGATCACGGCCACGGTGTGGCCGCCTTCGGTGGTGAATACGCCCCACCCGCGGCCGGGGTTGGAATGGTGGAAATTCACGGGCCGCAGCAGCATGGGATACCGGTCAATGAATTTCAGGGCGTCCTTTTTGTCCCAGATGTGGTTGCCGGAGGTGATCACATGGATGCCGTAGTTCAGGAGTTCCTTGACGATGTCCTCGGTGATGCCGGCGCCGCCGGCGGCGTTTTCGCCGTTGGCGATCACGAAGTCCACGCCCAGTTCGCTACGGAGGCCGGGCAGGAGTTCGCGCACGGCCCGGCGGCCGGGCTTGCCCACGATGTCGGCGATGAACAGAATGCGGATGGAGGTCACCGTGCATACTCCACGACGCGGGTCTCCCGGATCACCGTGATCTTGATCTGGCCCGGATATTCCATCTCGCTCTCAATGCGGTGGGCGATCTCCTCGGCCAGGTTCTTCACCTCATCGTCGCTGACGCGGTTGGAACTCACCAGGATGCGGATCTCCCGGCCGGCCTGGATGGCGTAGGCCTTGGTCACGCCGTTGTAGGAGCGGGCGATCTGTTCCAGTTTCTCAATGCGCTTGATGTAGGCCTCCAGCGACTCGCGGCGGGCGCCGGGCCGGGAGCCGGAGATGGCGTCGGCCGCCGCCACCACGAAGGCCACGGCCGACCGCGGTTCTTCCTCTTCGTGGTGGGCGGCGATGGCGTTGGCCACCAGGTCGTTTTCGCCGTAGCGTTTGGCGATGCGGGCGCCCACGAGGGCGTGGGGGCCTTCGTACTCTTCGCCCGCCACCTTGCCGATGTCGTGCAGCAGGCCCGCGCGCTTGGCGTACTCCACATTCAGGCCGAGCTCGGCGGCCATGAGGGCTGCCAGATGCGCCACCTCCTTGGAGTGCTGCAGCAGGTTCTGGCCGTAGGAGGTGCGGAACTTCATCTCGCCGATGAGTTTCTGGAGTTCGGGATGGATCCCGGTGAGCCCGAGTTCCAGCACCGTTTCCTCGCCCACCTGGCGCACATACTCGTCAAACTCCTCTTCCACCTTTTTCACGACCTCTTCAATGCGGGCGGGGTGGATGCGGCCGTCCTGGATCAGGCGTTCCAGGGCCAGCCGGGCGATCTCCCGGCGCCGGGGATTGAAGGAGGAAAGGGTGACCGCCTCGGGCGAGTCGTCAATGATGACCTCCACGCCGGTGAGCTGTTCAAAGGCGCGGATATTGCGGCCCTCCCGGCCGATGATGCGGCCCTTCATGTCGTCGGAGGGCAGGGGCACCACGGTCACTGTGCTCTCGGCGGTATGGTTGGCTGCACAGCGCTGGATGGCGGTGGCGATGATCTTGCGGGCCTCCTTCTGGGCCTGTTCCCGGGCTTGCTCCTTGATCTTGTAGGCGAGCTGGGCGGCCTCCAGTTTGGCGGCCCGTTCCACCTTGCGCAGGAGTTCCTCCCGGGCCTGATCGCGGGTCATGCGGGCGATGGTTTCCAGTTTGGTGGTTTCTTCCTGGATCAGGCGTTCCAGTTCCTCCTCGCGGCGGGCGAGGGACTGTTCCTTTTCCCGGAGTTGCCGCTCCCGCTGGTCCAGTTCGCGGGAGCGCCGCTGCAGGGTTTCGGCCCGCCGTTCCAGCTGGCTCTCCTTCTCGCTGAGCCGGCGTTTTTCTTTTTCCAGTTCGCGTTTGACCGATGCGGTCTCCCGGTCAAACTTGCGCCGCTCTTCCAGCCAGTGCTCCTTGGTGCGGAGCTCGGCGTTTTTCTTGATCTTATGGGCCTCGCGCTTGGCCTCTGCGATGATTTGCTCGTAGTTTTGCTGGGCTTCTTCCAGTTTCCGGGATGTTTTAATCTTCACGCTGAAAAAGGCGATCAGGCCTCCGATCACCAATCCCAAAAGAAACCCAAAGGTCAGGATCAGCGTCATGGTCATTCTTTCACCTCCTCGGTTGTGGACTTGAGCTGCGCCTCGTACCCCACCGACCGGGGCTCAAAGAACCGGAGATGCTGCAGGTTCTCGGGGAGATACCGCTGTTGTCGGGCGGCCTCCGGATGGTCGTGGGGATAGAGGTACCCCTTGCCGCGGCCGAGCTTCTTGGCGCCTGCGTAGTGGGTATCGCGAAGATGCTGGGGAATCTCTGCCCAGGCTTCCTCCTGGACTGCCCGTCGGGCAGCCTGAAGGGTACGCAGGACGGTGTTGGACTTGGGTGCGGTGGCCAGGTACAGCACCACCTCGGTGAGGATCAGGTCGCCCTCGGGCCGGCCCACCTGTTCAAAGGCGGCGGCTCCGGCCTGGGCGATCTGCAGGGCCCGAGGATCGGCCAGGCCGATATCCTCGGCGGCAAAAATGAGAAGCCTTCGGAACAGAAACCGGGGGTCTTCGCCGGCCTCCAGGAGCCGGAGAGCGTAATAGATGGCGGCATCGGGGTCCGTCCCCCGGAGCGACTTGATGAAGGCCGACACCGTGTCGTAGTGGTCGTCGCCGGCCCGGTCAAACCGCAGAAGCCGACGCGATACCAGGCGTTCCAGGTCCTCGGTGCGGGCCTCCCGGTCTTCGGGCACGGTCAAAAGCAGGGCTTCCAGCAGGTTCAGGGCCCGGCGGGCGTCGCCGTTGGCCAGACGGGCGATCCGCTGGATCACCTCCGGCACGACGCGCCGGTTCGGGAAGAACCGGGCCAGGGCCCGCTGCAGGAGCGTCTGGAGGTCCGCTTCGGAGAGGCTGTGGAACTCAAAGACCAGCACCCGCGAGAGCAGGGCCTTGGACAGGGTGGTGTAGGGGTTCAAAACGGTGCTCCCGATGAACACCACCTGGCCGGCCTCGGTGCTGGCCAGCAGGAGCTCCTGGTGCAGGCGGTTGAACCGATGGATTTCGTCCACGAACACCACAGCGGGCTTGCCGGTGCTGTGGAACACCTGTACCGCCTGCTGGAGCAGGGCTTTCAGGTCGGAGGGACGGGCCAGCGAAGCATTGAGCCCGAAGAAGCGACCGCCCACCTCCCGGGCGATCAGCCGGGCCAGGGCGGTCTTCCCGGTCCCCGGGGGACCGTAGAACAGCATAGAGGGCAGCCGACCCGAGGCTACGAGCCGTCGGACGGCCCCCTGGGGCCCCACCAGGTGATCCTGGCCAACGAAGTCCTCCCAGGTTTCCGGGTAAAACCGGGAAGAAAGCAGGGGCGAAGAAACGCTCGCTTTCCCTTCAAAAATCTCCAAAGATCGTCACCTCCCCGAAGGGATAAAAGGTCCCCCCGCGAGTACCGCGCCGGGATAGGCCCGACAGGCCCATGCCACAACGTGGGCACCCCTTCGGGCTCCCCTATGGATGGTGCTGGCCTCGGGCTTATCCCCGTTACTGCACGGGTACCGCAGGGGGATGTATCAGTCCAGTTCCGGTTCATGGCCGTTGTTCAATATGCCGTTCAGGCCCCGGGTGAACACCACCGCCTCGGCCGCCAGGTTCAGGGCGGCCAGAAAGTAGATGTGTTCGGTGGGCAGATCCGGGTGGTTCGCCCGCATCACCCGGAGCGTTTGCTCCAGTTTTTCCTTTGCCTGCTGAAGCACGGCATCGTCGTAATCGGTTCGGAAGTTCCACAGTTTTCCGTCCACCTCCAGGCGAACCTTCCGCAACGCTGCAAGTTTCGGATCCATCGCCCTCACTCCTTACCCACATCGTTGTAGAGGAGCGTTTGTGCCACCTGCTCCTCCATCCGCTGCAATTCCTGCACAGCCCGTTGCAGTGCCTGTTCCAGTTCGGCCACCCGCCGGCGTAGCCGGTGGTTCTGCCGTTCTAAGTTATTCAGCCTTTCCCTCAACCGGTCAAGCAGTTCCCGGGCCTCGGCCGCCAGGTCCTTCACCTCCGCGTAATTCGGGAGGAAGGGGATCTCTTCCCCCGGTTTCCCGTCCGGCGGAGCGGGCATGGACTGGGGGTTCACAGTCCGCGGATCTTCCATCCCTGTTGCTCCACGGCCTGGATCAGAGCGTCCACATCCTGCTGGACCTCGTCCTGGCTCAGGGTTCCCCGGGGGTTCACGAACACCAGCCGCAGGGTCACGCTGCGGGTGCCGGCGGGCAGGGGATCGCCCTGGTACAGGTCAATGGGCCAGAAGGTGCGCAGGTACCGGGTGGGCGTTTGGCGGAGGACCCCGGCGATGTCCTGGTACCGGACGGTTTCGGGCACCAGCAGCGAAAGGTCGCGCTTGACCGGGGGATACTGGAGGATTTCGGGCTGCCGGACCACGGGCCGGAACACCGAGGCCTCCAGTTCCATCAGGTACACAGGCACCTTGAGGTCAAAGAGCCGTGCCGTGGCCCGGTTCAGGATGGCCACGAAGCCGATGGTTCGCCCCTCCGGCTGCAGCACGATGTCGGCGGCCTGGGCGGCGAAGCGGCGGGGCCGTTCCTCCAGGCGATACGCGAGGCCGAAATCGGCCATCAACCGGTCCAGGATGCCCTTGAGATCGTAGTAGTCCAGTTCCCGTTCCCGGCCGGCCCAGTGTTCCGGGCTCCGGCCGGCCAGGGCCACGGCCAGGTGATAGGGCTCCTCGGGCAATTCCTCGGCCGAACGCCAGAAGAACACCTTGCCCAGTTCAAAGGTCACCATGCCCTGGACCCCGCGCCGCAGGTTCAGGGAAAGCACCTGCAGGAGGCCGGGCAGCAGGGTGGTGCGGAGCACGCTGTACTCGGCCCCCAGGGGATTGGCGATGCGCACGGCCCGGTTTGCCGCCTCAAAGGCTTCCAGGTACTGGGGCGAGGTGAACTCCACGGTTTCGCTTTCCACGAGCCCCAGGGCCACAAGATAGCGCTTGAGCCAGAGGTAACTCAGCTGGCCCTTTCCCAGGAAGGAGCCCGAGGTTTCCACGGTGCCCGGGATTGCGTCGTACCCCAGGAGTTTGGCGTGTTCCTCGGCCAGGTCGGGTTCCTCAAAGATGTCGCGCCGCCACGAGGGCACGGTCACTACGATGCGCGAGTCTTCCTGCCGGACCTCAAAGCCCAGCCGGGGCAGGGTTTCGGCCAGATCCCCGTCGGCCACGGGCACGCCCAGGATCTCGCCGATCCGCTGGCCGGAGGTCGGGATCGTGCGGCGTTCCAGCGGCCGGGGATACACATCCACCAGGTGGCCGGCGGTGCCCCCGGCGGTTTCCAGGATCAGCTGGGTGGCCCGGAGCGAGGCGTAGGGAGGCATCTCGGGGTCCACCCCGCGGATGAACCGCCGCGACGACTCGGTGTCCAGGCCCACGGCCCGGGCGCTGTAATAGGTGACCACGGGGTCAAAGTAGGCGCTTTCGAGCAGGATGTCGGTGGTGCCTTCGGAAACGCCGGTATCCTCGGCGCCCATGACGCCGGCCAGGGCCACGGGGCGTTCGTGGTCGGCGATGACCAGCACCTCCGGGCTCAGGGTGCGTTCGGTGCCGTCCAGAGTCACGATGCGTTCGCCCTCCCGGGCGCGGCGCACGCGGATGCCGCCCTTCAGCCGGGCCAGGTCAAAGGCGTGCAGCGGATGTCCCAGTTCCAGGAGCACATAGTTGGTGACATCCACGATGTTGTTGATGGCCCGCAGGTCCACCAGATGCAGCCGACGGCGGAGCCAGGGTGGCGAGGGCCACACCTTGACGCCCCGGATCACCCGGGCCGTGTACCGGGGGCAGCCCTCGGCATCCAGGATTTCCACCTCGTAGGGCATCTCGGTTTCGGACACCTGGATTTCCGGCACCTGCACCGGCACCCCGAGGCTGGCCGCGAGTTCCCGGGCCACGCCCAGCACGCCCATGAGGTCGCCGCGGTTGGGCATGATGTAGAGATCAAACAGCCAGTCGTTGAGGTTCAGGTAGGCGAAGGGTTCGGAGCCGGGGCGGGCCTCCGGGGGCAGTTCGGCCACGCCGAAGGATTCCTCCTCCAGCCCGAGTTCGGCTTCGGAGAGCAGCATGCCCTGGCTCTCCACCCCCCGGAAGGTGCGGGTTTCCACGGTGCCGCCGGGCAGGCGGGCACCGGGCAGCGCCACCACCACCTTCATGCCGGTGTGCAGATTGGGGGCGCCGCTCACCATCTGCAGGGTATCGGTGCCGATGGAAACCCGGGCCACCAGCAGCCGGTCGGCCCGCGGGTGGGGCTCCAGGGCCACGATCTCGCCCACCACGAGGTGCCCGCGGTACGGCTCGGCCAGGTCCTGGAAATCCTCCACCTCAATGCCCATCCGCTCAAACACGGGCAGGAGTTCCTCGGCGGAACGGTCGGTTTTCAGAAACTCCCGGAGCCAGGAATAGAGCACCTTCATGGTTCATACCCCCTGAGGAACCGGAGATCGTTCTCGGAGAACCAGCGGATATCGGGGATGCCGTAGCGCACCATGGCGAGCCGTTCCACGCCGAGGCCGAAGGCGTAGCCCTTCCAGGCTTCGGGGTCGATGCCGACGGCCCGGAACACATTGGGGTTCACCATGCCGCAGCCCAGCACCTCCAGCCATTCGCCCTTCCAGCGGATGGCCACCTCGGCCGAGGGTTCGGTGAAGGGGAAGTAGGAGGGCAGGAACTTGATCTCGGTGTCGGGCCCGAAGAACTCGCGCAGGAAGAGTTCCAGGGTGCCCTTGAGTTCGGCGAAGGTCACCCGGCGGTCCACATAGAGCCCTTCCAGCTGGTGGAAGGCCGGGGCGTGGGACGGATCAAAGGGGTCCACCCGGTACACCCGGCCCGGCGCCACGAAGCGGAGCGGGGGCTTCTTGCGTTCCATCACCCGGATCTGGATGGGGGAGGTGTGGGTGCGCAGGAGCATCTTGTCGGTGATGAAGAAGGTGCTCTGCATCTCGCGGGCCGGGTGGTGGGGCGGGATGTTGAGGGCCTCAAAGTTGTAGTAGTCCCATTCCACATCCGGCCCTTCCTCCACCTCAAAGCCCAGGCCCTTGAAGATCTCAATGATCTCGGTGAACACCCGGGTGATGGGGTGCAGGCGGCCGGGCTCCACGGGCCGGCCGGGCAGGGTGAGGTCAATGCGTTCCTGGGCCTCGCGTTCCAGCCGTTCCCGGGCGGCCTGGATTTCCTGCTGGATCCACTGTTTCAGGCGGTTGATCTCGGCGCCGGCCGCAGGCCGGGCCTCCTGGGGCAGGCGGCCGATGCTCTTCAGGAGAGCGGTGACCTCGCCCTTCCGGCCCAGGTAGCGGATCCGGAGGGCCTCCAGGTCGTCCAGGGTTTTCACCTGCTGCAGGCTCTCCTGGATTTCCTGTTGCAGAGCCTGCACCCGGTCCCGGAGGGCTTGGAGATCCAGGGACACGGGACGCCCTCCCTACGAGAGCCCGAGGGCGGCCTTGGCGCTGGCGACCAGTTGCGAGAAGCCCTGAGGATCGCGCACGGCCAGGTCGGCCAGCACCTTGCGGTTCATGGTGATGCCGGCCTGTTTGAGGCCGCTCATCAGGGTGCTGTAGTTCAGGCCCTCCTGACGGGCGGCCGCATTGATCCGCACGATCCAGAGCCGCCGGAACTCGCCCTTTTTCTGCTTGCGGTGGCGATAGGCGAAGCTCAGCGACTTCAGGAGTTGTTCGTTGGCTTTCCGAAAGGTGCGGGACTTTTGTCCGTAATAGCCCCGAGCCATCCGACGAACCTTTTTGTGGCGTCTCCTTCGGGTGTAGCCTGTTTTCACTCTCATTGGAAAATTCCTCCTTCCGGCAAAATCTGTAGCGAAATTATACGGGAAAGCGAAGGAAAAGGCGATGGTTCCGGCCTTTTAAAAAGGCGGCGGCCCGCTTAGCGGGCCGCCGCTAAAACAGGAGGTGTGAGATGAGGGGGTTATGCTTGCTGTCGGGCCTTCAGAACCCGTTCCGCCGCAAAATCGGGAACTTCCCGGTACTCGGCGAATTCCATGGTAAAGGAGCCCCGCCCCTGGGTCATGGACCGCAGGGTGGTGGCGTAGGACAGAAGTTCCGCCAGCGGCACCAGGGCCCGCACCACCTTGCGGTGGTTCCGGTCGAAGAACTCCAGCACCTGGCCCCGGCGGCTGCCCACATCGGCCAGCACATCGCCCAGGAACTCCTCGGGCACCACGATTTCCACCTTCATCACGGGCTCCAGCAGCACGGGGTCTCCCTGCTTCAGGGCCGCCTGGATGGCCTTGCGGGCGGCCTCCTGAAAGGCCAGGTCGGAGGAATCCACCTCGTGGCTGGACCCGTCCAGCAGCGTGACCCGGACATCGGTCACCGGGAACCGGCCCAGGATGCCCTGTTCCAGGGCCTTCCGCACGCCCTTTTCAATGGCCGGCACGAACTCCCGGGGGATGTTGGATCCCCGCAGTTTCTCTTCAAACACGATGCCGCTGCCGCGTTCCAGGGGCTCCACGCGGAGCACCACATGCCCGTACTGGCCGTGCCCCCCGGTTTGCTTGATGTGTTTACCCTCCACCTGCACCGCCCGGCGCAGGGTTTCGCGGAAGGCCACCTGGGGACGCCCCAGGTCCACCGGGGTCCGGAACTCCCGGCTCAGCCGCTGGGCCACGATTTCCAGGTGCAGTTCGCCCATGCCCGAGAGCAGGGTTTCCCCGGTTTCTTCGTTGTAGCGGAGTTGCAGCGAGGGATCCTCCTCGGTGAGTTTCCGGAGGGCGGAGCCCAGTTTGTTGGCCAGGTCCTTGCTGCGGGGCTTGACCGAAACCGAGATCACGGGTTCCGGCACGGTCAGGGCCTCCAGCACCACCGGGGCCTCCTCTTCGGCCAGGGTGTGGCCGGTGAGGGTTTCCTTCAGGCCCAGCAGGGCGCCGATGTCGCCGGCCTGCAGTTCCTCCACCTCTTCGCGGTGGTTGGCGTGCATCTTGAGGATGCGGGAAACGCGTTCCCGCCGGCCGCGGGTGGCGTTGTACACATAGCTGCCGGCCGTCAGGGTGCCGGAATATACCCGCACATACACGAGTTTGCCCACATAGGGGTCGGTCATCACCTTAAAGGCCAGGGCCGTGAGGGGCGCGTGGGGATCGGGTTCCCGCACCACGGGCTCGCCGGTTTGCGGGTTTTCGCCCACCACGGGCGGCAGGTCTGCGGGCGAGGGCAGGTAGTCCACCACGGCATCCAGCAGGAAGTCCACGCCCAGGTTCCGGTACGCGCTGCCCAGGAGCACGGGCACCAGGTTCAGCCGCAGGGTCTCCCGACGGATCACCCGGCGTACGGTATCCGGATCCAGCCGGCCGGTTTCCAGGAACTGCTCGGTGAGCTCCTCGTCCAGCTGGGTCACGGTATCCAGCAGCACATTCTGGTAATGCTCCAGGTCCAGGCGCGCCTCGGGGTCGTCCAAGGGGATTTCCCGGGCCTGGCCGTGGTCGTCGTAGGCATAGGCCTTGCCCGAGAGCACATCCACGATGCCGCGGAACCCGCGTTCCCGGCCGATGGGCACCTGGAGCAGGAGCGGGGTCACGCCGAAGCGCTCTTCCAGTTGCCGAACGGCGCGGTACGGATCGGCGCCGATCTTGTCCATCTTGTTGAGGAACACGATACGGGGCACCCGGTACCGGTCGGCCTGGGTCCACACCGTTTCGGTTTGGGGCTCCACGCCGGCCTCGGCGTCCAGCACGATGACGGCGCCGTCCAGCACCCGCAGCGAGCGTTCCACCTCCACGGTGAAGTCCACATGGCCCGGGGTGTCCACGATGTTGATCTGGTGGTTCCGCCAGAAGCACACGGTGGAGGCCATGGTGATGGTGATGCCCCGTTCCCGTTCCTCGGGCATCCAGTCCATGGTGGCGGTGCCTTCGTGCACCTCCCCGAGTTTGTGGACCCGACCGGTGAGGTACAGGATCCGCTCGGTGGTGGTGGTTTTGCCTGCATCAATGTGGGCCACCAGCCCAATGTTCCGAAGATGTACGATGCCCTTTCTCATTGCGTTCACACTCCTTACAAAGTCCGGGGGATTTCCACGAGGGGAATCCGGAAGGGCGTAAAGTTTACAGGTTTACTCAAGTTTTCGCAAGAGCCTGCCGGACGGGCCGGTTTTCCGCGCGCCCGTATAATAGCCGGCATGAAGCACGGGATTTCCGAACGCGTAGGTCGGTTGGGGGTTTCCTCCTTTGACCTGTTTGCCAAAGCCGAGGCTTTGCGGGCCCGGGGCGTGGAGGTCATCCACCTGGAGGTGGGCGAGCCCGACTTTCCCACACCCCAGAACATTGTGGAGGCCGCCTACCGGGCCATGAAGGAGGGCAAAACCCACTATGTGCTGCCCCAGGGCGTTCCCGAACTGCGGGAAGCCATCTCCGAGTACGAGTATCGCCGTAAGGGTGTGCGTGTGGATCCGGCGCAGATTGCGGTGACCCCGGGCGCCAAGCCCGCCATCCTGTACACGCTGTTTGCCATCGTGAACCCCGGCGACGAGGTGCTGTATCCCGAACCTGGCTACATGAGCTATCCCTCGCTGATCCGCCTGGCCGACGGCACGGCCGTTCCCTATGTGCTTCGCGAAGCGGAGGGGTTCCAGCCGGATCCCGACGA
>JALXEF010000143.1 GCA_027069855.1 Caldifarciminota bacterium
GGGCTGCGGGGGCGCGGTGCCGCGCCCCCGCCCAACCGAAAATTCTGGCCGTATCCCTATCGCAACTGGATGAACCGCACCGTGTGCGTGTCGCGGGCTCCCTGAATCCTCAGGAAAAAGACCCCGCTTCCCAGGGACCGAAGGTCCAGCACCACCTGCTCCTGGCCTTCAATCCGCCAGGAACGCAGGTGCCGACCGGTGACATCCAGCACTTCCAGGCTCCGGGTGCCTTCGGGCAACCGGCGGATCCGGAGGATGCCGTTGACCAGAGTGGGCATTTGTAGAGGCATCCGGGGTTGTGCCGCACCCCCCTCGGCCACGCCCAGCTGCGTGAGGTCCAGCAGCGCCACGGTGGTGGGCCGGATCGTGGCGGGGTAGAGCAGGCTGTCCACGGTGCCGTCGGAATAGGTGTTCAGGTCGTTGGCCTGGTCATCGGCCGGCACAAAAGCCAGGTCGTAGGCGTCCGGGTCCACCCACAGGCGGCCGGTATCCTGGCCGCCCAGGCCCACGCCGCCGCCTCCGATCCAGGTGGAGGAAACCGAGTCCACCTCCCGGAAGTGGCCGAAGTCTCCCAGGCCGGTCACCACCGTGATCCACAGCGAATCGGGCACGGGAGGCCACTGGGACACATCCACGGCGGCCTCAAGGTAGCCGTTGTCCGGGTTCGCCACGGCGAAACTGTTGCCCGTGACATCGTTCCAGTCGGCATCCTGCACGAGCACGGTGCCGTCTTTGATGAGGATGGAGAACTCCCAGGCGTTTTCCGGGGACACCTTCAGGTCGGCGTTGGCCGGCACCCAAACCTGCCCGGCGCCCACGACATGGTCCATGTCCACCATGATGGCCACGATGGGCTGCCACGAAAAGGTGAAGCCGGCGGTTTTTATGAGGAGGTACACCACAGGCGAGTCGGGATCCGTGGTCACCCGGAATTCCAGCAGGTCGGCCTCGGTGCCGGCGAACAGCGAGGTGTCGGGATAGGAGTAGCCGGCGGGATTGTCGGCCGCCAGGGGCGCGTCGCCCCCGTCGCCGAAATCGTCACCCTCGCTGTCGGTCCAGATGAACTCGCCTCCGGAGTAGGCCATCATGTCGGTGCCCGGGGCGGTGCCGACCCAGTCGCCGGGGTCTCCGTCCACGGTCACCGGATGGCTCCAGGCCCCCTTTGCGGGCCAGAGAGCCAGCATCAAAAGAGCAAACCACAAAAGCCGCCGCATGTAGCAAACCTCCTGTTCGTTTTGAGATCTTCCGCAAGTATTCGGGTTTTGCCCCTGGGTGTCAACCGGGTTCGGGGGCAGGTGGTTCCCGGGTTTCCCTGCCGCGGAGAAGCCACTCCCGGGCCTTTTGTACCACCTGGCGTTCGCTTTTGTAGGAGAGTTTTTCCAGGGCTTCGTCAATGGGAAGCCAGAGCACTTCGTCCACCTCTTCGTCGTGCTGGGAGGGATCGCCGCCCTTGTATTCCATCAGGTAGAAGTACACCACCTTGTGGTGCCGCACCTTTTCGCCGTTTTCGCGCCAGTAGTACCAGTAGTCAATCTTGTCCAGAAAGGCCCGCGGGGCCACCTTCAGCCCGGTTTCCTCCTGCACCTCCCGCACGGCGGTTTCCAGGGTTTTCTCCCCCTTTTCCACCAGGCCCTTGGGCAGGGCCAGGCGGTCGCGCACCCGGATCACGGCGATCCAGATGCGGCCCTCGTCGTCGCGGCGGTACACCACGCCTCCTGCGGAAACATGGAATTCCGTTCTCATCGGCCTGATCTCCCCAAAAGGCTTGCAAAGTGCTCCAGCCGCAGGAGCACGGCCAGAATTCCAAAACCACCGAAGTATACAGCCGCGGTGATCAGCAGGGAGAGCCAGGGCGAAGCCGGGTGTAAGGGGAGCAGGAAGGCCAGGGGTACCAGGGAAGCCACCAGCAGCCGGAGGGTCCAGGGGAGGGCCTCTTTCGGGAGCCGCACCCGGCGGCACCGGGCGGCCATCAGCACCAGGGCCTGCACTGTGGTGGCCAGGGAAGTGGCCAGGGCCAGGCCCGCGAAGTCCAGGAAATGGGGCAGGGTGAGGGCCAGCACCACATTGGTGGCCGCGCCCACGGCGAAGGCCACATTGGGCCAGAAGATCTCTGAGCGGGCGAAGAACACATTGAGGTTCACCCGCACAAGGCCGTAGGGGACCACATTCAGCAAGTAAAACACCAGGGCCTGGGTGACCGCCCAGGTGGCGGCCCCTGTGAAGTGCCCGCGTTGGTACACCACGGCCACGATGTCGTGGGCCTCGGCCAGGAAGTACAGGGTGACCGGCACCGACAAAAGGAGCACGCCGCGCACCGCGCGCCAGAGTTCCCGGCGGAAAGCCTCGGGTTCGTCGCTGTGGCTGGCGAGTTCGGGCAGCGAAACCGTGGCCACCCCCACGCCGAACAGGGCGATGGGCAGGTGCATGAGCCGAAACGCGTAACTCAGGTAGGATACCGCCCCTTCCACCAGGAACGAGGCCACCAGGGTGTTGATGATCAGCGTGAGCCGGCTCAGGGCGGTGCTCAGCATGACGGGCGCCAGCAACTTTTTGAGGTCCTGGAGCAGGGGTTCGTGGAAGTCCGGCCGCTGCCACCGGATGCCGAGCCGGTGGAGCAGGGGAGCCTGTACCGCTGCCTGCAGGAACCCGCCGGCCAGGACCCCCAGAGCCACGATCCACAGGGCCTTCTGGGGCACAGGGTGCAGCACCGCCGCAAAGCCAATGGCGGCCAGCACGCCCAGGTTAAAGAAGGCCGGCGACAAGGCCGGCCAGAAGAAGCGCCGCAGGGCGTTGAGGGTGGCTCCGAACACCGCAGCCAGGGAAACCAGCACCAGGTACGGGAACATCCAGCGGGTGAGGGACACGGTCAGGGCGAATTTTTCGGGGATCTGGCGGAACCCGTAAGCCGTGGCGCTCACCCACAGGGGGGCCAGCAGGATGCCCAGCAGGGCCAGCACCGTGGCGCTGCCCACAAAGAGCACGATGGCCAGGGCGAAGAAGCGGTGGCTCCGCCGTCGATCCTTCAGGGTTTTGACGAAGACCGGCACAAAGGCCGTTTGCATGGCGTTTTCCGCCAGGATGTCGCGCAGGTAGTTGGGAATCCGGAAGGCCACATAAAAGACATCGGAGAACCGGCCTGCGCCCAGCAGGTACGCGATGCCCGCCTCCCGCAAGAGCCCCAGGATCCGGCTGATCAGGGTGGCGCCGGCAAAGGAAAACACCGAGCGGTACCGCATGGATCAGAATTCCTTGAGGAAGAGCGCCCGCAAAGCCTGGTCCACCAGGTCTTCCACCGCCTCCTGGATGCCCTGCTCCTCGGTTTCCGTGTCCACCTCGTAGGTGCCCCGGCCCGTGTAGGTTCGGGGGTCCAGGTAGTACGATTGCTTTTCGCGATCGTAGAAGCCGATCCTGGCCCGCAGCACCACGCGATAGCTCAACACCCGCCCGGCGTCGTCATGTTCAAAGGGGGTGCGCTCGTAGTGTTCCAGGGTGCCCCGAATCTCCAGGGCGGCCTGGTCTTCGGACACCACTTCCAGCCGGCCGTCGGTTCGCAGAGCGTTGATGAAGGCCTCGGTAACCTGCTGTTCCAGGCCGTAGCGCAGGGTCTGGTTCTGGAACACCGGCACCCACACCCTTTTGAGCCGGGCCGGGAAAAAGCCGGAAAAGGAATACACACAGGCCGAAACGCCGAAGGCGATCCCAAGGAGGAAACCGGCCAGAA
>JALXEF010000144.1 GCA_027069855.1 Caldifarciminota bacterium
CCAGGGGCGGGGACGATTTAGGGGCCGGGATTTGACGCTACCCCCTGCCCTCCAACAACTTCCCCCCTCTCAGGGTTCCGATCTACGCCAACCCTTTGCCGCCCAACAACTTCCTCCCCCTCAGGATACAGATCTACGCTAACCCATTGTGGCTCAATAACTTCCTCCCCCTCAAGGGGAGGATTGAGGTGGGGGTGCTCCGCAGGAGCCGCGTCAGCGGCGGTTTTTTGAACCTGCGCTGGCGTCATTGCCGCCTTTCCTTGCATTTGCCGGGGGCTGGGGTGTAAGATTGCGCTGGTGGGCCCCTGGAGGGGAAAGGAGGGTATATGGAGGGTTCTCTTCAGCGTCTCTTTGGAGGGGGACGTTCTCGTCGGATTCCCGTCTCTACCGTCTGGTTTGTGCCAAAGCAACGGGCAGGGGCCCGCGGCTCCTGCCGCAAGGGAGGTATGCCATGGGGTATTGGAGATTTGTGAGGCGGGCGGCCGTCCTTGTGGGCCTGGCCGCCACCTTGCTCTATGCCCAGGGTGTGGACACCCTGTATGTGGAGGATTTTAACGACGGGGACCTGAGCGACTGGAATCTGGTCCGGCAACTGGGAGGGGAGGTGGACACCACTCGCGCCGCGGTCCACTCCCCGCCCTATGCCCTCAGGGCCTTCGCCCCGGGGTACGATGCCGTGGCGAACGCCCGATCCCCGTTCGTGGATTTCCCGCGACAGCGCCAGTATCGCGTGACCTTCTGGTTCGAAACCCCGGTGGACACCAACGAGTACCTCGTGGCCTTTGATAACGGCGATGTCTTCCTGATGGTCTTCGGCAGCGATCTTTACGCTGCCACGGGCACCCGGGGTGCCGAAAAATGGAACTGGATCGCTCCCCTGGGGGTGGACACCTTTCACTTCATTGATCTGCGGGTCCGCCCCATGAACGGCCAGTTTGATGTGTATGTGGACGATACCTTTCGCGCCACCCTGCCTACCTTTTATGTGAGTGATGATACCTTCCGGGTGGGCTTCTACGGCGACGGCTACGGCGAGGGCTACTGGGACGACTTTTGTATCACCACCTGGCCGCGGATCCAGGCCATCGCCGGGGTGCCCGACCACTCCCAGCCGCCCCAGAGCGGGACCTGCTGCTGGAGTGTGCCCACGGCCAGTGTGAACCTTATGGAATACTGGGAAACCCAGGGTCTCGCGCCCGGCATTCTGGACGGCTGGAGCTGGGATGTGGCCGCCGATTCCGTGGGATGGTTCCTGGGAACCAACGGCACGGGCAGCCCGGACCGGGAAAATAACCCCACCTTCCCCCTCAAGGGCACCCGATTGGACGACATCTTCCCCGGCCTTTCTGATTTTGCTGCGTGGGGCGGAGAAAGCCCCGATTCCTTCTCCGTTCCCTGGCCCCCCAACGCCTCCAAAACCGAGTGGAACCTGGAGGGAAGCACCTACGACTGCTGGTCTGCCTCCCAGGCCTGGTCTGCTTACCAGATCCAGGCCGACTCAGGCCTGCCCTCCCTCGTGATCTTCATGTACTGGAACCTGGACACCCTGCGGGCGGCCGTGTATGACACCGTTCTGCAGGACACCGTGTACTTCTACACCTGGGGCCCCTATGCCGACAGTTCGGTGAGCCCCCGGGAGTACTGGAACGGCGAGATGCTGGTGGGCCACGGGGTCACGGGCATCGGATACTACCAGTACTACGACCCCGACGGGGCCGCCGGCGCCGCCCCCTGCACCACCTGGATACTGGTCCACGACACCTGGGCCGGCACCCCGCGCACCCTGGCGGTACCCTGGGAGGAGATGCTGGGTGTGGTCACCGCCCGGCCCCACGCCGTGCTTGCAGCGCCGCCTCTCAAAATCGTTTCCATCGGCTGGGAGCCCCTGCATCCCCCCTTCTTTACCGCCTATGAGGCCTTTGCCAACCTGGAGAACACCTCGGATGCCCTGATCATCACCGGCATGGGCTTTGGGTTCCGCCAGCTCACCTGGGGTTTCTGGGGCCATGAGGTGGACTTTTCCTCCGGCACCCTGGATACGCTGTACCCCGGCCAAACCCGCCAGATGTACGCCCCGGACTTCTTCACCGAAGAGGGCTTTACCGACTCCATACACCGCTGGGAAATGGAGAACCTGGAGTTCCAGACCTGGGAGATCAGCGTTCGAGACCCCGGCACGGGTGATAACTTCTGGTTTGACCAGGGGCCCTCGGCCCACCGCGGCCTGCTTTCGGTGGTGGTGGACACCTCGGTGTACAGCCTCCAGGTACCGGTGCCCGTGTACAACCGCGAGGACACGGTGTGTGCGTTCCGGGTGCAGGTGACCCCCCTGCAACGGTCCTGGAGCGTGACCCTTTCGCCCGACAGCGTCACCCTGGTGCCGGAAACCGAGGATACCCTGTGGCTTCAACTCTCCCGTTCCGGCGCCGCCGACACCACTTTAAGCCTGAAACTCCACGCGGTGAACCTCACCCGGCCCGATTCCCAGGATCTCTATGTGGAGGTGCATGTCCAGGCTCCCCGGTTCTATGACGACTTCACGGACTGCGACTTCTCCGACTGGGTGGTGGACACAGCCGGCGGCGGCACCGTGGGCATGAGCGAGGACTATGTGGTTCCTCCCTGTGCCCTGGGCATTTTCTCGGCGCCCCAGCGGGCGGGCGACATGCACGCCTGGGTGCGCTCGCCCGGCTTTTCCCTGCCCGATACGGCCCACTACACCCTGGACTTCTATGTGAAGCCCTTTGACGCCTACAACTTCACCCTGATGGACAACCACCAGGTGGTGCTCTTCCTGGGTGGGAGCGGCTGGAAGGGCAAGGTGTCCGAGTGGTTTGATGTGTTCGCCGCCGAGGGCGACTCCCTGCGCTGGGTCGGCGACCTGAACGCCAACCAGTGGAACCATGTGGCCTGCCTGGTGTCCCCGGACAGCGGCACCTATGACCTTTACATCAACGGCTACTACATGGAAACCGTGGGGATGTACGACACCGTTTCGTTCCCCTATCTCCGGTTCGGCGACTTCTCCAGCGGCACTCCGGACACCCTCTATGGCAGCGGTGTCTGGGACCGGCTGGAGGTGCTGCCGTACCACCTTTCCACCTGCTACACGGGTGATCTGGACGGCGACGAGGAACTGACCCCCAACGACCTGGCGGTGCTGGCCGATTACCTGTTTTACGGAGGCGATCGGCCTGTGGATTGTGCGGATGTCAACTACGACCAGGTCATTGATCCCCTGGATCTCGTGGCCCTGAGCCAGATGATCTACGGCAAGAAGGGCCCCGGCCCCCGGCGGCTGGCCCGCGGGCCGATGCTGAAGGTCCCCCGGGAGAACCGGGCCCTGCGCCGGGTGAAGCCGCGGACCGTCGGGAAGCGTCACCGGTAAAACGGGCTGGGCGCCGGGCCCGTACGGGCCCGGCGCCCAACTTTTTCAGTGATCCTGCCCTAAAACCCCCGTTACTCCCGGGCCAGGGAAAACCGGAAGGGCAGCATCAGGGTGCTTTCCACGGGCCTGCCCTTCAGCCGCGCGGGCTCAAAGCGCCATCTTCGGGCCGCAGCCACGGCGGCCGAGTCCAGCACCGCATGGCCCGATGACCGCACCACCCGGGCCTCCCGGACCCGGCCCAGCGTGTCCACGGTGATCTGCACGATCACCTGCCCCCGTTCGGTCAACAGGGAAGGGCGTTCGTCGATCTGGACCAGCGCGCGCTTCCAC
>JALXEF010000145.1 GCA_027069855.1 Caldifarciminota bacterium
GAGCAGCGGGGCCAGCTGGGGCGGGTAGCCGGCATGGCCGTGGAGCAGGATATGGGTGCCCCGCTGCTCGGCCCGGCGGAGGTCCTGTTCCGCCTGGCGGAGGGCTTCCTGGATCTCCTCCGGGCCCGGGGGTTTCCGGAACACCTGGGCCAGCAGGTCGGGGTGGCCTTTGAGGAGTTCCCCGGGTGTGGCCAGGGCGAGGAGTTGATGAAACCTTTTGGGGTCCATGCCACGGAGCCGCAGCAGGGCCAGCCAGTACAGGGGTTCGGAACCGCCGGACACGCGGAAATTATACGGATTGGCCTCAGGGCAGATACTTCAGGGGGTCCACGGCCCGGCCGCCCTTTCGCAGTTCAAAGTGGAGGATGGGGCTGCCCTCCCGGGGCATGAGGCCGATGACCTGGCCCTGGCGCACCTGCTGGTTCACCTGCACCCGAAGGGTGCCGAGGTAGGCGTACACGGTCATGTCGCCGCCGTGGTCAAGGATCACGGTGTTGCCGTAAGCCATGAAGGGTCCGGCGAACACCACGACGCCGTCGGCGGCGGCCCGCACCTCGGCGCCGGGCGCCAGCAGCAGGTCAATGCCGTTGTTCCGGGTTTTGGTGCCGTATTTGGGTTCCCGTTCCGTGCCGAACCGGGCCAGGATCCGGCCCCGGGCCGGCCAGATCAGGTCGCCCTTCCGAACCCGTCGGGTGGGCAGGCGCTGTTGTCGGCGGCGTTGTTGCTGCCTTTGGGCCAGTTGCCGGAGCATCTCCTCCAGCTTTTGCCGGGTGCGGAGGAGTTCCTGTTCCTCCCGTCGCTTGGCCGCCTTCTTTTTCCGAAGGGAAACCAGGAGCCGCTGGCGCCGGGCCTTGGACCGTTCCAGTTCGCGCTTGCGTTCCTGGTACTGGGCCTGGAGTTCCCTGAGTTCCCGGACCACCTGCTCCCGACGGCGTTTCAGGGTGTTCAGCGTGCGCAGTTCGCCCCGGTAAAAGTCCACCACCTCGGCGGAATAGCGCAGCAGGTTCTCCTGGGTGGCGCGCTCGTAGGCTGGGCCCGTGTCCACCAGGGCCTGCACCGCGCCCCGGGCCACGAGGCCCTTGTACAGCCGGTACCATTCGCCGAGGCGCTGCTGCCCCTGGTTCAGGCGGCGTTCCACCTCGCGGAGCCGCCGGCGGGCCGCTGCCTCCTGGCGCTCCAGCACCTGCAGGATGGACTCCAGGGTGCCGATTTCCTTGTTGAGGAGGTCCAGCTGCCGCCGGGTGTCCCGCTCGCGGCGGCTGAGGTTTTTCAGTTCCTGGCGTGTTTTCTGGAGTTTTTGCTCCAGTTCCTGGAGCCGTTGCTGGTACTCCTGGGCCGTTTGGCCCACGAGGAGCGCCAGCAGGATGCCGAGGACGGTCATTGCGACAGGGGTTCGGCCAGGGGCCGGCGCACCGACCGGAGGCCGTCGGCCAGAAGGAGCAGGTTCAGGAACAGTTCCACGAGCACGATGCCCATCAGCAGCACGGCCTGGGCCGGGTGGGTCTGGAACAACGCCCGCAGGGGCACAGCCAAGTACCACAGGAGGGCCGCCGTGATGGTGACCCAGAGGAACAGGGCGGGCAGGAGCACGGCCAGCCGGTACAGCAGGCCGGCGTGCCGCAGTTCCTTGAGCACCCAGGCCGACACGGTAAAGAGCGCAATAGAGGCCAGCAACTGGTTGGCCCCGCCGAAGGAGGGCCAGAGCACCTTCCACAGGGCGCCGAAGGCCAGGAACAGGCCGGCCAGCGACACCACAAAGGAGGCCACCCACTTGTTCTCCAGGAAGGCCAGGGGATGGGCTTCGCCGTGCCGGCGCAGGGGTTCCAGGAGTTCGGCCAGGGTGAACCGGGCGAGCCGGGCGGTGGTGTCCAGCGTGGTCAGAGCGAAGGCCGACACCCACAGCGAAGCGAATACCACCACGAGTTTCTTGGAGATGGTCGGCACCACCCGGGCCACGGCCTCGGCGTAGCTGTGGGCGAACATGCCCACCGGGCCGCCGATCTCACCCAGGGCCTTGCCGTAGGCCCGGGCGAAGTCGCCCCCACCCAGGAGGCCCTTGGCCTGAAGCACCGTCACCCCAAAGGCGCCCACTACGGCGATCACCGTGGTGGAAAGAAACCCCTCGGTGAGCATCCCGCCGAAGCCCACAAAGAGCCCATGGCTCTCCCGGGCCAGTTGCTTGGAGGTGGTGCCCGAGGCCACCAGGCTGTGGAATCCGGAAAGGGAACCGCAGGCGATGATCAGCGGAATCACAGGCCAGAAGGGTGAGGGATGGCCGGCGATGACCGGCGCGCTCCAGCGGGTATAGGCCGGCACCTGGAGGGCGTGGTGCAGCAGGATCAGCACGAGGGCGCCCAGAGCCAGGCCGCCCCACAGTAGAAAGGCGTTGAGGTAATCGCGGGGTTGCAGCAGCACCCACACCGGCAGCGAGGCCGCCACGGTCATGTACCCGAGCAGCACCAGAAGCCACTGGTTGTAAGTGAGGCGCAGGGGCATCCAGGGGGCAGCGGCGATGGCCCCGGCCAGGAGCCCGAGGCCCAGCAGGGTGCCGGGCAGGAGGCCTGCAGGGGTCCGGTACAGCACGAACCCCGTGATCACGGCCACCCCGATGAAAAGCAGCGAGGCCGTGCCCACCGCCGGGTTCTTGACGAAGATGGTGGCGATGATGGAGGCGAAGGCGCCGATCACGAGGATCAGGGTGAACAGGATGAACACGCGAAACAGGTAGCTCGTGCGGCGGGAAATGAACTCGCCGGCGATCCACTGGATGGAGCGGCCGCGGTGGCGCACCGAGGCCATGAGGGACAGGTAATCGTGGATGGCGCCGATGAGCACATTGCCGAACCACACCCAGAGCAGGGCCGGGAGCCAGCCCCAGGCCAGGGCGATGATGGGGCCCACGATGGGGGCCGCGCCGGCAATGCTGGCGAAATGGTGTCCAAAGAGCACACCGGGCCGGGCCGGCACATAGTCCACCCCGTCAAAAAGGGCCTGAGCCGGGGTTTCCCGGGTATCGTCCGCCTGCACCAGGTGTTGTTCCAGGTGTTTGCCCCACAGCCGATAGGTCAGGAGATACACCACCAGGCCGCCGAGCACCACGCTCAGGGTTGTTGCCATGGATTACCTCCGGCTTGTGGGCTAATTATAGAACGGCCCGAGCGGCCTTCTGCAATCGCTTGAAGGCCTGCGGGGAAACCCGTAGGATTTCCGGCATGAACCTCGTTTTCCTTAAGTTGGCCTTCTTACTCTACTTTGTCGCCCTGGTTCTGTACCTCCTGGTGGCTGCCCGTCTGGGACCCCGGAGGGTACTGCACCTCCTCGCCCGCCTGTCGTTCGTGGTGGCGGTGGGGCTCCACGCGGTTTTCCTGGGCCAGCGGTGGTACTTCATGGGACACCCGCCCCTGAACTCCATGTTTGACGCCATGGGCGTCACCGTGTTCTTCCTCGCCCTCGTCACCCTGCTGTTTGAGGTCTTTACCGGCGCGTACCAGGCCGTGCCCGTATCCCTCATCCTCGTGTCCATCGCCGGCTATGTGCTGCTGTACAAGTCCAATCCCCAGCCGGTGCCCCTGATGCCTGCGCTCATGAGCTACTGGTTCTACATCCATGTGCCCATCACCATCTTCAGCTACGCCTTTTTCGGCATGGCCTTCATGTACGATCTCTCGTACTACCTGTTCCGGTTTCTGCGGCGCTCGGAGTACAACCCCCGGTACACCAAGAACCTGATCTTCTGGGGGTTTTTGCTGCTCACCGCCGGCATCTTCACCGGCAGCGCCTGGGCCAACGAAGCCTGGGGCAGCTACTGGGCCTGGGACCCCAAGGAAGTGTGGTCGCTCATCACCTGGTCGCTCTACCTCATCTACCTGCACCTGGAGTTCCATCCGAGCCTCAAGCGTTACGCCTTCCTCATGAACCTCATCGCCTTCTCGTCCATCTTCATGACCTTCCTCGGCGTCAACTGGCTCACCAAGATCTTTAGCGTGGAAAGCATGCACACCTACATGTAGGACAGAGGCCATGAAAGTGATTTACGATGTGCTGAAGTCTCTGAAGACCACGGTGGTGCTCATCGTTCTGATGATCCCGTACCTCGTGGCGGGCACCATCGTTCCCCAGAACAAAACCGACGCCGAGTACCTGCGGGTGTTCAGCGCGGGAACCCTCAAGTGGCTCAAGGCCCTGGGCTTTACCGACGCGTACCACGCTCCCATTTTCCACCTGCTGGTGGCCCTCTTTACGCTGAACCTCCTGGTGTGCATGTGGGCGGGCTACCGGTACCTGCGCCGCGTGCAGAAGGAACAGGGCACCACCCGCCAGGTGTGGCTCGGATACCTGGGCATCGTGTTCCATCTTTCCATGCTGATCCTGCTGGCCGGGTTCATTCTTACGGCGGTGAGCAAGAAGAGCGGCACCGTAGTGGTGATGCCCGGCGAAACCGAAGTGCTCCCCGAGTTGCCCGGGTACCAGTTGAAACTCTACTGGTTCCGCATTGACTACATGGACTTCCACGGCCGGGTGACTCCCAAGGCCTATGTGTCGGATGTGGAACTCCTGGTGCGGGGGCGGCCTGTGGCCCGCGAGACCATCAATGTGAACCATCCCCTCAAGTACGGGGACCTCACGGTGTACCAGTCGTCCTATGTGCAGTTTGCCCGTGTGGCCTTTGTTTCAGACACCGACACCGTGGATGTCCAATTGGTGCGGGTGCAGTCGCCCTTCGTGCTGCCCACGGGCGACGGCTTTTTGATCCTGGACAGTTACCAGATGGGCGACCTGTATCCCCTGCACGGCCACGAAAAGATCACCACGCTGCCGCCCCGGATCCTGGTGTACCGGTTCATGGGGCACGGCGTGCAGCCGGTGGGGACCCTGACGCCGGACCAGCCCGTGATCCTGCCCAACGGCTTGAAACTCGTGCTCCTGGAGGCCGTGGAGGCCAGCGGGTTCCAGTACCGGGTGGACAAGGGCGTGCCGCTGGTGTACCTGGGCGGCATCCTCTTCTTCCTGCTGCTCCTTTTGCGGGTTTATTTCCGGGCGGTGAAGGGCTGGTAAGGTTTCAGGCCATCAGGGCGTCCAGGCCCGGGGCCACTTCGGGCAACCTTTTCTGCCACTCCCGGAGGGACCGGGTGACCTCCCGGTGGGCGTGGTTCAGGGTGGGGCCGCGGAGCCCCAGGTTGCGGGCCTCCTGAATTTCCATAAAGGCCGCGGTTTCGTCGGCCACGCGTACCCGTGAACCCAGGCGGAGCCGGCCCTCGTAGGGGCCGCGCCAGGGGGTGTCCAGGAGATGCCAGGTTTCGGTTTCCGGGTTCCACCGGAGATCCAGGAACTCGGCGTTGGCCTGGGCCACGGGCTCCAGGCCGGTAAAGAGTTTGAACTCCCGGGCCAGGCCGGGGTCCAGGCCCACCAGCAGCCGGTCCATCTCCTGGGCTTCAATGTCGCGGATCAGGTCGGCGATGGTCTTTTTCACCGGGCGAACGATGTCGCGGGTGAAGGCCTCGGGCAGGTCGTGGAACAGGGCCGTGAAGAAGGTGTACTGCAGGGTTTCGGCAGGCCAGGATTCCCGTTCCAGGTGCAGCAGGAACAGGGTGGTGAGCGCCACGAACAGGGAATGGCCCAGCACGGTGGTTTCGGGGAGGCGAACCACATGGGCCCAGCGGCGCTGATACCGCAGGCGGCCCAGGGCATCCACCACCCGGCGATAGGCCGGTTGACACAGCACGGCCACGGCCGGGGCCCGCACCTCGTAGGCGCGGCGGATGGCCCGGTGCTGGTCTGAGATCTCCTGCATCTCGGGGTCCGTGGGGTTGTGGGGCTCCAGGATGTGCCGAAACTCCCAGTCCGTGGCCAGGAAGTGGGCGATGCGGACCAGAAAGGCCGGCTGGGGAAGGTTATTGGGCTCCCGGAACAGGTAGCGGTGCCACCGCTCGGCCAGCAGGGGCGAAAAGGCTTCCAGTTCCCGGCCGATGGGGGCGCCGATCTCCTCCCGAAACCGGCGGCGGTACCGGGGATCGCTGTCAATCCGGCGCTGGATCGCGGGTTTCAGGTCGGTGCCGCCGGAGCGCAGCAGCACATCAAACAGCAGTTCGTCAATCAGGGATTCCCAATGTTCCGGCGCGCCCTCTCCCCAGGTGAGCCGGGCCAGGAGATAGGCGATCATGGCCTTGTGGGCCTGTTTGTCCAGTTCCCACAGGGGCACAGGCCGGAGTTTGTCGTTCCATCGCTGCAGCGAGGCCAGCCGAACCAGCCTCTGGAGTAGCGCAGCGAAGGCCTCTTCGCGTTTCATGGCGAATCCTCACCCAGGTACAGCAACCGCTGTGCCGGCCCCTTTCCGACCCTCAAAAGATACACGCCCTGGGGAAGCCCTGGGGGCAGGTGCACCCGAAGGCCCGTGGGGGTTGCCTGCAGCGTGATCGGCACCCGACGGCCGGAGATGTTCCACAGGCGAACTTCGGCCGTGGAAGCGACGCCGAGAACCCGAAATACGCGGCCCCGAACGGGGTTGGGCACGATGTGCCAGCCTGCGGCCGGGCGGCTCGCCACCGGCGGATATTCCTCCACCCGGGTAAGGAGGTTCCGGAACCCGAAGTTGCCGCGACTGCTCTCCCAGTTGGTTACCACCAGGTCGGGCGGGTTCCAGCGGTAGTACACCCGATAGGCCAGCACCGCGGAATCGGCCACCGGCGGCAGCAGGGTGACGGCCCCCTGCTCGGCATCCACCCGCACCTGATGGGGATCCAGCAGCTGGTGGCCGCTGGCGAGCACGAGGCGCACCGAGTCCACCGTGTAAATGGGCCGGGTCTTCAGGTAGAACCAGCCACGGGCGTGGCCCAGGGTGCCGGGCACCAGGGTGTCCACCGCCTGCCGGAGCGGCACCGCCTGCACCGGCGCGAAGGTAACCTTTTCGCATACCAGGTCGTAGGGCGACGGGGGTTGCCAGTGCCAGGAGGCGGTGTCCTCCAGGGTGCCGCCGAGGTTCTGGTACACGGCCACGGGTTCCCACCATCCGCCGGCGGCCAGGTCGGGCCAGCCGTCGCCGTCCACATCGCCGAAGGCCACGGTGGAGGCGTAGGTTTGCACCTCCGAAGAGGTCCAGATCGGCGAGCCCTGCAGGGTCCCGCCCTGGTTCAGGTAGAGGCGGAAGCGGGAGATGCCGCCGGTTTGGGCGTTGTCGGCCGTGGCCAGGTCCACAAAGCCGTCGCGGTTGACATCGGCCAGGGCCACCTGCAGGGTGCCCCAGGCGTCGTCGGACTGCCAGGAGGGGGTGTCGGCGAAGGTGCCGCCCTGGTTCAGGAACACCAGGTTGGGCTGGTGTTCACAGCCGAACACGAGATCGGGCCAGCCGTCGTTGTTGAGGTCGGCGAAGGCCACATCGTAGCCGTAATAGGCCTGGCCGCTGGTCCACACCAGTTCAAACTGGCCGGTATCGCCCTCCACCGTGAGGTTCCGGTACAGGCGCTGGACATCGGGCTGGTGCGAATAGGATTCGCCGCAGGCGAAGGCCAGGTCCAGGTCGCCGTCCAGGTCAAAGTCGCCCAGGGCGCAGGCGAAGCTGATGAAGGGCTCCGGGGGTTGCCAGGAGGGATTGGCCTCCAGGGTGCCGCCGAGGTTCAGGTACACCGTGCTGTACTGGGGTTGCCACTGGTACGCCTCGGCGTAGTTGGCCACCACGAGGTCGGGCCAGCCGTCGTTGTTGAGGTCGCCCACGGCCAGGTGGCCGGAGTACCGGGTATCGGCCGAGGACCATGCGGGGGAGGTTTCCAGGGTACCGCCCTGGTTCAGGAACAGGTGGTTGGGCTGGCTGGCCATGTCGTTGCCATTGGCCACGGCCAGGTCCAGGAGATCGTCGCCGTTGAAATCGGCGAAGCCTCCGCCCGTGGCATAAAAACCTGGCTGGGATTCCCAGGACGGCGTGGTCTCCAGGGGAATCCCAGCCAGGAAAACGAGCAGAAGGATCACCGGTAAATCTCAACCAGGTCCCAGAACTCCTCGCGCGGGGTCAGGTCCTGCAGGGCCATGGGCTCTTCGGGGTTGAGGAGCACCTCTTCCTCGTAGGTGCGGGTGTTCTCCTCATAGAAGATGCCCACCGGGATCTTGCCCTGGGCCTTGACCCGCATGAGGTGTTCCAGGATCTCGGCGCGGGACTTGTTTTCCAGCCCTTCCACCGGTGTGATCCGCTGGCGGTACCAGTCGTAGGTGTTGATTCGGTTGAAGGTGACGCAGGGTGAAATGACATCCACCACGGAAAATCCCCTGTGGCGGATGGCCTTTACGAAGATCTCCTTCAGGCCCTTGGGGTCGCCCGAGAAGCCGCGGGCCACGAAGGTGGCACCCGCGGAAAGGGCCACGGCGGCGCCGTCAATGGGTTCCTCTTTGGAGCCGTAGGGTGAGGAACCCGTGCGCATCCCGGGGTTGGAGGTGGGCGAGTACTGGCCTTTGGTGAGGCCGTAGATCTGGTTGTCCATGATGATGTAGGTGAGGTCGGGGTTGCGGCGGGCCATGTGGATAAAGTGGGACATGCCGATGGCGAAGGCGTCGCCGTCGCCGCTGAAGCCGATGACGGTGAGTTTGGGGTTGGCGAGTTTGATGCCGAGCATGACGGGCATCACCCGGCCGTGGAGCGTGTGGACCGAATAGCAGTAGATGTAGTCGCTGATCTTGCCCGAGCAGCCGATGCCGGCCACGGACACGAGTTCATGCGGCCGGATCTGGAGCTCGCTCAGGGCCATCTTAATGGCGGCAAAAATCCCGTAGTCCCCGCAACCGGGGCACCATCCGGGCTTTTTGGCCTCATAGATGCGAGGCGTCAACTTCACTTCGGTTACCGGGCTCATGACAGCAGCGCCTCCTTGATTTCCGATGGCCGGAACGGCCGGCCGTTGTACTTCACCACCCGGTGCACCTTCCGGCCCAGGTGGTGCTCCACCAGAAAGGCCAGCTGGCCCTGGTAGTCCACCTCGGCCACATACACCGCTTTGTTCTCGGTGTAGGCCTTCAGGTCGTTCACATCAAAGGGCCAGAGGGTTCGCACCTGCACCACAAAGAAGGCCCCGTCGGCCTGTTCCATGGCCTCCAGGGCCGGGCCGGTGGTGGAACCGGTCACGATAAGCACCCGTTCGGCCTTGGGGTCGCCGTACACCACCGGTTTGGGGAGCCTCGGCCGGGCGGTTTCCAGTTTGCGGAACCGCTTGTTCATCTGTTCCACCCGGTTCTTGGCGTAGGTGCTCACATGGCCGTACTCGGTGTGTTCCAGGCCGGTGACCCAGTGGATGCCGCCCGGGGTGCCGGGAATCGTGCGGGGCGAAACCCCGCTTTCGGTCACCCGGTACCGGGGGAAGGTGGCCTCCGGGTCGTCGGGATTGACGCTCTTTGTGGGGTCCAGCAGTTCGCCCCGCCGCACCTGGGCGGCCTCCCGCGGCAGATCGGGCACCGTGTACTTGTTCTGGGCCAGGAACTGGTCCACAAAGAAAATCACCGGCAACTGGAACTCCTCGGCCAGGTTGAAGGCCTCAATGGTCAGGAGGTAGGCCTCCTGGGCGTCCTTCGGCGAGAGCACGATGCGCGGAAAGTCGCCGTGGCCGCCGAACACCGAATGGAAGATGTCGCTCTGCTCGGTTTTGGTGGGCATGCCGGTGGACGGGCCCGACCGGGTGGTGTTCACCAGCACCACCGGGGCCTCAATGGTGGCGATGTAGCCGAGCCCCTCGGTCATAAGGGAGAGGCCCGGGCCCGAGGTGGCGGTCATGGCCCGGGCGCCGGCCAGGGCCGCGCCGGCTGCCAGGTTGATGGAAGCGATCTCGTCTTCCGCCTGAACCACCACGCCGTTGTACTTGGGCAGGAACTTGGCGAGCCATTCCATGATTTCCGAGGCCGGGGTGATGGGATAGCCGGCGTAGAACCGGCACCCGGCCACCAGGGCGCCGAAGGCGATGGCCTCGTTGCCGATCATCAAATAGCCCTTGGGCTCGCCGTTGCGCTGGAGCTTCAGGTGATCGGTGGGCAGGCCGGCCTGCTGGTAAAAGTCGTAGCCGGCGTCAAAGGCCTTCAGGTTGGCTTCCACCACGGCCATGCCCTTCCGTTTGAGGAAACGCTCCTTGAGGATGTCCTCCATCACCTGGCGATCCAGGCCGGTAAAGGCGGCCAGCACACCGAGGGCCACCGTGTTTTTCATCACCTCGCGGCCCGCCACCTCCTGGGCGATCTTGCGCAGGGGCACATTGATCACCACCAGGTCGTCGCGGGGAATCTCTTTGAGTTCGCCGCGGCTGCTCTCGTAGATGATGTAGCCGCCGGGTGCCATTTCGTGCAGGTGTCGTTCAATGCTGTCGTGGTCAAAGGCCATGAGCACATCCAGGGTATCGGGGCGGGCCTGTACCGGCTTAGCGCTGGCCCGAATGGTGTAGTTGGTGTGGATGCCGCGGATCTGGGAAGGGAAATCCTTGAAGGTGATCACATAGAGCCCCATGCGGTGGAGCACCAGGGCCAGGGTGTCCCCGGTGGTGAGCGCTCCGTCCCCTGCCTGTCCGCCGATGCGAACCGCGATGTCGTTGACCTTCATCGTGTTGTTACCTCCACTCCACTTCCGCCCGGGAGAAAAAAGAAAACGCCAGAGCATGGACCCAGAAGCGGCTGGGTTCCCTCCCGGCGGAAAAGTCGTTGGTGTTCAAGTTCAGGCCTCCAAAATCTCTGAAGGGCGAAAATTATAAACCTGTTTTGTCGGTTCCGGCCACAAGAAGGGCAGCCCGGAGCCGGTCCAGGGGCGTATCCAGGTCGGTCCACCGGACACCGGGCACCACCAGCACGCCGGCCTGGCCCTCGTCGGCGGCCCGTTGCACCACTTCGGTGATGCCGATGGATTCCCGCCGGGCCGGATAGTACCGAAAAATCCTCGGAGAGGCCCGGAACAGGCCGGTGTCCACGGCATCCCAGGGCCTCAGACCCTTGCCGATCCGGCGGATCTGGCCGGAGGCGAACTGCACCAGGGTGGCTTCCTCCAAATCAATCCACGGCCCGGGCTGGGGATCCACCACCAGGCGCACGGCGAAGGGTGCGGCCGAGGTCTGCAGGATCAACCGCACCTGCTCCGGAGCGAACAGGTGATCGGCCATGGCGAACAGGAACTCGTCGGCATCCTGGAGATAGGGGAGGGCCCGGCGCAGGGAATCACCGTTCTGGGTGCAGAACCAGCGGGGGTTGTGGACCAGATGGAAGGTGCAGGGAAAGGCGTGCCGGAGATGTCCCAGGAGGGCCGGCCAGCGTTCGTGCAGCCGACCGGTGACGAAAATCACCCGCCGGATGCCGGCGCCGCAAAAGAGCCGGAGGTTCCGGTACACCAGGGGAAGCCCCCGAACCCGGAGCCAGGCCTTGGGGATGGGCAACCGTCCCTGACGGCTCCCGGGACCGGCGGCCAGGAGTACCAGGGTGTGTAGGGCTTCAGCGGCCAAGGATCCAGATCTTCTGCACCTTGCGGGCCGGGCCGCAGAGGGCCTCCGCCCAGTACAGGCCGGGGGGCAGGGTCCGGAAGGAAAGCGTGAGCCGGTTCCGGGCCGTGGCGCGGGCACGCAGCCTGCCGGTGGCATCCCACAGCCGAAGGGTGATCCGGCCCGATCCCTGAACCGTCAACTGCCGTTCCCGCGGTAGATACCGCAGGGAAACGGAAACGCCCGGCGACGGTGTTTCCGTTTCGGCCGTGCCCGTGGTGAAGCCGAAGTAGTAGAAGGTGCGGCGGAAGATCTCCAGCCGAACAGAATCCTCGTACACCGATTCCACCGGGAACCCTATGTACACCACCTGTCCGGTGTCGGACCGGGTGCCGAAGGGACCGGTGTACTGGATGCCGGCCGACCATCCGGTGCCGCCCACATAGGTGAGGCAGGAGGTGCTGCCCTCGGCGGGCCCTACGCCGTCCGGATAGTCCACATCGTAGGAGCCGTGGGTGCCGTCGTCAAAGCCGAAGGGGCCGAGGCCGCCGAAGATGCTGCCGCTGACCCCCTGGGCCTGGTGTGTGTTGGCGTCGTCGCCCAGGTACTGGGCCTTGAGGTAGTGGGTGTAAAAGGCCTGATCCTGGGCGTCGCCGTGTTCCCAGAGGTCGTAGCCGATCTCCGAGCCCGACACGAAGAGGCGCCCGCCCTGTTCCAGGTAGGCCTGGAGTGCCGCCTGCTCGGCGTGGGAGAAGGCCTGGGTGGCGGTCCCCTCCTCGCCGGAAATCCAGTCCACGGCGGTATAGGCCGTGAGGTCTACGGTGCTGTCCTCCACGAAGTCGTTGGAGGCCGAGTTGAAGCCGATGCCCAGTTGCCGGAGGGCGAGGCCGTGGTCCACCACATAGTCAAAGGTGTTCTGGGTGCCCTGGGTGCGGTCAAAGCCGTTGACCACGAGCACGGGGTTGGGGGTGGCCATCACCATGGCGCCGCCCACCTCGGTGAAGGGCGAGGTGCCGTAGGCGTTGGTGGCTCGCACCTTGTAGAACCGCACCGTGCTCTCGGGAAGCACCGGGGTGTTGTAGCTGTTGCCGTACACATGGGCAACCAGGCTGAAGGTTTCGCCGTCCTCGCTCTCGTACACATCGTAGCCGGAGGCGTTGGACACGGCGGTCCACTGCACCGTGAGCCGGTACGGACCCGACAGGTACACCCGGATGGCCGTGGGCTGGGCCGGTGGCGTGCCCTCGGCGAAATGAGCAGCGAGTTCCTCCCAGAGTTCGGGCCGGGTGCCGTCGTAGGTGAGGGCCCACATGCCCGTGCCCTGGAGGTCCTGGGCGTTCACCAGGTCGTACTTCAGGCCCAGGGAGGAGTCGTTGTCAAACCAGCACTGGTACCACTGGCTGCCGGTCTGGTACCGGTACCAGGGGGTCTGGCTTTCGGTGTCCCACAGGAGGCCGTAGGCCTGGGCTTCGGCAATGGCCGCCGTGTAGAGCACCGCGCTGCCGCTCCCGGTGGTGCTGGAATGGGGATAGGGCCCCACGGTGGGCCACTTGTAGCCGTAGTAAGGGACCCCGAGGATGATCTTGTCGCGCTGGTTCCCGGAGTTGGTCACCCAGTACTGCACGCTGCCGGTGACGTTGTAGGTCCAGCCGGTGAGCGGGGCCACGGGCCCGGCCTCGTCGCTGCCCGACCAGTGGAAATCGTAGCCCATGATGAAGAGGCCGTCGGTGACCGTGGCCAGGGTTTGGGGATCGTACCGGTTGCTCCAGTTGATGGCCGGCACATCAATGGTGAGGTGCTTGCCTCGCGCGTGGAGCGAGTCGGCCAGCAGGGTCATAAAGGCGTTCACCAGTTCGCGGTCCGAGGAATAGGGGAACTCAAAGTCAATGTTCACGCCGTCGGCGTTGCCGGCCTCCACCTGCTGCAGGATGGTCTGGATCGCCTGGTCGCGGTAGGTGGTCAGGATGCTGTGGATCGCATCGGCGTCAAACACGATAATGACCAGATGGGCCTCCACGCCGTGGGCGTGGGCCGAATCCACCACGGGTGCCCAGGCGCCGGGCCAGCCGTGGCTGTTGGCCACCTGGCCCAGGCTGTTGAGTTCGATGCCGAAACAGGCGATGTGGGTGAGGAGGTCCCAGCGGATCAGGGCATAGGAATCCAGCCGCCAGTAGGGCAGGAAGCCGTAGATCGTTCGGTACAGGGTGCGGGGGCGGGGCTGCAGGTCGCGCGGACGCCGGAAGGTTTCGGGTTCCGGCACCGGAAAATCGCGGTAGTACCGGTACTCCAGTTGATGGATGGAGGGGGGCGGCGACGCCTGGAGCCAGGTTTGGGCGAAGGATTCCCCGGTTTTGGGGTCATGGCCGAATCCCGCAAGGACGAGGCTCAGCAGGGCAAGGGTTTTCATGCCTTCAATGGTATGGCACGCCGGCGGAGGGCTCCATCAGCCGGTAAAAATTCGCCGGGGGCGGCGGAAGCCGCCCCCGGCGAGAAACAACAGCCGTTGGGAGG
This sequence comes from Caldifarciminota bacterium, assembly GCA_027069855.1. Lineage (GTDB taxonomy): Bacteria > Hydrothermota > Hydrothermia > WGAB01 > WGAB01 > WGAB01. The sequence goes on from JALXEF010000145.1 coordinate 13,932, forward strand.
TTAGAGCTTCTTGTGGCAGAACCACCAGTCGTAGCAGTCGTATTCCTGGAGCCGTTTCTTGGCGGTTTCCACATCGGTGGCCGGCGGGATAATCACCTCGTCGCCCACCAGTTCGTTGTGGGGCCAGTTGGCCGGGATGGCGACGCCGTGCTTGTCGGACACCTGGAACCCCTTGATCATCCGCAGGATCTCGTCCATGTTCCGGCCGAGCTCCTGGGGGTAATAGAGGATGGCGCGGATGATGCCCTGGGGATCCACGATGAACACGGCACGCACGGTGTTCGTGCCCTTGCCCGGATGGATCAGCCCCAGCGTCTGGGATACCTTGCCGGTGTCGTCGGCGATGATGGGGAACTCGATCTTGACCCCCAGCTTCTCCTCAATCCACTCTACCCACTTGATGTGGCTGAACACCTGGTCCACGCTCAGGCCGATGAGCTCAGTGTTGAGCTTGCGGAACTCGTCGTAGCGCTTCTGGAAGGCCACGAACTCGGTGGTGCACACGGGGGTGAAGTCGGCCGGATGGCTGAAGAGCACGAACCACTTGCCCTTGTAATCGTCGGGCAAGCACTTCTTCCCCTGGGTGGTCATGACCTCCAGAGTGGGAAACCGATCTCCGATCAACGGCATCCGGGTTGCCTCCATGGTGAAACCTCCTGTGGTTTGGTTGTGCCCCGATGGCCTTTTGAGTATAGGGCGGGGGCTGTATAATTGCAAGTAGGTCGCTCTCGGGAATGGTTCCTGATAAGAGGGGTGTGTAAGCAGTTGCTTGCGATTGTTGACACAAAGGTGGCTTTTCCTCTAAACTTGCGATAGTTTTTGCGATTTGCGAGACATTCCGGCGTGGCGGACGGTATCAAAAGGAGGTGAGCAATGAGCAATCTGGTCCTCGCGAGGCTCCAGTTCGCCGCCACCACCGTGTACCACTTTTTCTTTGTGCCCCTTACCCTGGGGCTCTCGGTGCTGGTGGCGATCATGGAGACGATGTACGTGAAGAAGGGGGACGAGATCTACCGGAAGATGGCCAAGTTCTGGGGAACCCTCTTCGTGATCAACTTCGCCATGGGGGTCGTGACCGGGCTCGTGCAGGAGTTCCAGTTCGGCATGAACTGGTCCGAGTACTCCCGCTTCATGGGCGACATCTTCGGCGTGCCCCTGGCCATTGAGGCGCTCCTGGCCTTCTTCATGGAGTCCGTGTTCCTGGGTGCCTGGATCTTCGGCTGGGACAAGCTCTCCAAGAAGGCCCATGCCGTGGTGATCTGGCTCGTGGCCATCGGCTCCAACCTGTCGGCCCTCTGGATCCTGATCGCCAACTCCTACATGCAGCATCCCGTGGGCTATCGGCTGGAGGCGGCGCCCGGGACCCTGCTGGGTGTGCGGGCCGTGCTGGTGAACTTCTTCGCCGTGCTCACCAACCCCCATGTGTGGCTCCAGTGGCCCCATGTGTTCTTTGCCAGCCTCACCACCGCCGGGTTCTTCATCCTGGGGATCAGCGCCTATCACCTCCTGCGGAACCGGGATGTGGAGTTTTTCAGCGAGTCCATGAAGATCGGCGTACGGGCCGCCCTGATCGGCTCCATCCTCGTGGTGCTGATTGGCCACTTCCAGGCCCAGTGGCTGGTGAAGCATCAGCCCATGAAGATGGCCGCGGCCGAGGCCCTGTGGGAGGATTCGGGCGATCCCGCCGGCCTCAGCCTCTTCGCCTGGATTGACGAGGCCAACCAGCGGAACACCGTGGACATCAAGTTCCCCGGCCTTCTGAGTTTCCTGGCCTACAACCGGTTCTCCGGCTCTCTGAAGGGCATCAAGACCCTGGAAATGGAACAGGCCCAGGCCTGGGCCAGCATGAAGGCCCAGTTCCCTTCGCTGGCCAAGCTGCCGGATCCGCCCAGCTTCGTGCCCCCGGTGACCTGGAACTACTGGAGCTTCCGCCTGATGGTGGGGCTGGGGCTCCTCATGCTCCTGTTTGCCCTCTGGGGCTTTGTGGTGTGCCGGAAGGGCGACTTCGTGAACGCCCGGGGCTTCCTGCGGTGGCTGCCCCTCATGCTCTTCGCTCCCTACCTGGCCAACACCTTCGGCTGGCTCCTGGCCGAGCTGGGCCGCCAGCCCTGGGTGGTGTACGGGCTGCTGCCCGTGAACATCGCCGTGTCGCCCAATGTGTCCACCGGAGCCGTGGCCTTTTCCCTCGTGATGTATGTGCTCATCTACGCCCTGCTCATGATCGCCGATGTGTACCTCCTGGCCTACTACGGCAAGAAGGGGCCTGAGGCCGTCGCCGCGAAGTAAGGAGGCATGCCATGTTTCTGCAAACCCTTTGGTTCATTTTGATCGCCGTTGTGTTCGTGATGTTCTTCTTCCTGGAGGGGTTTGATTACGGCGTCGGCATCCTCTTGCCCTTCGTGGGCAAAACCGACGCCGAACGCCGGGTGGTGATCAACACCATCGGGCCCTTCTGGGACGGCAACGAGGTGTGGATGATCCTGGCGGGCGGTGCCATCTTCGCCGCCTTCCCCCACTGGTATGCCACCCTCTTCAGTGGGTTCTACCTGGCCCTGTTCCTTTTGCTGCTGGCCCTGATCGTGCGCGGGGTGGCCTTTGAGTTCCGCAGCAAGCTGGAATCCGAAGGCTGGCGTCGCTTCTGGGACTGGATGCTCTTCCTGGGAAGCGCGATCCCGGCGCTGCTCTGGGGCGTGGCCCTGGTGAACCTGGTGCGTGGGGTGCCCATTGACGCCCACATGCAGTATGTCGGTGGGTTCTTTACGCTTCTGAACCCCTACGCCCTGCTGGGGGGCCTTACCGTGTTCTTCCTGTTCACCCTCCACGGCGCCCTGTTCCTGAATGTGCGCACCGCCGGCGCCATCCAGGAGCGGGTCAGGGCCCTGATCCCCAAACTCTGGGGCCTGGAGGTGATCCTCTTCATCCTCTTTGTGCTGGCCAGCTTCGTGGCCACCCCCATCGCCTCCAAGCCGCTGGGGCTCGCCGCCGGCATCCTGGCCCTCCTGTTCCTGATCCTCGTGAAGTTCGCCGACGGCGTCAAGGCCTTCGTGTGGGGCGCGCTGGCCGTGGTGTTCACCGTGATCACCCTGTTCGCCACCCTGTACCCCAACGTCATGGTCTCCAGTCTCAACCCCGAGTGGAGCCTCACCATTTACAACGCCTCCAGCAGCCAGTACACCCTGTCCGTGATGACCATCGTGGCCGTGCTGCTCGTGCCCGTGGCCCTGATCTACAATGTGTGGACCTACAAGGTGTTCAGCGAACGCCTGGATGTCAGCAAGGTGGAGCAACTGGAGTACTGAGTTGCGGCCTTGAAGATCGACCGTCGTTTGATGCGGAAGGCGAGGGGGGCCACGGCCCCCCTCGCTGTTACTGTGGGCCTGGGCTTCGCCTCGGGTCTCTTGCTCATCCTGCAGGCCGGCTGGCTGGCCCGGGTGCTGGATCGGGTGTTCCTGCAGGGGCAGGCCCTTGGAGAGGTGGCGAACCTGCTGTGGGGCATCGCCGGCCTCGTGGCCCTGCGGGCGCTCCTGGCCTGGCTTTCGGAGATCTTCGCCTTTCAAGCGGCGGCCCGGGTGAAGCACGATCTCCGAACCGCCCTGTATCGGCACCTTTTACGCCTGGGGCCGGCCTATGTGGCCAGTGAACGCACCGGCGCGGTGACCACCACCGCCGTGGAACATGTGGAGGCCGTGGAGGCCTTCTTCGCCCGCTATCTGCCCCAGCTGGCCCTGGCGGCCCTGGTGCCCCTTGCCATCCTGGCCTTCGTGTTCCCCCTGGATCCGGCCTCGGGCGTGATCCTGCTGGTGACCGCCCCCCTCATGCCCTTTTTCATGGTGCTCATCGGCGCCTGGGCCGAGCGGTTGACCGCCCGCCAGTGGCGGGAACTCAGCCGAATGGGGGGCCACTTCCTGGATGTGCTCCAGGGCCTGACCACCCTCAAGATCTTCGGCCGGAGCCGGGCCTATGTGGAGGTCATCCGCGAGGTGACGGACCGGTTCCGGGATACCACCCTCGGAGTGCTGCGGGTGGCCTTCCTTTCAGCCCTGACCCTGGAACTGCTTGCCACCATCAGCACGGCGCTCGTGGCCGTGGGCGTGGGGCTCCGGCTGCTCTACGGCCACCTGCCCTTTTACGAAGCCTTCTTCGTGTTGCTGCTGGCGCCGGAGTTCTATCAACCCCTGCGGAACCTGGGCACCCAGTTCCATGCGGCCATGGGCGCCGCCGAGGCGGCCCGCCACATCTTTGAAATCCTGGAAACCCCGGCTCCGAGCCGGCCGGGTCCCCGGGTGGCCGTGCCCGAAACCCGCCCCTTCGCCCTGGAACTCCGGAACCTGACCTTCCGGTATCGGCCCCGGGATCCTCCGGTGCTGGAAAACCTCTCGCTGGATCTCGCACCCGGGGAGCGCGTGGCTGTCGTAGGCCCTTCGGGCGCCGGCAAAACCACCCTGTTCCGCCTGATCCTGGGCTTTTACCAGCCCACGGAGGGCGAGATCCTGGCCCAGGGCCGGCCGATCCAGCGGATGGACCCCGAGGCGTGGCGCCGGCTCATCGCCTGGGTGCCCCAGCGCCCCTACCTCTTCTACGGCACCGTGTGGGAGAACCTGCGCCTGGCTTCTCCGGAGGCTTCCGACGAGGAGATCCTGCAGGCCTGCCAGCGGGCCCAGGCCCACGACTTTATAGAGCAGCTGCCCCAGGGCTACGACACCCTCATCGGGGAACGGGGCGTGCGGCTCTCCGGCGGCCAGGCCCAGCGCCTGGCCCTGGCCCGGGCCCTCCTCCGGGACGCCCCGCTGGTGCTCCTGGACGAACCCACGGCCCACCTGGACCGGGCCACCGAGGAGCGGATCCAGGAAACCCTGGAGCGCTGGACCCGCGGGCGCACCACCCTGGTGATCGCCCACCGGCTGCGCACGATCCGGTGGGTGGACCGCGTGGTGGTCCTGGAAAACGGCCGCCTGGTGGAACAGGGGCCCCCTGAGGTCTTGCTCCGGAAGGGCGGGGCCTTTGCCGAACTCCTGGCCGCCTACGGAGGGTATCTGCCGTGAGGACCTTCGGCCGATTGCTTGGCATCGTGCTGCCGGCCTGGCGCTGGATGCTCGTGTCGGTGTTCCTGGGCGCCTGCACCGTGGCGGCCAACATCGGTCTGATGACCACGGCGGCTTATCTCATCGCCTCGGCGGCCCTGCATCCGCCCCTGGGTACGCTCTTCGTGCCCATCACCGGGGTCCGGTTCTTCGGCATCTCGCGGGGCGTGTTCCGGTACGGCGAACGCCTGGTGACCCACAACACCACCTTCCGTATCCTGGCCCGGCTGCGGGTGTGGTTCTACGAACGGCTGGAACGCCTGGCGCCGGCCCGGCTCCAGGGGTATCGGAGCGGCGACCTCTTGAGCCGGATGATCTCCGACATTGAGACCCTGGAGCACTTCTATGTGCGGGTGCTCGCACCCCCGCTCGTGGCCGTTTTGATTCTCCTCGGGGCGTTTTTCCTGCTCCGGCACTTCGTGGGCACCGGCCCGGCCGTGGGAATTCTGCTCTTTTGGGGTGGTGCCGGTATCCTCGTGCCCTGGCTGGTGGAACGCTGGGCCCGCAAGCCCGGCCAGCAGTGGATCCGCCGGCGGGGCGACCTGAGCGCCCACCTGGTGGACGGTATCCAGGGCATGCCCGATCTGCTGGCCTTCGGCGCGCATCACCGAAAGGCGAAAACCCTTGACCACCTGAGCCGCCGGCTCATCGCCGACCAAACCCGCCTGAGCGCCATCACCGGCTTCGCCTCGGCCGCAATGCTGGCGGCCACCCACCTGGCCGTAATCGCCGTGCTGGTGTGGGCCATTCCCCAGGTGGCCCGGGGAGAACTGGCCGGCGTGCTGCTGCCGGTGGTGGCCCTTCTGGTGTTGACCAGCTTTGAGGCGGTGATGCCGCTGCCTGAAGCGTTCCAGTTTTTGGGGAAGTCCCTGGAGGCCGCCCGGCGCCTGTTCCGGGTGGTGGACACGCCGGTGCCGGTCCAGGACCCGCCTGCCTCGGCCACGCCGCGGGATTTCTCGGTGGACATCCAGGACCTCTGGTTTCGGTACGATCCTGTGGAGCCGTGGGTGCTTCGGGGTGTTGATCTGCACCTCAGGGAGGGCGAGCGGGTGCTCCTCATGGGGCCCTCCGGGGCCGGCAAAACCACCCTGGTGGCCCTGCTGCTCCGGTTCTGGGACTACGAACGGGGCTCGCTGCGCCTGGGTGGCCACGAGTTAAAGGCCTACCGGGCCGACGATGTGCGCCGCTGGATCGCGGTGCTGGACCAGAAACCCTACCTCTTCAACACCACGATCCGCGAGAACCTCCTGCTGGCCCGGCCCGAGGCCACCCAGGAGGAGATTGAACAGGCCTGCCGCGTGGCCCAGATCCACGACTTCATCCAATCGTTGCCCGAGGGCTACGACACCTATGTGGGTGAGGGCGGGGTGCGCCTTTCCGGCGGCCAGGCCCAGCGCATTGCCATCGCCCGGGCCGTGCTGCGCGGCGCCCCGATCTGGATCCTGGACGAACCCACCGAGGGCCTGGATGCCCTCACCGAGCAGGCCCTGCTCCAGACCCTGGAACAGGCCTTAGAGGGCCGCACCGTGCTCATCATCAGCCACCGGCCGCTGGCCCTGCGCCGGCTGGATCGGGTGCTCTGGATGGAAAACGGTCGGCTGGAGGAAGTCCCGCTACGGCGGCGGGAGCGTTTCTAAGGTGCGGGCCAGGTCGCGGAGGGCCTGGACCAGTTCCTGAAAGTCCACCCCCAGGTTTTCCAGGGGTTCCACGAAGTCGCGGTGCCGGCGTTGGGCCCGGTATGCGGGTTGCCGCCGGGGCAGGGCCAGGTATCGTTCCATCCGTTCTACGGTTTCCCGGCTGTACACCAGCGACACCCCATAGATCACGCGCTCCCGCGACAGGTAAAAGGTGCTGCCCGCCACCTTGCGGTCTCCCACGACATAGTCAAACCAGTCGGTGCGGAGCCGCACCGGGGCGCCGAGGCGCCCGAGAACCCGGCACAGGGGCTCTCCCACCCACCGGGCGTACACCCGAAGCGGCCGGCGCTTCGGGCTCCAGAACCCCACCTCCAGCACGGGCACCCTGGGGTCCAGCACCACGGTGCCACCGCCGCCCAGGCGCTGCTTGATCACCACCTCGGGCCGCAGGTTTTCTAAGAGGAGATCGTGCCGGGCATCGCCGAAACGCCCGAGCACGATCATCTCCCTCCGGGGCAACCAGAACCGGGCGATCACCGGGCGCTCGGGCGCAAGGTGGTGCAGGATCCACCAGTCGTAGGGGCCCTCGTGCATGGCCTTTATTGTGCAGGAGCGTATAATTGCCGACATGCTGAATCTGTGGACCGCCTTGATCCTGGGCTGGCTTTCCGTTTCCGGAGGCCAGGTGACCCTGGGGTACCATGTGCCCCTTTCCGGCTACGATGTGCTCTCAGGATACGGGCTTCAGGCCGCCCTGTGGACGGCCGGGCCCAAACCGATGCTGGACCTGGGCCTGGCCCTGAACCTGGACGGCTTCAAGGGCGAAGAGCGGTACCGGCTGAGCCTGTGGGGCCTGGGGCCGATGCTCTCCCTGCGGATGGAGCGGGTGAGCGTGCAAACCGGTGTGCTCTTCGGCCGGCTCCATCGGCGGATGGGCACGGGACAGGAGCAGGGGAGCGCTGGCCGCTGGATCCTGCAGGGTTCCTATCCGGTGGCCCGCTGGCCCGGGGCCGAGATCCACCTGCTGGCGGGCTATGCCGTGGTGCCGGGCCGGGAAAGCCGGTTCCATTTCGCCAGTATGGGCCTGGGGGTCCGCTGGTACCCCTGAGGGGTGTACAATTAAGCGCTTCCAGACGAACGAGGAGGTTTGAGCGACCATGAAACAGGGCATTCATCCGAAGTATTACGAAGATGCCGAAATCCGCTGCGCCTGCGGCAATGTCATGAAGGTCGGCTCCACCCGGAAGAGCATGACCGTGGAAGTGTGTTCCAAGTGTCATCCCTTCTACACCGGCGAACTCCGCCGGATCGGTGTGGACACCAGCGGGCGCATTGAGAAGTTCATCAAGAAGTACGGCTGGGAGGGCTGACATGCGGGTGCTGGCAACGGTGGGCCTGGGTGTGGCGCTGTTTCTGGCCGCCTGTGCCCCACGCCGCACCACCCAGCCCCCGCAGCAGCAGCCCGCGCCGCCTCCGCCCACCACGGCATCCGGCGAGAGCCTGCAGGAGACCCCGCCCATAGAGCAGCGGAGCGAGCCGGTCATCATCTTTGAGGAGGAGCCTGCGCCGCCCGAAACCACGGCCCAGCAGGCGGCCACACCCGCGCCTGTGGGGATCCCGGTGTTTCGGGTCCAGGTGTTTGCCGCCTCGTCCCGGGAGCGGGCCGAGATGATCGCCCAGGACCTCCGGCAAATCCAGAAGGAGCCCGTGGTGGTCGTGGAGGAGGGTGGGCTCTTCAAGGTGCAGGTGGGATCCTTCGGTTCCCGGCTCCTGGCCGAGGGGTACCGCGATTTCCTGCGCACCAAGGGCTATCCCGACGCCTTTGTGGTAGAGATTTCACCGGGTCCGTGAAGCCGCTATTCCTGGCCACCTCCAATCCCCATAAACTCCGCGAGATCCAGGAGATTCTGGAACTTCTGGGCCTGGCCCACGCCTTTCGGCTCCAGGCCCGGGCCCCGGAGGTGGAGGAAACTGGGGTGACCTTTCTGGAAAACGCCTGGATCAAGGCCCGCCAGGTGTACCAGGCCACGGGCCGGCCTGTGATCGCCGAGGACACCGGCCTGGTGGTGGAAAGCCTGGACGGCGCACCGGGCCTGTTTTCCGCGCGTTTCGCCGGCAGCCCCACGGACCACCGGCAGAACCTGAACAAACTGCTGGCCCTTCTGCAGGGTAGGGGAGAGGAGGCCCGGCGGGCGCGGTTCGTATGCTACGCAGTGTACCTGGACGATGAGCGCCGGGTTTGGGCCCGGGGTGAGGTGCAGGGCCTGATTGCGCAGGAGGCCCGCGGGAACCGGGGCTTCGGGTACGATCCCATCTTTCTGTATCCGCCCCTGGGCCGCACCTTCGGCGAACTGGCCCCGGTCCTGAAGAACCGCCGAAGCCACCGGTACCACGCCTTCCGCCGCCTGTTCCAGAAACTCGGGATGCTGCCGTGAAGCCCTGCCAGGCCGTGGCCTTTCTGGACCGGGACGGTGTGCTCATTGAAGACGTGCACTACCTGAGCCGGCCCGACCAGCTCCGGCTTCGCCCCGGCGTTCCCCGGGCGCTTCGGGAACTGCAGCGCCTGGGGTTCCGGCTGGCGGTGGTCACCAACCAATCGGGCGTGGCCCGGGGGTATCTCTCCCTGGCGCAACTCCACCGGGTGCATCGGCTGCTTGCCCTCCGGCTGCAGCAGGAAGGGGTCTATGGCTTGGAGTTCCTGGTGTGCCCGCATCACCCCTCGGAGCGCTGCGGCTGCCGCAAACCCGGCACCTTCCTGGCGCTGCAGTACTTCCGGCGGCATCCGGAGGTGTGTCGGGGCATCGTGGTGGGCGACCGGGCTTCGGACATGGCCTTCGCCCAGCGACTGGGGTTTCCGGGTTTTTGTGTGGGAACCTGCGGCCTGTATAATGCACCGGAAATCGTGGGGTCCTTTCCGGGGCTCCCCGAGGTGGTCCAATGGCTCAAACAACACCCCGGCTTTCCATCGTAATGCCCGTTTACAACGAGGAGCGGAGCATTGAGCAGGTGCTCCGCCGCCTGCGGCGGCTCCCGCTGCCCTCCTACGAAGTGGTGGTGGTGGACGACGGTTCCACCGACGGCACCCGCGAGATCTTGCGTCGCTGGGACGGCGCAGAGGACGGGCGGTTCCGCGTGATCCTCCAGGAACGCAACACCGGCAAGGGCGGCGCAGTGCGGCGGGGTGTGCAGGAGGCCCGGGGTGAGTATGTGGTGATCCAGGATGCCGACCTGGAATACGACCCCCAGGACCTGGCCCTCCTGTATCGGGAAATTGAACAGGGCCGGGCCCGGGTGGTGTACGGCAGCCGCTTTCTGGGCGGCGGGGAGTTCCTGCTGTCCAGTAAGATTGCCAATCGGGTCTTGAGTTTGTTGACCAGTGTGCTGTATGGTAAAAGGGTGACCGACATGGAAACCTGTTACAAAATGATGCCGAGAGACCTTTACCTTTCCCTTCAAATTCGGGCCAACCGCTTTGATATGGAGCCCGAAATCACCGCCAAGATCCTCCGCCAGGGGATCCCCATCCGGGAGGTGCCCATCCGGTACCGAGGGCGCAATCGCAGCGAGGGCAAAAAAATCGGAGTGAGGGACGGATTGCAGGCCGTGTACACGTTGGTGCGCTATCGGTTCGTGCGGTAAAACCCTATAAACCATCGGGAGGTGATTGGGTCATGTCGCTGGACCCCAAACTCGTGGAACTGCTGGCGTGCCCGAAGTGCCACGGGCCGCTGGAATACGACCCGGAGCGCGAAGTGCTGCGCTGCCCTCGGTGCAAACTGGAATATCCGATCCGGGAGGGCATCCCGGTGTTGCTCCTGGAGGAGGCGAAGAAGTATGAATAGAGCGGCCCTCGGGCTCCTGATCCTCGGTCTTTTCGCCGGTACCCTGCAGGCCTGGCCTGTGCCCCAGGCCACGGTGGAGCAGGTGAGATCTACGGAAAAGGGCATTTCCTTTGTGTTCCACCTGACCCGCCTGGATACCGAACGCCTCTGGATCCAGGGAGAAGCCTACCTGAAGGTGGGGGTGGGTGATGCCCCGGTGTCCTGGAAGATCGGCGATCCCCTGTTGCCCCGGTATGAGGTGCCCTTTGCGGTGCCGCCGGGCCGTCGGCCGGTGCTGCGCCGGCTGGAGGTGCTCCAGGAGGAACGGGTGCCGGTCCACGGCCGCATCTTCACCTACGGCGGCTTTGGCGAAGACGGCCTGAGCCCTCTGCCGGGCCCGCCGCCAGAGCCCCGGGAGTTCCCCGATGCCTGGGCCCAGCCGCCGGAAACCGCCCTTCGTCGGCACCTCAAGTACGGAATCCTGCCTGTGACGCCGGTGCGCTGGACCCCCTCCGGCCTGCGGGTGGCCCGCAGGATCCGGGTGGAGATCGCCTTTGAGGCCGACCCTGCGTTGAGCCGCCGGGAGGTACCCTATCAGGGTGCCGATCCCTTCCAGGAGATCCACGAGCGTACGGTGATCAACCCCGAACAGGTGCGGGCCTGGCTTGTGAACCGGGCGCGGCCTGCCCGTACGCCGGTTTTGCAGCAGGATCCCTTTGCCACGGCCTCGGCCTGGATCCGGATTCCCCTAACCGAACCCGGCGTCTATGCCGTGACCTATGAAGACCTGCTGGCCACCGGCGTTCCCGGCCCCTTTGAGTCGGCGGGTTTGAACCTGTTCTCCCTTGGACCCGACACCTTGCCCTCGCGCACGGCCGATTCCCTGACGCCGGTGTTCCGCCCCGTGGCCTTCCTGCTCAAGGACGGCGACGACGGCGTGTTCGGGCCCGGCGATACCCTGTTCTTTTACAACCCCAGTGTGGCCCTGTACCGATGGAACGAGAATGCCTGGTCCTTTTACCGCAACCCCTACGCCGACACCCTGGTGTTCTGGCTCGCCCTGGGGTCCCAGGAACCGGCCCAGGTGATTGAGGAACAGGTGGTCACCGAATTCGGCGACTATCTGCAACCTCACCCCTTCACCGCCTGGTATCGCCACGAGAAGGACCTCATCAACATCGCCAAGAAGGGCCTGTGGTGGCAGGGAGAGGCCCTGATCCGCAACCAGGGCGCCTCCTTTACCGAACTTTCGTTGTCCGTGGACCTGGATCCGACCCCGGTGTCCGGGGCCCAGGGTGTGCTCCGGTGCCAGGTCATCGGCGGCGCCGAAACCGACCGCATCGTGGAACTGTGGTTCAACGACAGCCTGGTGCAACAGGTGAGTTTTTCGGGCATCGGGTCGAGGCTGCTGGAAACCCCGGTCCCTCTGGGTCCGCACAACACCCTGAAACTGGTGTTGCGGGCGGACGGCAATGAGGGGGTTTCGGACTTTGCCTACCTGGACTATGTGGAACTTGCGTACCCCACGCGGCAAGCCCGCCCGGACCGCCCCCTGTTCCTGAATGCCAGTGGGTCTTCCGGTTTCCTGGATCTTGCGTTCGGCCTGTCCCCTGCGCGGTGGGTGGTGGAACAGCTGCCGGACCAGGGGGAACTGGCACCGCGGTTCTACCGGCCCCTGGCCTTGGGCGATACGGCCGTGGGGATCCGCACCACCGCCACCACGGCCGCCTATGTGCCGGTGGCTTCGGTGCACCGACCCCCTGCAATGACCTGGCGCACCACCTTCACCCTGCGCCAGTGGAACGAGGGGGCGGACCTGCTGATCGTGGCTCCCCGCGACTTCCTGTCCACCCTGGAGCCCCTGATCCAGTGGAAGCGGCAGAACCTGTACCTCTGGGATGAGGCCGGCGGCCGGTGGCAGCGCACCGGCGGCCGGATCCGCACCGTGGCCATAGAGGATGTGTTCCAGGAGTTCGGCTACGGCATGCGCGATCCTGCAGCCCTGCACTACTTTGTGAAGTACGCCTATCTGAATGCACCGGCGCCGGCCCCCACCTACCTCCTGCTCGTGGGCGACGGCACCTACGATTACCGGAACCTCCTGGGCGCCGGGGGCAATCTGATTCCACCCTATGAGCCCTTTTATACACTGCAGCTCAACGAATCAAGCCCCATGGGGGCCTGGGACGGCTACTTCGGGGAGTTTACCGGCGACCGGTTCAGCGAAGTGCTGGTGGGTCGCCTTCCTGTGAGGAACCGCCAGGAACTGAGCGATGTCATCAACAAGATTCTGGCCTACGAGCGGGGCGAGGCCAGTGGCCCCTGGCGGAACCGGGTGGTGCTGGTGGCCGACGATGACTACTGGGCCGATCAGTGCCGGGGTGAACTCATGCACACCCGGGACAACGACGAGATCTACCGGGAGGCGGTTCCCCGGAGCGTGGAGACCCGCACCCTGTACCTGATTGAGTACCCCCACGAGGTGCGGTCGCTGGTGGGACGGGAACTGTTCCTGCAGAACCTGAACCAGGGGGCCTTGATCTTCAATGTGTTCGGCCACGGGAACCCCATCCTCCTGTTCCACGAGGCGATTTTCTCGGTGGACGCCTTCTCGCGGGTGAACGCGGGCCGAAAGAACCCCCTGGTGGTCATTGCCTCCTGCAAAACCGGGGCCTTTGACCGGATAGATCCGGTGCATGTGGTGGGCGAGTACCTGGCTGTAGCCCCTGGCGGCATCGCTACGATCTCCGCTACCACGGTATCCTACGCCAGCTCCAATGCGGCCTATGCCCGGGCCCTGATCGGGCTGGCCCTGGACGGGCAGCCCCATCCCCTGGGCGAACTCCTGGAGTACGGCAAAAACAACCGGTTTTATGCCCTGCTGGGCGACCCTTCGGTGCCCCTGCAGCGCCCCGCTGAGAACCTCACGGTGACCCTGTCGCCCCCTGCGGATACGCTTCGGGCCTACCACTTTTACGATGTGGAGGTACAGGGCGGCACGACAAGCCTGCCCCTCGTGTTCGGATACCACGCCGACCAGCCGCGGACCTATGTGTCCTGCGCCGGCGGCGTGCTCTCCTATGTGCATCCCGGCGACCTCTATTACCGGGGTTGGACCGCCGGTGAGCCGCCCACGGCCACCCTCATGGCCCCCTTCGTGTCCGACACGATGGCGCCGGCCCGGGTACTGGCCTATCGGGCGGAGGCTGGCGTGGAAACGCCGGCCGGACTGGTGGGGCTGCAGGATAGCCTCACCCTGGTGCCGGCCCCACTGCCCCAGGATGCGGGCGGGCCCCAGATTCGGTTTCTGTGGAGCGGCCAGGAACTCCGGGATTCGACCACGGTTCCGGCCAGCTTCTTCCTGGAGGTGGAGGTTTCCGACGAACACGGGGTGTACCTGAGCCCGGATACCCTGCCCACCGGCGAACTCGGCCTGATGCTGGTCATCGACGAGGAAACCCAGCGGGCGGTCAACCTCACCTCCCTGTTCTACTATGTGGACGGTTCGGCCACCCGGGGGCGGGCCGTGGTGCCGGTGACCTTTGACCAGGCTGGCTACCACCGTTTGCGGGTGGTGGCCTACGACAACCTCGTGCTCGGCGATGTGGTGGATCCGCTGCGCCACCGATCCCAGGAAGAGGTGGTGGTCTTTGTCCCCGCAACCCAGCTGGTGCTGCAGAACCTGCTGGCCTATCCCAACCCGTGGCGGGGCAAGGGCCCGGTGCACTTCACCTTCTTCCTCACCCAGAACGCCGATCGGGTCCAGGTCAAGGTCTACACGGTCACCGGGCGCCTGGTGTGGTCTACCGAAACCTCGGGCACCGAGGGATTCAACGACATCGTGTGGGACGGCCGCGACGATGCGGGTGACATCCCGGCCAACGGCCTGTATTATTTCAAAGTGGTGGCCGAAAGCGGCGGCGAAACCGTTTCCCGCATTGAAAAACTTCTGATTTTACGATGATGGAACCCCGGGAGGGTGAACAAAACGAGGATACACACATCATGACATCGGTGGAAACCATCCTGGGCACCGGCGCGTACATGGAGGGCACCCTCAAGGTGCAGGGCGATGCCCGCATTGAGGGGCACTTCAAGGGCAAGATCCAGGTGGACGGCAACCTCACCGTGGGCGAGAGCGGCCGGGTGGAAGGCGAGATCCACGCCAAGAACGCCATCGTGAACGGCCATGTAAAGGGCGAACTCTATGTGGAGGAGAAGGTGGAGTTCCAGGCCAACGCGCGCTTTGAAGGCGAAGTGGAGTGCAAGGGCCTGATCGTCCACGACGGCGTGACCTTTGACGGCACCTGCTACATGAGCAAGAAGAAGTCCCAGCGCTCGGCCGATTTCTTGATGGAACCCGGAGAGACCGGTGAACCCACCTACGCCCCGGAACCCAGGGAAGCCTAAGTTTTTTGACTCACACAACCACCTGAACGACCCCGCCTTTGAGGGGGAACTGGAACTGGTGGTGGCCCGGGCCTTTGAGGCCGGCGTGAAGGGGTTTCTGGTGGTGGGCTACAACCTGGAATCCTCGCGCCGGGCCGTGGAACTGGCCGAAACCCTCCCCTGGACCTTTGCGGCCGTAGGGCTCCATCCCCACGAAGCCCGTGTGTTTTCCGACGATCTTCTCGCTGAACTGCGCGCCCTCGCTGAGCACGAACGGGTGGTGGCCATCGGCGAGATCGGCCTGGATTACCACTATCACCATTCCACACCCGAGGAACAGAAGCGGGCCCTCCGGGCCCAGCTGGACCTGGCCCGGGAGCTGGACCTTCCGGTCAGCCTGCACATCCGCAAGGCCTTTCCCGACATGTTTGAGGAACTGGCCGCCTTTCCCGGGGTGGCCGGCGTGTTCCACTGCTTTTCCGGCGGCCCCCGGGAGGCCCGGCAGGCGCTGGAAATGGGGTTCTACATCTCGTACTCCGGGTTCCTGACCTACGGTTCCCGCAAACTGGAAAAGGCCCTGCGCCAGACACCGCTGGACCGGCTCCTGATAGAAACCGACGCCCCGTACCTGGCTCCGGGCGAGTACAAGGGAGGGCGCAACGAGCCGGCCTATCTGCCCATCACCGCCCGTAAGGTGGCCGAGGTGCTGGAGCTGCCGCTGGACCAGGTGGCCCGGGCGACCTACGAGAACGCACGCCGCCTGTTCCGCCTCCCGATCCCGCCCTACGAGGAGCCGGAGGAAGAGGACCTTTCCTGGAACGAGGAAAACGAAGAAGAGGCCCTCTAACGGGGCCTTTTTGAGCCCTTGAGGGGCGTGGTGGGGACGACTTTTTGGGCGGCGGCCGCCGGATTCCGGCGGCCGCCGCCCAACTTTTTACACCAGATGCAGCCAGTCGTGGAACAGGAAGTAGATGCGTCCGATCAGGAGCGAGACACGCGCCATGATCGTGTAGCCGAAGGACGCACCGAAGGCCACCATGATGAAGGTGATGCCGATCTTGGAAAGCACCCCCAGGCCGCCTTTGTGCTCCCGGGAAAAGTAGAAGTAAAAGATCGCCGTGATGGTGCCCAGCACCAGAAGCAGGTTGTTCAGCGAGTGGCCCAGGTTGTACAGCGTGCTGCTGCTCACCGGTTCCCACAGGGGCAGCATCGTGGCCTGCACCTGGGGCACCAGGAACCCCTGCAGGGCTCCGGTGATGCCGAGGCCGGCCCCCATGCCCACCGTAAAGGCGATAGCCCAGCGTGAGATCCAGGCGATCTGGGGGATGAAGCGCGTGAGCATCATCACCGAGAGGATGGCGGGCACGATCAGGATGTACTTCTCAAAGCCCGTGTTCATCACCCAGGCGTCCAGGAGCTTCGGCTTGATGTCAAAGTACCACAGGTAGATGAACCAAAAGGCCGCGCTGGAGCCCACATAGATGTGCTCGGCGAACTTGTAAAAGGGGTTGTCCTTGTAAAGGAAACTGAAGATCGCCAGGGTCAATCCCGCCGCAATCCAGGTCCAGAGCACGTTCATCGCCGACCTCCCTGCCGTCTTGCAAAGTAGCCCAGGTTCCCCAGGATGATGAGTACCACGACCAGGATGTGGATGATGGTCTGGGCCGGCATCCCCAGGAAGGCCGGCCCGGGGACCTGAACGAGCTGTTCGTAGTCGGCGGCGCCCCGCAGGCCGCCGATCAGGCCCACGATCTGCCCGGCCTGCAGGTAGGGATAGAGATCCGGAGCCACCACAGCCGTGGCCCCCAGGATGATCTTCTGGTTGTACCGGGCCTGGGCGAACTGTACCCAGGCGTCGCCCGTGGCCCCGGCCTCCAGCCCCACCAGGATGGCGATGTCGTTGTAGTTGTGCACATTTCGGAGCACCGGCAGCGAATCCACCGGCGTGCCCCGGTAATCGGTGTTGAACACCTGGCGCAGGTCCTTGCCCAGGTTGATCATCACGGCGGCGACGCCGGGCCGGAACCCCAGAAAGGCGTAGTCTACGCCGTACTTCTTGTGGTACTTCTGGGCCACCTGCTCCAGGGCGATCTGGCCCAGGGGCAGGCCCAGCGGCCAGTGGCCCATCATCAGCACCTTCAAGTTCTTGCGGAAGCAGTGATCCAGCATGGCCACCAGCATGGGCTGGAGCTCGGGCATGGAGGCGGCGTCGTAGTCAATGGAAAAGAGCACCACCGAGCCCGGCGGCAACTTCTCAATCTCCTCGTAGGCCTGGCGCACTTCCCGCAACGGCGTCACCCGGAACGAGAGCTTCGCCACGATGGGAATGATCACCCCCAGGGCCACGAGCAGGTAGATGATCCGTCGGTCAATGGTTGCCAGCCGATCCCACAGGTTCATGGTTTCCGCCTCCTCACTTCAGGTAGGTTCGTTCAATGCCCAGGATGATCCGGAGCGACATGGCGATTCCGCCCAGGGCGATACCGATGAAGATGCCGCGCTTGGCTGCGAGCTGGGGGATGTTCATGATCCAGTCGGCAACGGCCGGGAGATAGGTGGGGAAGTACTTGGCGATCGGGATGATGGCCAGGATGGACAGGGCCGCACCCCCGTAGGCCAGGAGCTGGCCTCGGAGGTCCACCAGGCTGCGGCCGTGGAGCACCAGGCCCACCGCCAGCGCCACCAGGGCGATGCCGAAGAGCACCACACTGGCGCCGCTGCCCTTGGGCACCCGCCCCAGCATCACCACCACGGCGGCCACCAGCAGCAGTGTGGCGTTCAGGGTGCGGGCGCGGAACGCGCGGTAGGCCGCCGAGGCAATGAAGAAGGCCAGCAGCGAGAACATGGTGGCCTGCAGCGGCACGAACACATAGGTGTAGAAGTACTGCAGGAAGGTGGACTTGGGGTCAAAGGGGTTGCCCACCTTGATGCCGGAATAAAACCCCCACACGAGGGTAACCGCAAAGGCCACGATCAGGGCTGCCGAGTGGAACCAGTCGGCCTGGCGCCGGCGGATCTTGTTCCAGTGGTGCAGCAGCAGGCTGTCCATGCCCAGGATCATGGTGAACCCGGACACGATGATGTACCAGTCGTTGAACCGTTCTTCCAGGTTGCCGAAGGGCTTGTGGGGGATAAAGAGGGCGAACACCAGCAGAATGCCCGAGATAAAGGTGATGATCAACGGAATCGTGCGTCGCATCATGGCTCAGGCCTCCTAAAAGAGCGAGAACCAGTTTTTGAAGAAGTGCAGGGCCTGGTTGCCGGTGATGGCGGCCAGGGTCTCCAGGAGAATGCCGATGAGGAACACCGCAATGAACCCGAGTTTGGCCACATCCTCGGCCTTGATAGTGGAGAGGGACAGCGGATCCCGCGAAAGGTAGGCGCTGGCGGCGTACATCTCTTCGCCGATCAGGGTGTAGTCGGTGGCGGCAATGAAGAACGGCAACTGGGTCACCGAGGTGGTTCCGGAGATCTGGATAGCGCCGATAC
The DNA here is from genome assembly GCA_027069855.1 of Caldifarciminota bacterium. Taxonomy (GTDB): domain Bacteria; phylum Hydrothermota; class Hydrothermia; order WGAB01; family WGAB01; genus WGAB01. Next base: position 32,349 of record JALXEF010000145.1, read on the forward strand.
TGTGGCCGGTTTCCGCCAGGATCAGGGATTCGGCGTAGAACACGCCCTGCAGGAACACGGCCCCCGGCTTCTCCCGCACCATGATGCCGTCTACCCCGGCGGCATAGCCAAACTGGTCGGCCGTCAGGAAGTACACATTTTTTTCGTTGTAGAGATCCGGGCGGCCGGCCTCCATGAAGCCTTCCTTCACCACTTCCTGGGCCGCGGTCATCACGATGGGGTCAAAGTTCGGCACGATGATTTCGGCCTCGTACTCGGCGGCCTTCTTGGCGACCCGTTTCAGGATGGCCAGGGCGGCCAGCGTGGGGATGTCGGACACATAGCCGATGCCCGGGATGAACAGGATGGGGCGGCCCATTTCGGTGGACCGGCCCACGGCCTCGTCCACGGCCTCCAGGCCGGCGATCTTGCGGATGTACAGGGGTTTGCCGCTCCGGGCCTGCTGGAGGTAGTAAAAGAGGAGGCCGCCGTAGATCAGAAGGATCACCAGGGCGCTTTTGCGGCCGGTATGGAACCATTGGGCGCTGGGCACGGCGGGGTTGGAGAGCCGGGAGTCGGCGTATTCTTCACCCACCCAGGTGCGCACGAAGTAATAGTAGGTTTCCCCGTCCTTCAGGTTGTTGTCCTGGAACTTCTGGGTGCCGCGGAGCACGAAGCCCGCGCTCACGGGCTCGGCCTCGGGCGACCCCTCCAGGCGGTACACCTCGTACATCCGCACCACCGAGTCCACGGGTGAGAGTTCCCATTCCACGGTGATGCTGCCCCCGGCGTCGTTGGGGGTGTCGTAGGCCCGTACTGAAGGCACGGGGAGGGGCACGATGGGTGGGCTCTTCAAAGAATCTCCAGGTACCTGGCTCAGGAGAAGGGCAAGGAACAGCGGCAGCATTGCGAAATTGTATGCTGCCCCCTCCCCGAATGCAATGAACCGGCCTTTTCTTTGGACCGCGGCGCTCTGCAGGCTGCGGCGCTTCCATGGTGTTGACCGCATTTGACCGCTGCGAAAGGGGCTCCGACAGGGCCGATCCCCAGCGATTTCTATCCGGTAGGAGCGGCTTTAGCCACGACGGGCATCCTCTCCATCAAATGCGAGCCAGATCCCAAATCCAACCCTCCCGCTGGAGTTTGGTTTAATCCGAACTCTGGCCGTTAATCTTTCACAACCTTCAGGGTATGATCACCGATCCTCAGAAAATAGGTACCGCTGGGGAGATGGCGTAAATCCAGCAAGGGGTTTGTATCCAGGAGCCTCTGGATTCTGATCAACCTACCATCGGGGCCGTGAAGGGTAAACCGTTTGTCCTGGTACTCTGCAGGGATTGCCAGCCGGAACAGCCCTCTGCCCGGATTGGGGTAGACCTTCCAGATGTCCACCGGGTGCGTTGTATCTCCTTCGTATCGAATGGTGGGCGGGCCGGAGGTTGCCATGCCCAGCACACCGGTTTGTGAGGGGGTACCAAGCCAGTGCCAGGAGCCGTTCCTGTACCAGGCCAGTTCACCGGTCTCAAGGCACAGAAAGAGGATGCCCTCTTTATCGGCGACCAGGGAAGCGGCTCCGACCTGGGAGATGGTGCTCCAGAGTGTCCAGGAGGCTCCTCTATTTGTAGATCTCAGCAGGTTCCCGTCGTAGGTCAAAACCTGGAGAGTATCTTGCTGAGTTGTCAGTGCCACGATGTTGGGGAAACCCACATTGGAGATGCGGGACCAGGAGGAGCCGTTGTCGGTAGAGCGATAAAGATCGCCGCTGGAGGTGACTGCGTAATGATACGGGGTTCCGCCGCCACTCAGCCTTTCCGGGACAATCTTCACGAAACCTGTTCCCCCGAGGTTTGAGATGAGGTTGAGGTTGGTAACCTGGGTTCCGCGGTACAGGTCTCCGGATTGTGTGAGGAGGAAGTAATAGCCGTTGGATTCGTGGTAGATAAGGTCCACGGCGTCGCTGACAGGGTAGGAGGCAATGGGGGTCCAGGAGTTTCCCTGGTCTGTGGAGCGAAGCAAGAGGCCTGACTGGGTGAGGAAGAAGGAAGTGTCGCCCTGGAGTACGAGATATGCGGTGCCGTCGGCATAGCCTGCATTGGCAACGAGTTGCCAAGTGGAGCCATCGGTGGTGCGGTAGATGTCGCCTCCGGAAGTAAACAGGTCCAGATAGGCATCAACAGGAACGACAAAGAGGACCATCCACAGAAGTATTGGTGGGAAGTTGGGCAGTTTCATGAGGGTATAAATCCCCCTACCAGGGGATCAGACCCTGGCAGGGGGCTGGTACGGCCTTTTCGCAAACAGATCGACATGACGGAGAGACCTATCTGATCACCTGGAACCGTGCAGTCTTTTGGTGTTCGTCGTTGACTTGCAGCACCAGGAAGTAGGTTCCGGACTGGAGGGGTTCTTTACGGTTAAATTCCAGAACATGGATGCCGGATGCCATTCGTTTGTCAAGGAGTTTCATGACAACTCTGCCGGTGACATCGGTGATATAGAGTTTTACACGCTGCTTGTTGTCCGGACTGATGAAGGAGGGGACGTTGTAGTAGATGGCGGCCCTATCCCGGACCACCGTGGGCAGGATGATAATGGGTTTCCGGAGGGCAGTCAGGGAGATTTCCCCGACCCGGTACTCCGTGCCGAGGCCGTTGACTGCGCTGAGGGCATAACCCCGGATGCCAGGCACAGGGTCGTCTGTGAACGCCGTCTCCTGGACAGGGGAGGAGGTGAGTTTCAGTTCGGAGCCATCGGCATTCAATCTGTAGAGATGGTAGCCCACGAGGTCCTGAGGCCCGGGGTCGGTTTGCCAGGTGAGGTGAACCTTCCCATCGTTCCCGATTTCAGCGTTGAATTCAAGGAGGGTGACCGTTGCCTGGATGGTGAAGAAGGTATCGGAAACCGAATAGTTTAAGGGTTCGTTCTGGTCGAAACTCTCATACACTACCTTGAGTTTCGCATAGTGAGTGGGGATATGAGGCACCTGGAAACTATACTGCCAGGTATCGCCCACTGCCGTGCCTGAGATACCCGTGAGGAGAGATTGCCAGTCGTCGCCACCCTGGAGGGAGATGTACACATCAATGTCCCGTGGGCCACCCCATCTCAAGGTGGCATTGGCCCCGACATTCCAGGTCTCACCACCACGGGGACTAAAGAGGGAAATGGCAGTGGTTGCATACTTCAAGTCATTGCTTGTGTGATCAAGGTAACTGATGTGGGGATTTCCGTTGGCGTCCAGGGCGAGAGAGGTATACCAGCCCACATTTCCCGTGGTGTCCACGGTTTCAATGTGCCAGGAGCCTCCGGATTTGTAAGCATACTTTAGGTTGGAATTGATTCCATCGTAATAGCTGATATGGGGGTTGCCGCTGGCATCCAGGGAAAGAGAGGTAAAGTAGCCCACAGCTCCCGTAGTGTCCACGGTTTCAATATGCCATGAGCCTCCAGATTTGTAGGCATACTTTAGCTCATTGTTGAACCAATCGAAATAGCTGATGTGGGGGTTGCCGCTGGCATCCAGGTCCAGGGAAGAGTACAAGCCCACATTTCCTGTTCCGTCCGCGGTTTCAATGTGCCAGGTGCCCCCGGACTTGTACGCATACTTCAGATTATCTCCGGTGTAATCATAATAACTGATACAGGGATTGCCGTTGCCATCAATCTCAATAGAGGTGTCATAATCCGCGTATGACGATGTGTCCACAGTTTCTGTGTGCCATATCCCTTCGGCCTTGTAGGCATACTTCAGCCTATAATGCGTATAATCACGATAACTGATATGGGGGTTACTGTTGGCGTCCAGGGTGATGGAAGTATACCCTCCAACAGCTCCCGTCGCATCCACGGTCTCAATGTGCCATATCCCTTCGGCCTTGTAGGCATACTTCAGGTTTTGGTTGGTGGAATCGTAATAGCTGATGTGGGGGTTGCCGCTGATATCCAGGGCGAGGGAAGTGTACAAGCCCACATTTCCTGTTGTATCCACAACCTCAGTGTGCCAGGAACCTCCGGACCTGTAGGTGTACTTTAGGTCATAATTGGTTCCATCGTAATAGCTGATATGGGGATTTCCGTTGGCATCTAAAGCCATGGATGTGGATGTACCGTAATCCACCCCTCCCACCGCATCCACAACCTCATCATGGAACTTTCCTACAGGTGCCGTGGACTGGCGGATGATGCTGAAGGAACCGTCGCTGAAGTCCACCGAAGGTGGAAAACTGTCGCGGGAAATCTTCATCACAGCGTTCTCCGTGTAAACCTGGGGAACAATGATGGAATAGGAGCCCCCGCTCACATTGCTGACCAGCAATTGGAAGGTGTTCCCATCCGGTGAAAAGTAAATGTCAATGGGGCCTGCACCGACCCAGCGAATAATCTGCGTCTCGCCGGGGTGCCACACCTCACCGCCATTGGGGTAGAGGAGGCGGATGGCAGTGGTGGTGTAACGAAGATCTTTGTTGGTTTCATCGTAATAGCTGATGTGGGGGGCGCCATTGGCATCCAGCGCAATGGAGGTGTACGCCCCAAGTACCATGTCATCCACGGTTTCAATGTGCCATGACCACCCGGACTTATAGGCATACCTCAGGCCGTATCCGTAAGTGTAATAGCTGATGTAGGGGTTGTCGTTGGCATCCAGAGCGATAGAATTCCACCAACCTGTATATAGTCCCAGTGTATCCACTACCTCCTTGTGCCATGAACCTTCGGACCAGTGGGCATACTTCAAACCATCATTAACCCAGCCCCATGGAAAACAATAGCTGATATGAGGGTTGCCGTTGGCATCCAGAGCGATCGAAGTAGACGCGAGCGTAGCTGCCAGTGTGTCCACTACCCTACGGGACCAGGAACCTCCAGTTTTGTAAGCATACTTTAGGTATCCGTGGGTTGCATCGTAATAGCTGATGTGGGGGGTGCCATTGTCATCCAGCGCAATAGAGCTGTGTCTGCCCACATGTACCGTTGTATCCACAGACTCCCGATACCACATCCCCCCGGATTTGTAGGCATACCGTAGGTAATAACTGACAGAATCGTAATAGCTGATGTGGGGGTTGCCATTGGCATCCAGCGCAATGGAGGGGTATCCGCCTCCCCACAAGTCCGCCACTTCAATGTGCCAGGAGCCTCCGGATTTGTAGGCATACTTCAGGTATCCATGGGTTGCATCGTAATAGCTGATGTGGGGGTTGCCGTTGGCATCCAGGGCGATGGAGGTGTACCAGCCTACATCTCCTGTTGTGTCCACGGTCTCAATATGCCATGACCCTCCTGACAGGTATGCATACTTCAGATCAAGGTGGGTGGAGTCAAAGTAGCTGATGTGGGGATTGCCGTTGGCATCTATGGCGATAGAGGTGTGCTTGCCTACGATTCCCGTTGTGTCCACGGTTGCATGGGTCCAGTAGCCGGAGAACATTACGACCGGCAGGAACAGGCCCAACACACCCAGATACCACCCTTTAACTCTGTGGTATCGTCCCATAGGTTACCCTCCTTGTTGACCTGTACTTTTACAAACCGCGTGGGGTTTGTCTCTTTCGTTTTGGGGAGAGGGGATTTTTGGATGGGAAATTATGATGAAGGAGCAAAAAGCCTTTGCTGTCCAGATGCGAATAAAGGTCGGCAAGGGTTTGTCGTTACCCCTGCGGTGGACATTTTGATGATTGATGGCCCTCTATCCCCCATCATCTTACCGCTTTTGTGGGAAGGATGCTTCCAGATTCTTCAAATAACTTGCTAAGTTTGTAATGAATCCAGAATTAACCTTCCTGCCTTTTATAGGCTAAGGGGTTCGTCCTTGCTTGTCAAGGTCCCGGCTGGCACCAGGCCAGCATACGGAGAGGTTGTGAGGGCGCCTCTCCCGTGACAGCCGCTGTCCGGCGAAGTTGTGGCCGCCGAGGCATAAGGCTTTTCCCGATGCAACCATCCCGCCTATTGGGCACCACGCTTGGGTTCTCGGTCCCACAAGATTCCGTTTCCCGGAAAAAGGAACAGGCATCAAAGGCTGTAGAGAGCCGTTTCTACCAGGAAAGGGTCTGGGCCGCACTCCAGGAGCTCTCTGCTTGTATCCAAGGGTCTGAAGGATTGCTCCTCTGCCGGGAAGGGAAGGATCTGGTCGGATATAAGAGAGTGCCAAGACGCAGCGTTCCGGGGTCGCCGCTTACGGAGTAGCCCTCAAGAACGGCGCGAGGAGCCGGGGGCGCGGATCCGCTGCAGGATAAGGTAGGCGAAGTAGAAGAAACCGAGGATCTCCAGTGAAACCCCTAAAACACCGATCCAGTAAAGAGACGGTGAGACCAGGCTCCAGGGCTCGGCCAGGGAACGCAGCACCACCCCCAGGTTAAAGATGCCGAACAGGGTGAGCCCCTGGGATTCCGGGGTCCAGTACGGGGGTTCCTTCCGCCGGGGAAACATCCACAGGGCCACCGCCATGATGACCTGCATGACCGCTCCCACCAGGATCAGATGCACATGGGTGGTGTACAGGCGATAGGTCCACCCCAGGCCGGCCATACCCTGGCCGAGATACATGAGCAGCCCCAGGGTGATCCCCACCAGGAGATACAGCAGCGAAGCCCGGAGCATCCACCGTTGGTACCGGAACTTCATGGCCTGTTCATTGTACAGGTTTGCCGGGAACCACCGGCCCGTCCGTTCCCTTTGGCCGTTCCCACGGAGGCACCGGCGGCTGTTTCTGGTTTTTCCTGCACCACCGGTGCCGGAGGGAAAGCCCCGAGGTTCGGCTTGCGAATTTCGCGGCTTGACCGCGGTCCAATTCTACTATATAGTTTAGTCAAACCTGAACCAAAGGAGGTTCACATGAAGCGCTGGATCCTTTCTCTTGCTGTGGTGGGAGGGCTGCTGTTCCTGGCCCAGCCTGCAGCAGCCCAGATGATGCGGGGTTTCGGTGGCATGGGCACCATGATGCCCGGCCAGGGGCCCCATCGGCCCATGATGCCCATGATGATGGGACACGGCATGGGGATGTTCCCGCTCCCCCTGGTCTTTGAGAGGGCCGAGGCCATGGCCGAAGGCGAAACCCTGCAGCGGGTACGGACCCTCAAGGACCAGTACCTGGAGAAGTTTCTGCGGCAGCGCACCGAGGTGCAGATTGCCCACTGGAAGGCCCGCGAGTTGATGAGCGATCCCCAGGCCTCCGAGCAGGACCTTCGGAAGGCCCACGAAAACCTGTGGGCCCAGCAAAAGTCCCTTCAGGGCCTTTGCTTGCAGGCGATGCTGGATCTTCGCAAAGCCCTGGGCCCTGAGAAGTTCGCCGGGCTGATGAAGGAGGTTCCCATGCCCGGGATGCGCCGGGGCATGATGCCCACCATGCAGTAGGCTTTCCATCCCCAGAGCACCCGTCGGGCGGCCCCGAAAGGGGCCGCCCGCTTTTTAGGAGTCACCACAAAACGGGCCGGCGACGGCCCGGTTTCTGCTTTCCACACCACCCCCACCGGCGAATTCCTTGACCAAAATCCCCGACACGCGTATGCTAAGGTGAAAGAGGAGGCATAGGATGTGGCGCTTTCTCTGGATTCCTATCCTATTGGGGATGACGGCGGGGTGCGGAGGCCCCGGCCCCCTTCGGGTGGCTGTGGTCACCGATCCCCAGCAGGGCCCGCTCTCTGAGGCCTTTCTTCGGGGCGTGCAGTACGCCTTCAAAGGTGCCCAAAGCCCTTCCCTGGAACTTCAAACCCTCAGCCCTAAGGAACTTCCTGCTCACTTAGAGAAGGTAACGGTGGTCATCGCTGGCCCTATGGACCTTCCGGATCTTCGGGCGCTGCTCACCCTTTGTGAGAGCCAGCATCGGCCGGTGATCGTGGCTGCCAATCATACCCTGAATTTGGCAAAGTATCCGCGGGTGTGGCGTATCCCCCTGAACAGCGACTATC
>JALXEF010000146.1 GCA_027069855.1 Caldifarciminota bacterium
AACGCCTGGACCTCTACCTGCCTGTGGATGTGTACATCGCCGGCTGTATGCCCCGGCCCGAGGCCATCATTGAAGCCTTCGTGCGGCTCCAGGAGGGCATCGCCCGGGGCGAATTCGACGGCTGGCGACGGTACCGCGAGAACCTGGCCTGGTACCGGGCAAACCAGGCCAAGGTGATGGATGTGAACCGATGGGGAGCCCTGCCATGACCCCGCAAGACCTGAAAACCCTGCTGGAATCCTCCTTCCCCGAAGCCCGGGTTCACCTTCCCCGGGTCCGTCGTCTCCAGGTTCATCTCCCCCAGCCCCAGGTGCTGCCGGCCCTGGCCTTCCTGAAGGCCCAGGGATTCGGGCACCTTTCGGCCATCTCCTGCGTGGACTGGATCGAGGAGAACGCCTTTGAACTCGTGTACCACCTCTGGTCCTACACCTACCGGTTCCATGTCATGGTGAAAACCCGGATTCCACGGGATCACCCCACCATGCCCACCGCTCGCCAGATCTTCCGGGTGGCCCAGACCTACGAGCGCGACATCCACGAAATGTTCGGCGTGCGTTTTCCGGGCAATCCACGCCTGGTGCCCTTCGTTCTGGAAGACTGGCAGGGCCCGCCGCCGATGCGCAAGGACTTTGACACCCGCCGTTTTGCCGAAGAGGTGTACGGCATGCGCTCCATTGAAACCGAGTTGTTCACGCGTCGGGAACAACCGTACAAGGGGTTTCGGAAAAAATGAACCTGCCCTTTCCCGAAGGCGAAGTGCGCGAGTTTGAGTACTTTATCGGGCCCCAGCATGTGGGGATCACCGGGAACTTCGGGGTACACCTGAAGGCCGTGGGCGACGAAATCGTGGAGGCCCGCGCCAATCCCGGATACCTGCATCGGGGCTTTGAGAAACTCATTGAGCAACGCCGCTGGGTGCAGAACATTCCGCTGGTGTGCCGCATCTGCGTACCCGATCCCGATGTCAACGAAGTGGCCTATTCGCTGGCCGTGGAGGAAATCGCCGGCCTGGAGGTGCCCCGGCGCGCCCAGTTCCTGCGGGTGATGGTCCTGGAAATGTCCCGACTCCAGGCCCACCTCCTGTACTTCGGGGGCATCGCCGGCGCCCTGGGGCTCTATACCCTGCCCCAGTGGACCGTGGGCGACCGCGATTACCTTCTGGACCGCTTTGAGGAACTCACCGGCGGCCGGGTGTACCACATCTACACGACCATCGGCGGCGTCCGCCGCGACACCCCCGAGGGATTCACCCAGAGGCTGCGCGAAACCCTCCGGTACCTGCAACAGCGCCTCAAGGACTACGACCGCCTGCTGTTTGACAACGCCGTGTTCAAACGCCGTACCATCGGGGTGGCCGTGATTTCCCGGGAGTATGCCCTGTCCATGGGGGTTACCGGGCCCAATCTGCGGGCCACCGGCGTACAGGCCGATGTCCGGCGCGACGATCCCTACCTGGTGTATCCCGAACTGGACTTTGAAGTGCCCACCCTGCCCAACGGCGATATCCACGACCGCGTACTGCTCCGCCGCCTGGAGTTTGAGCAGAGCATCCATATCCTGTACCAGGTGCTGGAGGAACTGGACCGCACCGTCGGCGAGCCGGTGCTCAACAAGGAGGTGCTGCGCAATCCCTTCGACTGGGCCCCGCCGCCCGGCGATGCCTTCGTTCGCGTGGAATCCTCCAAGGGCGAGTACGGCTACTATGTGGTGTCCAACGGCGGCATCAAACCCTATCGGGTTCATGTCCGGGGCCCCAGCATGACCCACGGCATCCTGGTGCTGGAAGACCTGCTGAAGGGGGCCCGGGTGGCCGATGTGGCACCCTTCATGTTTTCCCTGGATGTGTGCCCTCCAGACATTGACCGGTAGGTGAAACCATGGCACCGGAAGTCAAAGATCTGTTCAATCCCCTTACCGCCCTGCGGTTTCTGGTGGAAAAGCCCCATACCGTGCGGCTCCCCTTTGAGAAGAAGGAAGCCGCCGACCGGGAACGGGGCCTGCACGCCAACGACCTGGACCTGTGCATCGGCTGCGGCAACTGCGCCAAAATCTGCAATTGCGAGGCCATTGAGATGGTGGAGGTGGAGGGCGTGCCCGACGGCCCCGGCCGCACCACCCTCCGCCCACGGGTGGACTACGGACGATGCAGCTTCTGCGGCCAGTGCGTGGATGTTTGTCCCACCGGATCCCTGAAGCTCAGCCGCGATTACCTGCTGGTATCCGAGGATCGCAACGATTTCGTTTTCGTGCCCGACAACCGGCGCGACGACGGCCGCGGCTGGCGCTCCGAGCCCCAGGCCTCCCTGCTGGTGTACGAACGCATAGAAATGCCGGAACGCGACCCCAACGAGCGAAAACACGACTTTGACTGGGTGCTGCTGGGCTTCACCGAGGAACAGGCCGTTCTGGAGGCCCAACGGTGCCTGGGCTGCGGGCTCTGCATCCAGAGTTGCCCCACCCAGATGGACATTCCGGAGTACATCGCCGCCATCGCCCGCCGCGACTACGAAGAGGCCCTGCGCATCATGTTCCGCACCAATCCCTTTTCCGAGGTCTGCGGAATCGTGTGCACCCACCGCTGCGAAACCGCCTGCGTGTACGAGCACCGCGGAGACCCCATCCAGATCCGCTTCCTCAAGGGCTTTGCCACCAGCCAGATTGACGATTACCGCCGCGTGCTCCAGCCCCAGATTCCCCCCTCCACCGGCAAGCGGGTGGCCATCATAGGGGCGGGCCCGGCCGGCCTCACCGCAGCCTACTACCTGCGGCTCAAGGGCCACGAGGTTACTATCTTTGAGGCGCTCCCGGTGCCCGGCGGCATGATGCGGGTCGGGATCCCCCGGTACCGGCTCCCCCAGAAAACCCTGGACAAGGAAATCGGGTACATCCTGTCGCTGGGGGTGGACCTCCGGCTCAACACCCGGGTGGGCACCGATGTGCCCTTCCAGCAACTCGTGGAAGAGTTTGACGCCGTGTTCATCAGCGTGGGGCACCACAAGCCCTGGACCCTCGGCATCCCCGGAGAGGACGCCCGGGGGGTTTGGCAGGCCATTGAGTTCCTCAAACGGGTGAACCTGGGAGAGCCCGTGGAGGTGGGCAAACGCGTGGTGGTCGTAGGGGGCGGCGATGTGGCCATGGATGCCTGCCGCACCCCGCTCCGCCTGGGCGCCGAGGAGTCCTATGTGATGTACCGGCGACGCGTGGAGGACATGCCCGCCTCCGACGAGGAGAAACGCGAGGCCCTGGACGAAGGCGTGGTGTTCCTTCCCCAAACCCTGCCCGTGGAGATCGTGAAGGACACGGACGGCCGGATGGTGGCCGTGAAGTATGTCAAAACCCGCATGGTGGACCAGGGCCCGGGGAAACGGCCCCGACCGGTTCCCATTGAGGACCAGGTGTACACCCTGGAGGCGGACATGCTCATCGCGGCCATCGGCCAAACCGTGGATCTGTCCTTCGTACCGGAGGACCTGCGCCGGGCCATCACCGACGAACGGGGCAAGATCGTGGCCAACGCCCATCGGCAAACCCCGGTGCCCAAGATCTTTGCCGGTGGCGACATCTTCAACCCCAGGGCGGACATCATCAGTGCCGTGGCCGACGGACGCCATGCGGCCACCGGCATTGACCTCTTCCTTCGGGGCGAACTCTAAGGGTTGCTCCAGGCC
>JALXEF010000147.1 GCA_027069855.1 Caldifarciminota bacterium
GAACGGTTTCGCCGTCCTGGATCTTTACCTTGAAGAAGGCTTCCTCCAGGGTGTCCAGGTTGCGGATCAGGTACACGAGTTCCAGGTACTCGCGGTAATCCACGGCCGTGACGAACACGAAGAACCGAAAGCCCTTCTCCTTAAGGGCCCGGGCGAGGTCCGGCAGCCGATCCTTGGGCACATAGGGGATGCCCTGCTCGTTCACCTCCACGCCGAAGGCCTGGATCAAGTCCTGGGGCAGGCTCATTTCTTCCGCTCCGTTTCCTGCATGATCTTCTTTTGCAGGGCCATGATGCCTTCCATAAGGGCCTCGGGCGAGGGCGGGCAACCGGGCACATAGACATCCACGGGGATCACGCGGTCCACGCCGGGCACCACGGAGTACACATGGCGGTAATGGTCGCCGGAGATGGCGCAGGAGCCCATGGCGATGACGTACTTGGGATGGGGCATCTGTTCGTACAGGCGGCGGATCCGGGGGGCCATTTTGACGGTGACGGTACCGGCGATGATCATGACGTCGGTGCGGCGGGGCGAGGGCATCATCACGACGCCGAAGCGATCCATGTCAAACCGGGAGGCGAAGGTGGCCATCATCTCGATGGCGCAGCAGGCGAGCCCGAAGGTCAGCGGCCAGAGCGAGGACTTGGTGCCCCAGGCCAGGAGTTTTTCCAGGGGCGCGATCACCAGGCCGCCGCCGGGCCACCGTTCCACCACATCAAAGAGGTCCTCCAGGGGAGAGTTGACCTTCTCACGGGTCACACCCATTCAATGGCTCCTTTTTTGTAGGCGTACAGCCAGCCGAGCAGGAGGATCACCACGAACACCGTCATTTCTACGAAGGCGAGGATCCCGAGGTGCTTCAGGGTGAGGGCCCAGGGAAACAGGAACAGGGCCTCCACATCAAACAGGATGAAGATGAGCGCCACGAGATAGTAGCCGGCATGGAACCGGATCCATGGCGTGCCCTGGGGAACCTCGCCGCATTCGTAGTTCTGGTACTTTTCACCCTCGGGCCGGCCCCGTTTCCGCAGGATGATGGCCAGGCCCATGGTCACCAGCGCGATGGCAACCGCGACCAGAACGAAAACGGCGAGCGACAGGTAGGCTCCCATGAAATCCTCCTTGTTTCAGGTACGGACCGCAGGACAAGGGGGGAAATAAAAAATGGGCCCGGCAGGACTCGAACCTGCAACCAACGGATTATGAGTCCGCCGCTCTGCCATTGAGCTACGGGCCCGGATTGTGCCCTGATGTGGTCCACTTTGAAGCAAAATTGTAGGTCTCGGCCTCAGGTGTGTCAACATACCGGGGCTCCTTTTTGTTAGATTTTCAGCCCCTTCCAGCCCTCCTGGTCGCCTGGCTTTCCCCAACCCCTGCATTTCTGCAAAACCCCTGCCACAACCCGTTCCCGCGGGCCGTGGTCTCTGGCATCCTGTTGCGCTTCCGCGGACGCCACCCGCCGGGCTGGATGCAGGAGCGCCCGATGCCGCGTTGCCCCGATAGGGCTCGGGGAACCCACGGCTGTACACTAATAGGCATGGAACGCAGGTTTTTCGTGGCCAGAGACGAGGAGATCCGCCAGGGGAAAACCACCGACATCTACTTTGAACGCACCCGTCGGATCCTGGAACAACTGGACGATCACACCCGGGTTTATGCCGAATTCACCGCCTCTTCCCTGCCCAATGGATACGAATGGGCCGTGTTCGTGGGCCTGGAGGAAGCCCTAAGGCTCCTGGAGGGCCTGCCCGTGGATGTCTACGCCCTGCCCGAGGGCACGGTGTTCCGGAACCGCGACCACACGGATGTCCCGGTGCCCGTGATGGCTATTGAGGGGGAGTACCGGGCCTTTGCCGTCTACGAAACCCCGATCCTCGGGTTTTTGTGCCAGTCCTCTGGCGTGGCCACCCGCGCGGCCCGCATCAAACGCCTGGCCGGCGAGGTGCCGGTGCTTTCCTTCGGCATCCGCCGGATGCATCCGGCCCTGGCCCCGGTGATCGACCGTTCCGCCTTCATCGGCGGGTGCGACGGCGTGTCCAGCATCCTGGGGGCCGAAACCATCGGCCGCAGGCCCCAGGGCACTATGCCCCACGCCCTCATCATCGTGCTGGGCGAAACCGAGGCCTGGAAGGCCTTTGACCGGCTGATGCCGCCGGAGGTCCCCCGTATCGCCCTCATTGATACCTACGGCGACGAAAAGCAGAAGGCCCTGGAGGCCGCCGAAACCATCCCCAACCTCAAGGCCGTGCGGCTGGATACCCCGGGATCGCGGCGGGGCGACTTCGCCCGCATCGTGCGCGAGGTGCGGTGGGAACTGGATATCCGGGGGTATCGGCATGTGGAGGTGTTCGTGTCGGGCGGCCTTTCCGAAAAGAACATCCGCCGGCTCAAGGAGGCCGGCGCCCGGGGCTTCGGCGTGGGCACCAGCATTTCCAACGCCCCCACCATTGACTTCGCCATGGACATCGTGGCCATCGGCACCCAGCCCGTGGCCAAGAAGGGCAAGTTCGGCGGCCGCAAACAGGTGTACCGCTGCGAGGAGTGCCTGGTGTATCAGGTGGAACCCGAACCCCGCGATGCCACCGAGCCGCCCGCCTGCCCCCGGTGCGGCGCGCCCATGAACCCCGTGCTCCAGAAGGTGATGGACCAGGGGCGGCGGCTCGTGCCCGAACGGCCGGTGGAGGAAATCCGCCGGTACGTGCTGGACCAGATCTTCAAACTCCCTGAACCCGAGGTTGCATGAGCGTTCCGGAGGTTCTGGAGGCCCTTCGGCGGGATGAGACCCTGCGCCGCCGGATCCGGGCCTGGCGGATCCTGCCGGCCCGCGAGGCCCGGTGGGCCGACCTCCCCGAAACCCTGGATCTCCGGCTCCGGGAGGCCCTGCAACGCCTGGGCATTCAGCGCCTGTACGCGCACCAGCGGGAAGCCCTGGATGCCGTAAGCCAGGGCGCCCATGTTCTCCTGGCCACCCCTACGGCCTCCGGCAAAACCCTGGCCTACAACCTGCCGGTGGTGAACCACCTGCTGCAGCATCCCGAGGCCCGCGCCCTGTACATCTTTCCCACCAAGGCCCTGGCCCAGGACCAGGTGGCCGTGCTGCAACGCCTGGAACAGGCGCTGCAGGTGCCTCTCCGCGCCCACACCTACGACGGCGATACGCCCCGCGACCTCCGCCGGACCATCCGGAACGAGGGCCGGATCGTGGTGACCAACCCCGACATGCTCCACAAGGCCATCCTGCCCCATCATCCGGCCTGGATGCACCTCTTTCAGGGGCTGCGCTTCGTGGTGGTGGACGAGATCCACGCCTACCGGGGCGTGTTCGGCAGCCATGTGGCCAATGTGTTCCGACGGCTCCGACGGATCCTGCGCCATTACGGCACCGAGGTGCAGTATCTCGCCACCTCGGCCACCATCGGCAACCCTGCGGAACACGCCCGCAATCTCCTGGGCGAACCCTTCCAGGTGATCCGGGAGAGCGGCGCACCCCAGGGCCGCAAGCACTTCCTGTTCTGGATGCCACCCATTGTGGATCCTGAGCACGGAATCCGGGCCAACTACCTGGAGGAGACCTATCAGCTGGCCCGGTTCCTTTACGAGCACGGCGTGAAGACCATCGTGTTCGCCCGGAGCCGCCTGAATGTGGAGGTGCTGCTGGAAAAGCTCAAAAAGGCCGTAGTGCGCCGGGCCGACCAGCAGGGCCGCATTGCCTCGTACCGGGGCGGCTACCTGCCCAGGGAACGCCGGGCCATTGAGGAGGGACTCCGGGAAGGCCGGATCCACCTGGTGGTATCCACCAACGCCCTGGAACTGGGCGTGGACATCGGAAGCCTGGATGCCGCCGTGCTGGCAGGCTATCCCGGTACCATCGCCTCCACCTGGCAGCAGGCGGGCCGCGCCGGCCGCCGCCAGGGCGAGTCGCTGGCTGTCCTCGTGGCTACTGCCGCGCCGGTGGACCAGTTCCTGGCCCAGCACCCGGAATACCTGTTTGAGGAGAGCCCGGAACAGGCCCTCATTGACCCCAACAACCTGCTCATCCTGATGCAGCACCTCAAGTGTGCGGCCTTTGAACTGCCCTTCCAGGAGGGCGAGGCCTTCGGCGACGCCGACATCGCGCCTCTCCTGGCTTTCCTGGAGGAACAGGGTGTGGTGTATAAGAGCGAGGGCCGGTACCACTGGACCTCGGAGCACTTCCCGGCCGATGAGTTCTCCCTGCGCACCGTGTCCGAGGAGAATTTCGTGGTGGTGGACCAAACCGGCAGCCGGCCCCGGATCATCGGGGAAGTGGATTTCCATTCGGCCCCCATGCTGCTCCATCCCCATGCCATCTACCTGCACGGTGGCAAACAGTACGAGGTGCAGCGCCTGGACTACACCGAGCGCAAGGCCTACGTGCGGGAGGTGTCGGTAGAGTACTACACCGACGCCCTGGACTACACCCGCGTGCGGGTGCTGGAACCCTTTGAGGAGGCCGTGCAGGGCCCGGTGGCCGCCCGGTTCGGCGATGTGCTGGTGACCCGCAAGGTGGTGGGCTTCAAGAAGGTGCGCATGACCACCTTTGAGAATGTGGGCTTCGGCCGGGTCCACCTGCCCGAAGACGAAATGCATACCACCGCCTTCTGGCTCACCTTAGAACCCGAGGTGTTCCAGGGGCTCGGCCTGGACCGCCGCGACCTGGAACTCGGCCTCTGGGGCATCCTGCACCTGCTGCGGTCCCTCGGCCCCCTATTCCTCATGTGCGACCCCAACGACCTGGGGGTGCACCTGGGCACGGAGCGCGGCACCTGGGCCACCGAGCCCGGCAATCCGGTGCGGCTGGAAGGAGCCCCGGAGGGCACCTCGCCTGAGTTCCGGCCCACGCTGTATGTGTACGAAACCTTCCCGGGCGGCACCGGCCTGGCCGAGGGGTTTTATGTGGCGCGGCAACGCATTCTGGAGGCGGCCCTGGAACGCGTGCGGTCCTGCGGCTGCGACCGCGGGTGCCCCTCCTGCGTGGGCCCGGCCCTCTACGGCAACCGGAAACAGAGCGCCCGGCTGTTGCTGGAGCGCATCCTTGCAAGGACAAACCCCGAGGACCTATAATCGGTGATGGCGGCAGATGGAAAACCGGCCTCAAAACCATAGGAGGCGTGTCATGGCTTTCAAAGAAAAACTCCGCGAAAAGATCCTGCAAAGGGTGGAGGAGACCCATGACTTCCGGGAGAAGTACGATTCGGTGGTAATCTCGGAAGTCACGGTGAAGCAGGCTTACGGCGGAATGCGGGGCGTGCGGTGCATGGTGTGGGAGGGGTCGTACCTGGATCCCTTTGAGGGCATCCGGTTCCGGGGATACACCATTCCCGAGGTCCGCAAACTCCTGCCCAAGGCTCCGGGCGGCCACGAACCCCTGCCCGAGGGCATCCTGTACCTCCTGGCCACGGGCGACCTGCCCACCGAACAGGATGTGCGCGAGATCCAGGAGGAGTTCAAAAAGCGCATGGAGGTGCCCGGCTATGTGTTTGACATGATCCGGGCGCTGCCCCGGGATTCCCATCCCATGACCCTCTTCTCCCTGGGCATCCTGGCCATGCGCATGGACTCCAAGTTTGCCAGGGCCTACGCCGAGGGCATCTCCAAGGCCGAGTACTGGGAGTACATGTACGAGGATGTGCTGGACCTCCTGGCCCGGCTGCCCCGGGTGGCCGCCTTTGTGTACCGTTACCTTTACCGCGACGACCAGCAGATTGAGCCCGACCCCTCGCTGGACTGGGCGGCCAACTTCGCCCATATGCTGGGCTACGACAACCCCGAGGTCTATGAACTCATGCGCCTGTACCTGGTGCTGCACTCCGACCACGAGGGCGGCAACGTGAGTGCGCACACCGGGCACCTGGTGGCCTCGGCCCTGTCCGATGCCTATTACGCGCTGTCGGCGGCCATGAACGGCCTGGCCGGGCCGTTGCACGGTCTGGCCAACCAGGAGGTGCTCCGCTGGATCCTGGAACTCAAAAAGAGCTTCGGCGACCGGATGCCCACCAAGGCCGACCTTGAGCGGTACGCCTGGGATACCCTGAACGCCGGGCGGGTGATCCCCGGCTACGGCCATGCGGTGCTGCGGCGGACCGACCCGCGGTACACCGCCTTCCGGGAGTTCGCCCTCAAGTACATGCCCGACGACGAACTGTTCCGCATCGTGAGCATGCTCTACGAGGTGATCCCCAATGTGCTGAAGCAGCACGGCAAGGCCAAAAACCCGTGGCCCAATGTGGACGCCCATTCCGGCGTGTTGCTGTACCACTACGGCATCCGGGAGTTCCCGTATTACACTGTGTTCTTTGGAGTGTCGCGGGCCATCGGCATTCTGAGCCAGTTGATCTGGGACCGCGCCCTGGGCCTGCCCATTGAACGCCCCAAGTCCGTCACCCTGGAGTGGCTGAAGGAGTATGTGAAACAGAAGGAACAGGAGGCCCGGTAGCAGCCCAACAGGGTGTTCCCTGCCGTTGTGTCTTTGTAGGAGCGGCTTTAGCCGCGACCTGCCCAGCAGAAACGGTCGTCGGCGGATATCCAGGGCGTTGCTAACGGAAAATCGCCGCTAAAGCGGCTCCTACGAGGCAGGTGGATCTGGGCGCCCGATCCGCAGGGGCGGTTTCAGGTGTGACGAAAGCCTCGCCCCACCTGATGTCGGAGTTCTTGGACTGCAGTGTCTCTTTTCAACAATGGGGGATGTTTCCGTTAGATAGGGAACCGTTGGAGCATTTCAGTCGGGTGGGGGATTGAACCTCTTCATGGTACACCCCCTTGGGTTTGGAAGTAGACCACTTTCTTGAAAATGTTTTTTGTCCCCAATGAAACCTTTAGGATGTAAGTTCCCGAGGGGAACGAGAGGGAGGGAAATTCTAAGAGGGTTTCTCCGGGGGGGAGGCTGGAATGAAAGATACGCGTTTGTAGTTGGCCCGCAACATTGTAAAGATCAATTCCTACCGAAGTATACGCGTCAAGGCTTAGGGAGAGTGTAAGGGGGTACCGCTGTAGGGGAGGAACCCAAACGGAGGGGATGGGATTGGGGGGCTGGGTGTCCGGTGAGGCTGCGGTGTCTAACCCTTGATAGGTAAAGATCCAGTGGTCTGTTGCATGGATCAAAAAGGTTTTCCAAAAAATGGGGAAAAACCAGGAACCTGAGTATCCTGCATAGTACCGGGGTGGGAGTTGTGTGATGGAAATCAAACTGTCTTGAAAGAGAATGTATATGTAATCGTAACTGTTCACCCAAAAATAATCATTTTTTGTAATAGGTGTGTAAGATGTAACCCCTCCATTTTGACCAGAGGGAGCGAAAATCCAGTGATTCAGTATTTTGCCTGTCGCACTCTGGTAAACCTCTACATGGGTATATATGGTATCGGTCACAGTTCCTCCCCCTCCTACCCACTGTCCGTACGAAAGAAAACTTAGTCCGTTGTAATGACTGAAGGGAGATCTTGGTACCACCGATAACCCTGGGATCGTCCAGGTTCTCCCCCAGACAGTGTCCCCGGTCATCAGATCAAAACAGAAGAGTTTATCCATGAAAAAACTGATGTACACCTGCCCCCCATAGAGCGTAGGGAACCCCATCCAGTTCCTCTGAGAATATGCCCACAGCGAATCCCCCCCGTGGGCATCTCGACAGATCACCATGTTCAACGTGTCCCAGGGAAACACAGGGTCGTTACTTGGGGTATACCCCACTATCCTCCCCATCGCGTATACTGGATGGTTATCAGTTAACGGGGCCTTCCAGAGCAGTTGTCCGGATACCGTATACGCACTGGTGGTATCCTGTAGCGTGGGCACATAAACCAATGAATCCATCGTGAGTGGCGAATATTCCACCGTTCCATAGCCCACTAACGCCCATATAATTTCATGGGTATGGAGGTTCATGGCGTAGAAGGTCGTATCCTGCCAGGGGGTGTAGCCGATGGAGCATCCAAAGAAAAGGATGGTATCCCCCTCCGCCAAACTCGCCGTCCACACATTGGAGGTTGCCCGTCGGTCCCATATCAACTTCCCGGTGTAGATGTCATGGGCCGCGATCCGGTTCCACGCCACCTCTTTCGCTACATAGAACACCCCGTTGGCTATGGTTCCCGAGTTTTCAGACGCCCATGATCCTGCATAGCCCCATCGCCGTTCCCAGCGGAACTCCAGGGGGGGATAAAGAGGAAAGGGATAATAGAAGGTGCTTTCATCGTCATACCCGGCATGCCTCCAGGCATATTTATCTGGTCCTATGCCCTCCTGCACTGTAGGTTCGTAAACCCGCATCGGCCCGCCATCGTAAGGAATTTCCAGAGACTTTCTCTGGATTTGATCCTCGGGGATATACCGGGAAATTCTTGTCCCATCTACACCCTGGAAAACAAGCTCCAGGTCTCCCCCCTGCCATTTGCTCTGAGAGAACCAGGGGAAGGTATCGGAGAAGGAGGTGACGGGAGTGGAGTACCGGTGGGTGGCCACCTGATAGGACCGGCCTTTGACATGGAACCAGATGTCCACCCGGGAGACGGCCTGGGCTCTGGAGGGTTGCTGGATATCGTAGGTGATGAGCATGGCGTGGCCGTACTGGTCCAGGGTTGCCTGGGCCTGGATCCAGGCAAAGAGGAACAGGCTCCAGCCGAGGGCGGGCATGGGGTTCCCCCTATGGGCCTTCGGAGGGTTTTTGAGGCTGCGGGAAGGGGTTTTCCATCAGGAGCAGAGCGACGCGAAGCAGGAGAGGGGAGATGGAAGCCCGGGATTCCAGGAATCTGAGGGATGTGGAAAGGGAATCTGCGGACCTCGGTTGAGAAGGGAACGGTGTTCTGGAAGAGGCCTGGAGGGCTGGAAACGAGGGATTTATGATGGGACTTCCCTCCTGCCGATCCTGTAGTTCAGTTTTCCGTTGCCCGTGCAAGGTTCAACCTCCGGGTTCTTTGAATTTTTACGGGCAGGGTCGGGGACTTGTCAAGTCTATGGGGAAAGCTTTTCGGCGCGACGCCGAGACGCCGCCTTTCATCCCGCCTTAATCCTTCCCCTGGGGAAGGTATCGCTTTTGCTGGGGGCGGTTCTACGGATACAGCGCCCAGGCCAGGGCGCAACCTATGGCGTCGGCCAGAAGGTCTTTGGGGGAAAAGCCGGAACCTCCGGGGCGCAGAGCATCGTGGGCCTCCTTCAAAAGGCCCAGGGAGAAACTCAGGCCCAGGCTCACCCGTTGCCGGTAGGCCAGGGGCTTGCCCTGCCGGGCCAGGGTGTAGTCGGCGGCTGAAGTCACGATGAAGGAGAGGGCCAGGTGCTGGGCCTTGTCCCGTCCGATCCAGGGATCCCGGGCCAGGTGCCACGCCAGGCCAAGGACCAGGAACAGCCGGATCATGGGAGGCGGTACTGGTCGGGCCGCAGGTCCTCCAGGGGATGGTTCTTGGGAGTAATCTGCTTGTCGCGGGCTGCGGTCGGGTCCAGGTCCACGAAGAAGATCCCCTCAGTTTCGCGGCCCACGCGCAGCAGGACATCACCGTTGGGTGCCACGATCTGGCTGCCGCCGGTGTACTTCAGGTGCTGGCCGCCCCGGCGCTCTTCACCCGTGCGGTTCGCGGTCACGGCGAACACCCGATTTTCTAAGGCCCGGTACTGCATGCCGGTTTGGCCCCAGGGCAGCACCAGGTTGGCGGGGTGCAGCAGGATTTCGGCGCCCTGCAGGGCCAGGCTGCGCGCTGCCTCGGGGAAGTACCAGTCAAAGCAGATCATGAGCCCGAACCGGGCATTGCGGAAGGTCCAGGCCGGAAACCCCAGGTCGCCCGGCGCGAACAGGTCCTTTTCGTTCCAGAAGAGGTGCACCTTGCGATAGACCACGGTGGTGCCGTCCGGCAGGTAGGCGGCCGCGCTGTTGTACACGCGGTGGTCGGCGCGTTCGGCCAGGCCCACCACCAGGGTCAGGTTGCGCTGCCGGGCGAGGTCCAGGAAGAGCTGCGATGAGGGACCTTCGGGGATGGGCTCGGCTTCTTGTGCCACTTCTTCAGGGCTCAGAAACAGATAGCCCGTGGTGGCGAGTTCCGGCAACACCAGCACATCCAGCGATGGGCCCTCCAGAACCCACCGGCGGATGCGTTCCAGGTTCGCCGCTTTGTTCCCGAACTCCGGTGCAAACTGCAGAAATCCGACCTTCATGTTTTCAGCATACGGCAAATCGGTGGGGTTATCTGCTCCGTTTCCATTCCAAAACTTCCTCGGCGATGCTTTGGAGTTTTCTTTGCACGGCCGGGGAGAGATCCGGATAGTCCTGGGTGTTCAAGATAGCGCCCAGGTGAATCTCAAAATTTTGGTCGGGGAACTTGGTTTCAAAATCCTGTTTCACCTTTTCCCACGGCCAGTGATAGGTTTCCACCAGGAAAACAAAATCTATGGGGTCCTTTGGCTCCACGCGTCGTCCCGCTGCATAGATTTTGTTGAGGAAAATGTCATAGTCTGAAGCCATGGGGATTCCGTCAAAGTCTTCCAGCGGTTCAATGTTCTTGAAAGGGAAGAAGACCAGGGACACCTTGACCTGTTGAATCCAGAGGTCCACGGCGTCCGGGCTGTAAACCTCTTTGGACACGGGCAGGTGTTTTCGAAGTTTCCAGGCCCAGTATCGAAAAGAAAAGGGTGTTTCCCGGAAGAAATCCAGGTCCGTGCTGACCCTGTGGCGGTGGCGCAGCATCAGGGCCGTGCCCCCGGCCAGGTAAAACCTCCGGATCAGGGGAGCGACCCGCTGGGCCAGGTCCAGGATGCGGTGCAGGTGTTTTTCAGGAACGCCGTTCATGTTCCCAGGCCCGGATCCAGAAGTGGACACCCCGGGGAACCTCCTGGGCGTGGCGCCGGGCCACATCGGCGACCGCCCCGGGGTACCGGTGGTACAGGTCCTGGAGATCTGCGAAGGTGCCGTACTGAAGGACCCGCAGGATGAGTTTTTCCAGAGGGGCCGTGCCCTCAGGGTGGTCCCAGAGCAGGGGCTGCCACTTTTCCGGGATCGGAACCCGCTGCAGGTGTTTCCAGCGCACACGCCGGGCCGGCCCACGCACCCTCATGGTTCCAGTATACGGCCTTTAGAGGCCCAGGAACACGATGGCGGCGCCGGAAAGCGCGATCACCAGGCCGGCCAGGGCGTGCATGTACCGTTCCAGCCAGGGCAGGGAAATGCGCCGCACGCCGGAATACAGGAAGAGGGCTGTGGCGGTCATGGTGCCGACGGTCAGCAGGCCGAAGATCAGGGCGATCCAGAGGAGGCCCATCCAGGAGTGGCGGGCGGCCGGCACCATGGCCAGGGGAATCAACGGCTCGCAGGGCCCCAGCACGAAGATGGCGAACAACACCCACACGGTGATGCTCTCGTTTTCGCCGTGGGGATGCAGGTGCTCGGAGTCCAGGTGATGGTGGGGATGGCTGTGAACGGTGCCATCGGCGTGACGGTGCAGGTGGCTATGGGTTTCGCCGCGCCAGGCTTTTCGCAGGCCCCACAGCATGTAGGCGATGCCGAAGCCCATGAGGGCGTAGGCGGCCCAGTTCCCCCGGAGCCCCTCCAGGGCCTGGAGCCGGGACAGGGCGATGCCCGCGGCCACGCCCACGAGCGCGATCACGATGGACGAGAGCACATGCCCTATTCCGCACAGAACGGTCACCGAGGCCAGCCGGGCGTAGCTCCAGTGCCGGGCCCGGCCGATCATCACGAAGGGCAAATAGTGGTCCGGACCCGTGATCGTGTGCAAGAAGCCCACGGTGGCCGCCGTGGCAGAGAGTACCCAGAGATCGCCGGTCATGATGGCCTCCTTTACCCGATTTGCAAGGGAGTATGCAAAGGGGATGCCGTTTTTAGGGGGTGCAGGAGCAGGGGAGGGG
>JALXEF010000148.1 GCA_027069855.1 Caldifarciminota bacterium
GGCCTGTTTTGATCGTGGCCGCGCCGCAGTTCCTCCACCACCTGGTCCTCCACGATCTTGCGGATGTCCAGCGTGGGATCCTCGGAGGTCGCGGCCACGATCAAAACAGGCCACTGCGAGAGATCAAACTTGAAGATGTAGGGGTCCTCGGCGTCCTCGGGCAGCTGACGCCGTACAAAGTCCAGCCGGTCCCGGAGGTCGTTGACCGCCGCGTCCAGGTCGGTGCCCCAGGCGAAGGAGACCACGATGGACGACACATTCTCAAAGGAGGTGGAGGTGATTTCCTCTACATTCGGCACGGTGGAAATGGCTTCTTCCAGCACATCGGTCAGTTTTTTCTCCACATCCTCGGCCGAGGCACCGGGATAGAGGGTGACCACCGAGGCCGTGGGCAGCGACACATCGGGCATCAGGTCAATGGGCAGGTTCAAGAGCGACAGCACCCCGAACACCAGGATTACCAGGAACACCACCAGGGTCAGTACGGGGCGTTGTACGGCGATGCGCTGCATGGCTACCACACCACCTTTACCGGGCTGCCTTCCTTCAGGTTGGCAATGGGAAAGGCGATCACCGTGTCATGAATCGTGAGGCCCTCCAGAATCTCTACGGTTTTGAGGGTGGTGAGGCCGAGTTTCACGGGCACCTTGTGGGCCTTGCCGCCGCGGACCACATACACGAAGGGGTTGACCTCACCCTGGACGGCCTCGGCGGGCAGCACCAGCGCGTGCTCCCGGCGGGCGACGGGCACCAGCACCCGGGCCGTTTGCCCGGGCACCACCCGGTCCGAGGAGGCCAGCAGCCTGCCCACCACCTCCCGGGCGCCCAGCCGGGGATCAATGCCCGGGGCCCGCCGCACGATGCGGGCGGGTAGGGTATCGGCTCCGACCACCACCCGGACCCGGTCGCCGGGTTTCAGCACATCGTGGTACACCTCGGGCAGGAGCAAGGAGAACCGCAGGGGCCCTGGTTCGTAGATTTCGGCGATGGGTGTGGTGGGAGACACAGGCGTGCCCGGGTCCAGGTCGTGGAGATGGATCCGGCCGGTGGCCGGGGCGAGCACCTTGACCTCCTGGAACTTCAGGCCAGGCATACTGCGATCCAGCAGGGCCACCACCTGATCCTTTTTCACCCACGCGTCCTCGGCCACGGTGAACCGCTGGAACCGGGCGGCCACGCTGGGCAGCACCGGTGCCACCGGAGCCCGGAGCCGGGTGGTTAGGGCGAGCCATTTCACCAGAGGCTCTACGCGGGGATGCACTGCCGGGACGGCGAAGGTCACAGGGGATTCGGCCTTTTGGGAAGTGCCGGGTTTACGGCAGGCCACCGGACTGCTGAGCAGCACTATGCTGCCCAGTGTCCACAGAAGGAGCCGAAGACGACGGGCTCTCATGGGTTTCTCCTCCTTGCGGTTGCTGGAATCCCTGGGTGCTGCTGCCCACCCGGGCGGCCTGTTCCAGCAGCAGTTTTTTGAGATGGAACTGGGCGAGGGTTTGCAGGGCTGCGTACCGGGCCTGGGCGTAGGTGTTTTGGGCCTGCAGGTATTCCATCTGGGAGATCAGGCCCTGTTCGTACTGGTCCTGGGCCACCTGCAGGGCCTCCCGGGCCAGGTGAAGGTTGGCCTGCTGGGCCTCGTACTCCTGCTGGGCCACCTGGGCCTCGCGGTACAGACGGCGGACCTCGGCCTCGGCTTCGTGGAGCCGTTTGCGGTACAGGAGGCCCTGAAGGTCCCGCAGGGCGCCCAGGCGCCGCAGGTCGCCCTCGCGCTTGAAGCCGTCAAAGATGGGCATCTGGAACCCCAGGGTGAGGGTGTAACTGGAGCCCCAGGTGCCTTCAAACCCCTGGGGTTTGCGGATCAGATAACTGGCCTGGAACACCAAGGAGGGTTTGTTGCTGTTGTCGGCGGCCTGATACAGGGCGTCCAGCTGGCGGCGCTGGGTCTGGAGCAGGGCAAGGTCCAGGCGATCCCGAACCTGTTGCAGGTAGTGGTCCAGGGGAGGCAGGGCCGGCGGGGTCAGGGAGTCGCTGGGTTCGGGCAACACGCTGTCCGGCAGGTCCAGGAACTCCCGCAGTTGATCCTGGAGGCTCCGATAGGTGCTCTGCAGGCTGTGGTACTGGGTTTCGGCGTTCTGGCGTTGTACCTGGGCCTGGAGGTGTTCCAGGTGGGTGGCCAGGCCGGCCTCGTAGCGTTCGCGCACCAGGGCTTCGTGGGTTTTCAGGTTTTCCAGGAGTTCCCGGGAGATGGCAAGGCCGGAGCGCAGGACCAGCAGGTTGAGGTACAGCTGTCCGGCGGTCAGGGCCATTTGCTCTTCGGTTTGCCGGGCCTGGAGGCGTTGGGCCTGTACCTGGGCCTCCTGGGCGGCCACGAGGTTGCGGAGCCGGCCCCAGGTAAAGAGGGGATACTGCAGGTTGAAGGCCACCTGATAGGTGTGGTGCTGGCCGAATTCCAGGGGGATTTCCCGGAACAGCGGGCGGCCGGTGGCGGGGTCAAAGCCCACGATCATCCGCTGGGTAAAGGACTGCACATAGGAGTTGTACACATAGCCGGCCTGGGCCTCGAGGGTGGGCCACAGGCTGGCGCGGGTGCTCTGCAGGGCGCCCTCCTCGGCCTGCACCTGGAGCCGGGCGGCCCGGCTGTAGGCGTTGCGGCGGGCCAGGGTCTGGCAGGAATCCAGGCTCATGGGGAGGGGTGTGGCGCCCTGGAGCCAGAGGCTAAGCAGGATCGTTGGAAGCATCCCGCACCTCCTCTCGCAGCACGCCGTACAGAAAGATCTCGGAGAAAACCCGAGCCAGCACCGACGACTTGGCGTGGTATCGGAGCATACCGCGCACCATCCATACGAAGGCCAGGGCCATGAGCCGGGGAGGCAGGTGCTCCCGGAACTGGCCCCGCTTTACGCCCTGATCCATGACCTCGGTGATCAGGAGTTCAATGTGGTCCAGCAGGGGCAGGATGCGTTGGCGGATCTTTTTGCGGACCTCCGGAGGCAGGGGGGCGTAGGAGTGGACGAATACCGAGTGGAAATTGCGTTCCCGGCGGAAGTAGGTGGCGAGTTCGTGGGTGATGCGTTCCACAGCCTCCTTGGGGGTGGGAGAGGTGTCAATGGCGTGGCGGATCCGGTGTTCCAGGTGGCTCAGGCGGTCCTCCAGTACGGAAACGAAGAGGTCGGCCTTACTTCGGTAGTACAGGTAGAGGGTGCCTTTGGTAACCCCCACCCGAGCGGCGATCTTGTCCATGGTGGTATGGTGATAGCCGTCGCGGGCGAAGGCCCGATAGGCGGCCTCCAGAATTTCCCGAGCGCGATCCCGAGTTGTGGTTTTGGGTTCCATGACTAACTGGTCAGTTAGTATAGGTGCCGCTCCTCCCCATGTCAAGGCCCCCGGCCGGGTGTATATTTTCGCCCGCTGTGCCTTCCCGGGACCTCCGCGCCATGTTCAACCGGCTGGTGGACCGCTACGAGCGGCTGAACCACCTGCTGTCGCTGCGGATTGATGAGTACTGGCGCCGCAAAACCCTCCGGTACCTGAAGCCGCCGGTGCTGGACCTCTGTTGCGGCACCGGCGAGGTGGCGGCCCTGCTCCATCGCTTTGGCCGGGGTCCGGTGATCGGTGTGGACTTTGCCGAGCGGATGCTGCGCCAGGCCCGCCGGCGCCGTCCCTATGCCTGGTACCTACAGGCCGATGCCCGGGCCCTGCCCCTGCGTGACGCCGCCGTGCCCACGGTGAGTTGCTTCTTCAGCCTCCGGAACCTTTCCGATCTGTCCGCTTTCTTCGCCGAGGTGTACCGGGTGCTCCAGCCCGGCGGCCGGGCCGTGTTCCTGGACATGACCCTGCCACCGGTGCCCTTGCGGCCCCTCTACAGCCGATACCTGCGCTGGATCCTTCCCCGCATTGCCGGTCTCCTGGGGGCCTCACCGGAGGATTACCGGTACCTGGCCGATTCCATTCACCGGCTGCAGCCCCAGCGCGTTGGGTCTCTTCTGAAACAGGCGGGTTTTGTGGAGGTGGCGGCCCGGAGCCTTGTAGGAGGCACTGCAGGCCTATGGGTGGCAAAGAAACCCCTCTGAACGAGGCCAGGGGCGGACAAAGAAAAAGTGCCGGCGGAGGGACTCGAACCCCCGACACGCGGATTATGATTCCGCTGCTCTAGCCAACTGAGCTACGCCGGCACAGGCCCTTTTATTCTACGCACCCCCTGGAGGGACTGCAAGGCACCCTATTTTCCCCTGTTTCGGTCCCCTTCTTCCGCGGGCATTCCGCTTTTCCTTCTGCCGCAACGCCTTCCCGTGTGAAAGGTGCTGTGAAAGGTGCCCCCGGTACCCTTGCAGCACATCGCCAGGGCAAGGAGGCGAACGCGTGGACCGAAACCAGACAGGTCGGCTTCCCCGAACCCCCGGCTTCCCATGGGCCGGCCGGTGGGAACCGGGGACGGTTTGCGTTTCCTTTCCCCAAACAACAGGAGGTTTCCCGTGAATCTGTTACTTGCGTTGGTGTTGTGGCTTCCCAAGGCTCCGGGCCCGGCGCCGGTTCCCTCCCAGGCCGAACCTACCCTGCCCCCGCACCTGATGCAGGGGGCCGTGGATTCATCCGACATCCGGCTCACCCGGGTGCGGCGCCCGGGTTCGTCCCTTTCATCGGCCGTGGATACCCTTCGGGGGTACCTGTTCCTCCACACCGGGCTTGCGGTCAAGGTGTACGACCTTTCCACACCCACGGCTCCGGTGGAGGTGGCCAGCATAGAAACCCATGACCTCGTGTACGACATGGCCTACGATCCCGCCACCCAGCGACTCTATGTGGTGAACCACTACGACGGCATCGTGGACATCTGGGACATGAGCACCCCCTCCTCGCCGGTGCTCCTGAATTCCCTGTACACCGGCCACCGGTACCGGTGGGAGGTGACCGTGCGGAACGACACCCTGTTCCTGGGCCCCCATCACTATTCCCCATACATGGCCCTGTTCCTGTACGATGTCCACAACCCCGCCGCCATCACCCGGCTGGATTCCCTTGTGATGCCCACGGTGTACCCCGCCTTTGAACTTCAGGTGGCGGGCTCGTATGTCTTCGCCGCGTGTCGGGACTCCGGGCTCCAGATCGTGGACCTGGGTACGCTTACCCGGGTGGCCGTCTTTGATTCCACCGCCTACGACCTGGTGGTGGTGGGCTCCTATGCCTACCTGGCGACCGATCGAGGCCTCGTGGTGCTGGATATCTCCAATCCGACCAGTCCGGTCCAGGTGGGCTTCCTGGCCCTGCCGTCCACCCGCCGTGCCCGGATGGTTTACCGGCACGATACCCTGACGATTCTTTTTTCAGCGTCCTATGGGGATACCCTGTCGGTTCTTCGACAGGTGGATGTGACTAACCCCCAGGCGCCGGTGCTGGTGGACAGCGTGTGGGGCCCAGAGGTGTATTTCTACGGTGAACCTTCGGTGTACGGTGACTTTGTATACGCCCCGAGGAATAGTGGGGGGGTTGTCGTTTTCCAGGCCTACCCGTTGGCCGTGAGGCAAGAGGTGAATTTCCTCTCTTATTGGGCCGTGGATTACGCGTTTGTGAATCCGTACCTCTTTATCCCGGCTTACGGTCCTGCAGCCCTTCGGGTGTTTGACCTCACGGATCCGGCCAATCCCGTGGCCGTCGCCACTCTGCCGCTGAACACCGCAGGCTATCCCCAGGGGATTTATCGGCAGGGGAACCGGCTGTATGTCGCCGTCGGAGGGCCCCAGCCCACTCTCCAGGTGGTCAACATTTCCAGCCCCACGGCGCCCTATGTGGAAGGAGCGTTCCCGTTTTCGGGCACCAAGCATTTGTGGGGCGTGGCGGTGTCAGGCGACTACGCCTATGTGGGCGAGCTGGGCGACAGCCTGTACATCGTGGACATCTCCAATCCCTCCAGCCCGCAGCGGGTGAGTGCCCTCTACCTGCCCTTCCAGACCACGGGTCCGTACGGCGGGCGGCGCCGGGTGGCGATTTCGGGCAACTACGCCTATGTCACCTGGGGAGGGTTGCACATTGTGGATATTTCGGATCCGCTTCATCCCGTACGGATTTCTGGCCTGGCCCGGTACGAGGACTCGTGGGATGTGGCCCTTTCGGGCACCTATGCCCTGGTGGCCTGGCGCGACTCCCTGGAGGTGGTGGATGTGTCCGATCCGTACAACCCTGCCATCGTGGCGGGCTACAGGGCCAACTTATCCTCGATCGAAGGTGTCGCAACCTTCAACAACTGGGCCGTGGTGGCCCACTGGGGTGACGGTATCCGGCTGCTGGACATCACCAACCCTGCGGCGCCGGTGGAGCGGGGATTTTATGACTGGCCCAACTACGCCTGGCGTGTCGGGTATCTGTACGGCAACTACCTGCTGAGTCTTAGCTCTTCGGCGGGCTTTTCCATCTATGAGTACTACGGCGGGCCGCCGACGGCGGTGGCCGAGGGCGCCGAGATTACGCCACCGCAGGTGCAGGTGGCCTACGGACCCTCCGGCCCGGAGATCCGGGTGTCCGAGCCCGGGGACCTCAGGGTTTGGGATGCCACCGGCCGGCTGGTCTGGCACCGGTGGATCCGGGGCTCTGTGAAGGCCTCCGGCCTCCGGTCCGGCGTGTACTTCTGGCGGCTGGAGCCGCGAGACGATGAAAAGAAGAGCAGCGCGGGCAAGTTTTTCCTGCTCCGGTAAACCGGAGGGAACGCGAAACTTTGAAGAAAGGGAGATTTTGCCAAGGAGGTTGTGATGCGTAGAGTCGTTGCCAAGGTTGGGTTGTGGGTGCTGGGCACCCTGATGCCGTTCACCCTCGCGGTGGCCGGCTACTGGACCCTTGAGACCGTGGATGCCACGGGCCGGGTGGGTCAGTATCCCTCGGTGGTAATCGATGTGAACGGCAATCCCCACATCAGCTACTATGACGCCACCAACGGCAACCTGAAGTATACCTACTGGTCCGGCGGCTCCTGGCAAATTGAGACCGTGGATGCGACAGGAAATGTGGGGTCGTACACTTCGCTGGCGCTGGATGCGGCTGGCAACCCCCACATCAGCTACTACGACGAAACCAACGGTAACCTGAAGTACGCCTACAAGTCCGGCGGTTCCTGGAACATTGAGACCGTGGATGCAGCAGGGGATGTGGGGTTGTACACTTCGCTGGCGCTGGATGCGGCCGGCAATCCCCACATCAGCTACTACGATGACACCAACGGAGACCTGAAGTACGCCTACAAGTCCGGCGGCTCCTGGCACATTGATACCGTGGATGCGGCAGGGGATGTGGGGTCGTACACCTCGCTGGCGCTGGATGTGTTCGGCAAGCCCCACATCAGCTACTACGATCGTACCAACAAAGATCTGAATTATGCCTACAAAACCGGGAGTTCTTGGGAGAGAGTCGTGGTGGATTCCGCCGATACTGTAGGTTCGTACACTTCGCTGGTACTGGATGCGAACAACCGACCCCACATCAGCTACTACAAGGTAACCAACGAAGACCTGAAGTACGCTTACTATGCTGGCGGCTCCTGGCACATTGAAACCGTGGATACCGGCGATGTGTGGAGTTACACCTCGCTGGCGCTGGATGCGGACGGCAATCCGCACATCAGTTACATGACCGGGTTCTCTGGTGATTGGGACCTGAAATACGCCTACAAGTCCGGCGGCTCCTGGCACACGGAAGTGGTAGATGCCCCCGGGGTCTTACGCCTCTACAATGCCCTGGCGCTGGATGCGACGGGGAATGTGCACATCGCTTATTACTCCTACACCGGCGGGGACTTGAGGTACGCCACCACACGAATCCGGCTGGAGTATCCCAACGGCGGCGAGATCTGGCGGGTGGGAGAAACCCGGACGATCCGCTGGGTGGGCGAAGGCCCGGTGGACCTCTACCTGTCTACCGACGGCCAGCAGTTTCGGCGCCTGGCCCGGCAGGTGACAGGCAACGCCTATCCCATTGTGGTGCCGAATATGCCGACCCAGAGCGCCTATTTCAAAATCGTCCGCTATAGTCTCCCTTACGCCGAGGATCGGAGCGACGGGTCCTTCGTCGTGCTGCCGGCGCCTCCGGAGGTGAATTTCCCCTTCGTGTTCCAGACCGTCGCCCAGAACGGGGATGTGGGGTCACACACCTCCATCGCGCTGGATTCCCGGAGGCGGGCCCACATCGCTTTCTACGCCTCCTCGGGCGGCGACCTCCTGTACGCTCGCCAGGAGGGCGAAACCTGGAGCGTGGAGAACGTGGATCTATCGGGCACCGTGGGGCAGTACGCTTCGCTCGCCCTGAGCAGCCAGGATGTGCCCCACCTTGCGTACTACGATCAGTCCAACGGTGACCTCAAATACGCTACCCTGGCCGGGGACACCTGGTCCCTGCAAACGGTGGACGCCACCGGCAATGTGGGATTGTTCGCTTCGCTCGCTCTGGACAACCAGGATGTGCCCCATATTGCCTATTACGATGCCACCAACGGCGACCTGAAGTACGCCGTCTACTCCGGGGGTTCCTGGTCCCGGCAGACCGTGGATGCCACCGGTAATGTGGGATTGTACGCGTCCCTGGCACTGGACCGGAACGGCAACCCCCATATCAGTTACCGTGACCTCTCCGGGGGCAACCTGAAGTACGCCTATTATTCCACCGGTTCGTGGCACATTGAGGTGGTGGATACCGCAGGAAATGTGGGGTACTACTCCTCGCTGGTGCTGGATGACAACGATGTTCCCCACATCGCCTATTACGAGTGGGACAAGGGAGACCTGAGATTCGCCTACAAAGAGAACGGCCAGTGGATCGTAGAGGTGGTGGACACCGTGGACGATGTGGGGATGTATGCGGCGCTCGCACGGGACGGCCAGGGGAACTTCCACATCGCCTATTACGACTACACCCACGATCGGCCGAAGTACGCCTATCGGACCGGCGACTACCTGTGGAGCACCCAGACCCTTTCCGTCACCGAAATGCAGGGTGCCTATGTGTCCATAGTGTTGGACGCCGAGGACAACCCGCATCTTGCCTTCTACAACAGCACCCGGGCCGACCTGATCTACGCCACCACGGCCCTTCAGGTGCTTTCGCCCGGCGAGGGCGAGGTCTGGCACCCCGGTGAGCAGAAAACCCTGCGGTGGCGCGGTGTCGGCCCTGTGGACATCTACTTCTCTGCAGATGGAGGTCCCGGCGAACTCGTGGCCTCAGAGGTGACCGGCAACACCTATACCCTGCAGGTTCCGTCCACGCTGACCGAAGGGGCGCGGTTCCGGATCGTTCGCGAGGCCTTCCCCCGTTCCGAGGCGCTTTCCGCCACCTTTGCCATTCGGCCGAACCTGGAACGGAAATTCATGCCCTCGGTGGCCTATGCCCCGTACAACGTGGGCCAGTACAGCTCCCTGCAGCTGGACGGCGGGGTGCCCCATGTGAGCTTCTACGACGGCACCACCGGCGACCTGCTGTACGCATACAAGTGCGGCAACACCTGGTGCGTGGAAACCGCCGACGGCTCTTACGACGATGTGGGCCGCCACACCTCCCTGGCCCTGGATTCCCAGCATGAACCCCACATCGCCTATTACGACAACACCAACGGGAACCTGAAGTACGCCAAAAAGGTCGGCGGCGCCTGGCAGGTGCGGGTGGTGGACGGCACCGGAGATGTAGGCGAATACGCCTCCCTGGCCCTGGATTCCGCCGACCGGCCCCACATCGCCTATCACGATTTCACCAACAATAAGTTGAAGTACGCCGTGGAGGTCGCGCCCGGGTTCTGGAGCCTGGAAACCGTTGAAAGCCTTGGAAGTTTGGGGAAGTATGCTTCTCTGGACCTGGATGCGGCGGATCGGCCCCACATCGCCTACTACGATGAAGGCAACAAGGACCTGAAGTACGCCTACAAGTCCCAGGGGTCCTGGCACGTTGAAGTGGTGGACACCGCCGGAAATGTGGGCGAATTCGCCTCCCTGGTGCTGGATCGGGCCGGGTATCCCCACATCGCCTATTTCGATAGAACCAACGAGAACCTGAAGTACGCCCGGAAGGTGGTGGACCACTGGGTGATTGAAACCGTGGACAGCCCGGGCGATGTGGGCTACTATGCCGCCCTGGCACTGGATGCGGCGGAACGCCCCCACATTGCCTACTACGACTTCGGTAACAAGAACCTGAAGTACGCCTATAAGTCCGGTGACTCCTGGGTCATCCAGACCCTGGACGCTCCCGGCGATGTGGGATGGATGCCCTCCCTGGCGGTGGACGACCGGGGCGATGTCCACATCACCTACTACGACTTCACCAATAACGACCTGAAGTACGCCACCACGGCGCTGCAGCTCGTGAGCCCCAAGGGCGGCGAGACCTGGACCGTGGGGGCCCAGGCCACCCTCCGCTGGGGCGGGCCCCAGGTGGTGGATGCCTATATTTCGCTGCAGGGCGGCGACGACTGGCAGCCGCTCCTGGAGGGCATTGCCGGGATCGCCTTCGGGGATACCTGGCAATATCGGTTTCAGGTGCCGCATTTTCCCACGAGGTATGCGAGGATCAAGCTGGTGTATGCGGGGTACGATGCGACGGATCCGATGAACTATGTGGTATCGGACACGTTTTTCACGATTCAGGCGACGGTAACGTTGTTGAGGTTCAATGCGGAGATAGGTGGAGACGGGAAGGTGCATTTGAGTTGGGAGACGGATCCGGGGCCGGAGGAGTTGACCGGGTTTTATGTGTACCGGTTGAAGGCGGACGGTACGGAGGAGAGGATGACGGCGGAGCCGATTACAGGGACGGAGTATGAGGACGAGCCGGAGGTTGGGTTGAGGGGATATGCGCTGGGAGCGGTGAACGGGTTAGGGCAGGAGTACAGGATTGGCGAGGTGAGGATGACGGCGTTGAAGAGGCCTGTGGTGGTATTGCCGACGGTGGCGACGGTGAGGGCGCAGGCGTTCTTTGTGGTGCCGGACTTTCTGGTGGGGGGTGTGCAGGAGGTAGAGGTAGCGGTGTACGACGGGGCCGGACGGAAGCGGTTAGAGGTGATGAGGGAACAGAAGGAGCCTGGGGTGTACCGGGTGGAGGTGCCGGTAGGTTCGTTGGCGAGCGGGGTGTATTTCCTGCAGGTGAAGGTGGGTAAAGAGTACCGGAAGGTGGCCCGGTTCCAGGTGATCCGGTAGCCGGAGAGGACCATGAGATCGGCAGGGAAGCGCTGTTTTCGGAGGTCTGAGAGGGCGTCGGGGCGGCGCACCCCTGCCGGTGCTGTGGAAAGAGAGGGGTCCTGGGGTGGGCGTGGCCACCCCGGGACCTGCTCCAAAAGGAGGTTGTGATGCGTCGATTCCTTGCAAAGATGGGTCTGTGGGTGCTGGGCACCCTGATGCCGTTCACCTTCGCGGTGGCCGGCTACTGGACCTATGAAACGGTGGATGCGCAGGGCAGTGTGGGCTGGTACTCCTTTATGAGGCTGGACCAAAACGGGAACCCCCACATCGCCTACTTTGACTATACCAACCGTGACCTGAAATACGCCTACAAACACGGAGAGTTCTGGTACCTGGAGACCGTGGATGCCACATTAACCGGTACCTACACCAGGATCTCACTCTGGCTGGCGTCGGACGGCAATCCCCACATCGCTTACTGGGACAGCTACAAAAAAGACCTGAAGTATGCCTACCGGGTCGGCGGGACCTGGCATGTTGAGACCGTGGATACCACAGGAAATACGGGCGATCACCCCTCCATTGCGGTTGATGCGGACGGTGTTCCCCATATCGTTTACTACGATCTCACGGAGCAGAGCCTGTACTACGCCTACAAATTGGACGGGTTCTGGCACTTTGAAAGGGTGGACACCGCGGCATGGTATACCTCCATTGTGCTGG
>JALXEF010000149.1 GCA_027069855.1 Caldifarciminota bacterium
GGCCCTACCTGAACCTCGGCGGGGAGACCGCGCCGGTCGATCTCAACGACCTGGATGACGACATCCGCTGGGGGCGCATTCCCGCGGCGGCCCGGATGCGCTACCCGCCCTGGACCACGAGGATGCGCTGGGCCCGGCGGAAGGCCAGGGCACCCGCCACGGCCAGGGCGACCGCCCAGAAGACCTGGGTGAGCAGCGGGCGCCACAGCGCCTCCACCGGGAAGGTCTCCACAAACAGGCTGGCAGGTACATGGCTCATGCCCTGAAACGGCAGCAGCAGCACCACGCCCCGGATCCAGCGCGGCCGGAGCCCCAGGGCCATCATCACGCCAAACTCCCGGGTCCGTTCCACCACATTCATGTACAGGGTGCTGAGCACGATGAGCGCCACCAGAAAGAGCAGCATGTCCACGGTGATCCAGCCGCTGCCGGAATCCAGCTTCAGGTACTGGTCGATCTCCGGGTGGTCCTCCTGCCAGGTCAGCACCAGAACCGAGGGGCCCAGGAGTTGCCGCAGACGGCGGGCTGTTGCCTGGGGGCGCATCAGATTGGTGGTCCAGAGGGCGATCTCGGTCACCTGATCCGGCATGGCCAGAAAGGTTTGGGCGGTTTGGAGATCCATCAGGGCCAGGAAGGGGTCGGCGTCGGGATTGCCCGAGCGGTACAGCCCTACAATCGCAAAGAGGTCCACGGCCAGGGAGCCATAGGCGTCCTGGGTGATGAGCACCACGGTGTCGCCCACGGCGAGGTCCAGGCTCCGGGCCACCTTTTCGCTGAGGAGCAGCGCGTTTTCGCCGGGCCGGGGCCGCCGCCCCTGAACCACAAACAGGGGGCTCAGGGTGCTATCGGCAGTCCATCGCAGGGCCATCAGGCCCACGCCCACCGAGTTGGGGCCCACGGAAAGAAGGGCACCGGTTCGGATCCGGGGCGCCACCGCCACCACCGAGGGCACCCGGCGGATCCGTTGTTCCGTTTCCGGGCTCAGGGTAAGGCTGTGCCACAGGGTGGGGGTGTCCTTGTACTCCGGGTGGTACAACTGGATCACGCCGTATCGCCCGCTCTGAAGCAGGTTCCTGAGCATGGAGGTGTGGCTCCCCTCAATGAGGGCGAAGTACACGAACACCAGCATGCTGCTGAGGCTCACGGCCACCAGGGTGACCACCATGCGGGTCCGATGGCGCCAGAGGTTGCGGAAGGACATCTTGAGGAGCAGGCTCATGGCCCCTACGGCCCTCCGCGGGTGCTGATTTCCTCCAGCCGGGACACCTGGAACCAGGAAGCCCGCATGGGCACATCAAAGCGCACATCCACAAGCCGCAGCACGGTTTTGTGGCCCGGCCGGTTCAGGGGCACGGCTTCCATTACGGTGGGCAGGCGTCGGCCGTGAAGGGTTTTGACCTCCCGGAAGGTGATCACCCGCACCTCTTCGCCGCGGGCGTTGTAAAAGTGCTCCACGAGGGGCAGGTTGGGGAGCAGCATCTCCAGCACGATGCGATCCCACACCACCGGCGCATCGGGCTTGGGCCGCAGTTCCAGGGTGATGGTGTCTCCCTTCTGTTCCAGGATGCGGGGTTCGTAATCC
Organism: Caldifarciminota bacterium; assembly: GCA_027069855.1. GTDB lineage: Bacteria > Hydrothermota > Hydrothermia > WGAB01 > WGAB01 > WGAB01. The sequence goes on from JALXEF010000149.1 coordinate 1,583, forward strand.
TGGCTGATGGAGCTGCTGCGGGCCACATCGTCGTTGGTGAAATCGCTGCCCATCCAGGAGTTCATCATCATGGACGGGGGGATGCGGACGGTGCGACGCACACGGGGCAGGTACATCCAGAGGTCGGTTTTGATCTTGAGGAACACGGTGCCCCGGTCCTTGGGAGGTGCCAGGACCACCACCAGCGAGCGGTCTTCGCGGCGATCGTCCCAAAAGCGGAACCGCAGGGTGCGCTGGAACCGGGGCCGGTGGATCTCCATCTCGTACTCCCCCACCGAGGTCTGGCTCCGCAGCAGGTTCTCCACCCGCTGCACCAGGAGGTGGGGATCCAGGGCCAGCGTGATGGCCAGAAGGAGCGGCAGCATGATACCTAATGGTACAGCGACAGGCCCACGAGCAGCGAGCGGAGCCGGGCCTCGGCCGGGGTTTTCCAGAGCCCGGCGGTGGCCCAGAACCAGAGGCGCAGGGAGGAGGTCCACCAGTAATGGGCCTCCAGCCACACAAGACCGGCGGCGTGGTCCAGGTTTTTGTCCAGGCCCACCTGGCCGCCCCAGCGCAATCGCTCGGTGCCGAGGAGGCCGAGGAACCGGAGCCCCTCCTGGCCCATCACCTGGAACTCGGGCCGGTCGGAGGTCAGCAGGATCAGGTCCAGGGTCCAGTCGCCCCAGGTGCGGGTATAGGACATCTCATAGGCTCCGTTCCGCGGGGCCTCCACGCTCTGGATCGCGGGTTCATCCGGCATGAACCGCTGGGTTTGCCACCAGAAGGCGAATTCCCATCGCAGCACGCCCTGCAGCAGGTTGTGTTGAAGCCCCAATCCCAGGTGCCGTTCGTCACGGGCCTGGAGATACTGCACCAGGCCGTCCATCCAGGGCAGGTAAAGCCGCAGGATGCCGCCCCTGCGGAGGGTATCCCGGGGCGTCGGAATCCAGAACAGGCGGCCCTCGGCGCGGGCACCCCGGAACACCGTCTGCAAGCCGTCCACGCCGGAAAAGGCCAAAAAGGGCCCCACCCGGGGCACGGGCCTCAGGGGATCCAGCACCGAAAGCCAGGGATTCAGGCCCAGGGGCACGGGAAACCGGCCGGCCTCTACAGCCAGCATATGCCACTGGTACTCCAGCGACAGGGCCTCTACGGCCAGAAGGCACAGGGATTGCTGAACCTTGCCGCCGCTCAGGCGGCTGTGGTGCCACAGGGTATCCACCGACGAAAACCAGGAGGCCACCGGGACCAGGTTCGCGGTGCCCAGCACCAGCGACGGTTCTCCGCGGGAGGCCACCGCGCCCAGCGCCCCACGAAACCGGAGCACCAGGGCATCCCGCAGCAGCCAGGTGCCCGAGTATTCGGCCATCAGATCGCCCTCCAGGGTGGTTTGCTTCAGGTTCCAGGCTGGGATCTGGAGGCTGTGGCGGCCGGCGATGCCGTGCAGTTCCAGGGCAGAGATCAACAGCAACCAGAGCATCAGGGTTCCCCTCCATCACAGGCCAGCCAGGTCCACACCACCCGGTTCCACTCTTTGGGTCCGTGGACCTTCACGAACCGGTCCACATAGGGTGCCATCGCCTCGTCGGCGGGCTGGTCGCCCAGGGCCAGCACCCGGGCGTGGGGGTGCCGGGCCCGCAGAGCCCGTACCAATGCCTCGGCCACGGTGCCCTTGTCGTAGGGTGCCACGGTGACAAAAAAGCGGCCCCGGCCGACCCGGAACCCGGCCTCCCGAAAGGCCTGAACCACCTGGGAGCGCACCTCCGGAGAGATCCACAGGGGCGGAATCCCCCGGCGCCGGCGCGCTTTTTCGGCGAGCTCCGGGGAAAGGCCGGTGATACGGACCCACTCCTTTGCCGAAAGCTCGGTGGCGAAGCGTACGGTGCCTTTGGGGAAGCGTTCCAGGAGTTGCCGGATCCGCTCGGTTGCCGAACCGATCTCCTGTTCCCACACCCGCCACCCGGGGGCCTCCCGAGCCGTTCCCTGGAACCGATAGCCGTACCGGTCCAGCACCCGGGGTTTGAGCCAGGCGGGCTGGGCCTCCCGGAAGGCGATGCCGAAGCCGTTTTCGTAGGAAAAGGCCGGAGGCAGCGCCAGTTCCCGGCTCCAGTAGGCCATTTCGGGCAGGGTTTTGCTGGACACGGGCACGAGCAGAGCCCCTTTTTTTCGGCAACACTCCAGGGCGGGGCGGGCGGCGTCAAACCGGTACGCGGAATCCAGCAGGGTTCCGTCCAGGTCGGAAAGGATCATGCGCATCGGCCAGTTCAATACGCGCCCTCCATGAGGAGGATCACCTTGAAGGTTTTGAGCAGGATCATGAAGTCCAGCCAGGGCGACCAGTTGAGCACATACCAGCTGTCCAGGAACACCCGGGTGGGGTAGTCCACATGGCTCCGGCCGGAAACCTGCCAGAGGCCGGTGATGCCGGGCTTCACCTGGGTGTAGAACTTGGCGTTTTCGCCGTAGTAGGTGTCCAGTTCCTCCTGAAGCACCGGCCGCGGCCCCACGAAGGACATCTCGCCCTTGAGGATGTTGAACAGTTGGGGCAGTTCGTCCAGGGAGGTTTTGCGCAGGAACCGGCCGTAACGGGTCACCCGGGGATCGTTTTTGAGCTTGAAGGTTTGCTCCCACTCCCGGCGGGCTTCGGGGTCGCGCTCCAGGAGCTCCTTGAGCACCTTATCGGCGTCCTTGCGCATGGTGCGGAACTTGAACACGCGGATCTTTTTGCCGTTTTTGCCCACCCGTTCGTGGGAAAAGATGGGCCAGGCCCGGGTGTCGATCCAGGCCACGATCGCGAGGATCGCCATCAGGGGCAGGAGCAGCGGCAACAGGAGCAGGGCAAACAGCCGGTCGGCCAGTTCCTTGATCAGCACGCTTACCGGGTCGCGCAGGCGGTTCTGGTGATGCACCATGAGGAAGTTCTTGAAGAACAGCGGGCACAGCTGGGCGTTCAGGATGGCGAACCCCCGCAGCGGGGGCACCACCAGGATGTTGCGCACCCAGCGGCTCACCTCGGCGTACAGGGCCGAGATCCGTTCCCGGGAATGGGGCGGCGTGGCGATCACCACGGTATTGACCCCCTGCTCGCGGCTCAGGCGGGCCAGGTCCTGGAGGTTCACCACCGGAATGCCGTCCACCTGCCGGGGTGGATCCTCCGGCGAGGCGTTGCGGAGCACCACGGCCACCGGCTGAAAGCACAGATGGGGTTCCTTCTTGAGGGCCCGGTGCACCTCCTGCACATCCTCCCGGGTGCCGATGAGCACCACGGGTTCCCGGCAGATGCGGAGGCTATAGAGCAGGCGTTGCACGAGATCGCGCTCCACCGGAAACACGAGAAGCGCCATGGCGAGCCAGCCCACAACGCAGAAGGCGGCCTGTTGCCACGGTGCCCCGGCATACAGCAGGAACAGGAAGATGACCCCATAGGCGGCCACCAGGGCCCGGTACAGCCGCCGCATCTCCTCCCACAGGCCGTAGCGGTTGGTGTACAGGCCGTGGAGCATAAAAAAGAGCACGATCACCACGGGAAACAGGAGCCATTGGGTGGTGCGGGGGGTGATCGGGTGCAGCCCGGCCAGGCCCGGAATATGGTGCAGCACCCAGAAGGCCAACCCGGCCAGGGAGAAACTCACGAAGAAGGCCAGAACATCGGCGATTAGCAGCACCAGCACCTGCAGCACATGGCGGAACACGATCATGGGCGTTCTCCCCGTTGCCAGGCCCGGTGCTCCTGGATCCAGGTTTCCACGGTTTTCCGGTAGGTTCGGAGGAACACTTCGCGGGAAAAGCGTTCGGCGTTCCGGCGGATCGCGGCGGGGTCAAAGGTGTCTTCCCTCTGGAGGAATCGCTGCACGGCCTCCCGGACGGCCGCCGCGGTTTGCTCCTCAAAGAAGAGGCCGGTTTGGCCGTCCACGACAGTTTCCCGGGCGCCGCCCCGGCCGTAGGCGATCACCGGGGTGCCGCAGGCCTGGGCCTCCACCGGCACGATGCCGAAGTCTTCCAGGGCCGGGAACACCAGGGCCCGGGCCCTGCACAGCACCTCCTGCAGGGCCTGGTGATCCAGGCGGCCGGTGAACTCAATGTTACGGGCGCCCCGGGCCAGTTTGTGGAGCCGGGCGCGTTCCGGCCCGTCGCCCACCACCACGAGCTGCAGATCGGGCATCTCGCGGAAGGCGGCCACCACCAGATCCATCCGCTTGTAGGGCACGAACCGTGAAACGGCCACGAAGTACCGGTCCTTTTGGGGGGTGAGGGGAAACCGGTCGGTGCGCACCGGCGGGTAGATCACCGTGGCCTTGCGGCCGTAGGTTTTCCAGATCCGGCGCGCCACATAGCGGGAATTGGCGATGAAGTGGTCCACCCGGTACACGGTGCTCAGGTCCCACTGGCGGATTTTGTGGAGCGACCGGGCCGCCAGGAAGCGCTTTACCGGCGAAAGGGTTTCCAGGTAATCGTGGTACAGATCCCAGGCGTAGCGGATGGGGGTGTGGCAATAGCAGATGTGGAGCTGGTCGGCGTTGCGGAGCAGGCCCTTGATGAAGGAGTGGGAGCTGGACAGGATCACCTCGTAGGGGCGGAGATCCAGGGATTCCACGGCCCGGGGAAACAGGGGAAACAGGTACCGGTAATAGCGATGGATCCCCGGCCAGTGCTGGAGCCAGGAGGCATGGAGGGTGCGGTGTTCAAAGGGGGTGCCCTTCAGGGCCGGGGGGTGGTAAAACAGGGTGTACAGCGGAGCCTGGGGGTAGAGTTCGCCGATGGCGGCCACCACCTCTTCGGAACCTGTGAGATCCACCAGCCACTCGTGCACCAGCGCAATGTTCATTCACCCACCCTTTCGTGCCTATTCCTGGGATCGGTGGGGAGTGGAGGTCGTTTGTTCCTGTTGCCGGAACCACTCTACGGTTTTCCTCAGCCCCTCCTGGAGCGAGTGCTGGGGCTTCCAGCCCCACTCGCGCCAGGCCTTGGAGGCGTCCAGGTACACGCGGAACACCTCGCCGGGCCGGGGCGGATCGTACCGGGCCTCCAGGGGATAGCCGGTAAAGCGTTTAAGGTGGTAAAAGATCTCCTTCACCGTGGTCCCCTGGCCGGTGCCCAGGTTGAAGATGGGAGCCGTGGGGTGCCCGTTTTGCACCGGGGCCTCCAGGGCCAGCACATTGGCCTCCACGATGTCGTCCACGAACACGAAGTCGCGTTCCTGGTTGCCGTTGCCGTAGATGATCACGGGCTGCCGGCGCAGCATGCGCTGGGTAAAGATGGCCACCACCCCGGCCTCGCCGTTGGGGTCCTGGCGCGGGCCGTAGACATTGCCGTAGCGGAGCACCACATAGCGAAAGCCGTGGGTCATGTAAAAGCTGTACAGGTAGTGCTCCACGGCGAGTTTGGCCACGCCGTAGGGAGACAGGGGATGGGCGGGATCGCCCTCCCGGCACGGAAGCCGCACGGGTTCGCCGTACAGGGCGCCTCCGGTGGACACATAGATGAACCGGCGCACGCCGAACTCCAGGCTCCACTGGATCACCCGCAGGGCGCCCAGCACATTGACCCGGGCGTCCTCCTCCGGGTTCTGGGTGGACTTCACCACGCTGATCTGGGCGGCATGGTGGTTCACGATTTCCGGGCGGAACTCCCGGAACACCTCCCGGAGCCGGGGATCCAGGATGTCCATCTGATAAAACCGGGCCCCTTCGGGCACGAAGTGGAACGAGCCGGTGGACAGGTCGTCCACCACGGCCACCTCGTGGCCCAGTTTCAGGTACCGTTCCGCCACCTGGGAGCCGATGAAGCCCGCGCCTCCGGTAACCAGGATTCTCATCGGGTTTCCTCCAGCCTTTGGGGTGCAACAAAAACCCTGCCCGAGGGATCCAATGCCCCCGGCAGGGTCATCCGTCGGATTACGGGTCGTTGGTGGTGCTCAGAGGTCATCCACCGTTAACGGGCGCCGATCTCGTCCTCCTGTTTCGCTGAAGGCGGAGTCCTTCAATCCGAAATTTCCAAACCCGCCATGCCGCCTCCCAGATGATCCGTTTGGACATCTTGGAGGCACCCTTCCGGCGTTCCCAGAAAACGATCGGAATCTCCACAATTTTAAAGCCCAGATACCATGCGCGAACGGTCAATTCTATCTGGAAAGCATAGCCGTCGGATTCCAGGTTGTCAAGGCCAACGGCCTCCAGCACTTCCCTGCGGATGGCCTTGAAGCCGCCGGTCAGGTCGCGCAGGGGCACCCCGGTGACCAGGGCCGCGTAGCGGTTGGCCGTGTACGAGAGCATGAGCCGGCGCAGGGGCCAGTTGACCACGCTCACGCCGTTGAGATACCGGGACCCCAGTACCACATCGGCCTCCTTCAGGGCCTCCAGGAACCGGGGGATGTCGGCCGGATCGTGGGAAAAGTCGGCGTCCATTTCCATGACGGCGTCGTAGCCGTGGGCCAGGGCGTACTTGAACCCCGCCACATAGGCGGTGCCCAGCCCCTGTTTGCCCGGCCGTTCCAGGAGATGCACCCGGGGCTCGGTTTGCTGAACCTCGCGCACGATGTCGGCGGTGCCGTCGGGCGAGTGATCGTCCACCACCAGCACCTCCACTTTAGGCGCCTTTTCCAGCACGGCCTTCAAAAGGTCACGGATGTTCTCGGCCTCGTTGTAGGTCGGCACCACCACCAGGATCTTCACGGACGCACCTCCCGGGCCTCGGGGTACTGCCGGGCGAAGTATCGTTCGGCGTGATGGTAAATCCGGGCCAGCAGCGTGTCCAGCCCCTCGCCGGTCAAGGCCGATACGAACACGCTGTCCGGATACCGCTCGCGGAGCCGCTCCAGCAGGCCGGTTTCCAGCAGAAGGTCCAGCTTATTGAACACCACGATGCGGGGTTTCCGGGCCACGCCGATCTCCTCCAGCACCTGTTCCACCACGGCCATGCGTTCCTCCAGCCGGGGATGGGACACATCCACCACATGGGCCAGGAGATCGGCCTCCTGCACCACACCCAGGGTGGCCCGGAAGGAGGCCACCAGGTGGTGGGGCAGGTTCTCAATGAACCCCACGGTGTCCGAGAGCACGATGCGGATCCGCCGGTCCGGGTGGTACAGCACCCGGGTGACCGCGTCCAGGGTGGCGAACAGCTGGTCTTCCACCAGCACCCCGGCGCGGGTCAGTTGGTTCATGAGGGTGGACTTGCCGGTGTTGGTGTAGCCCACCAGCGACACCTTGAAGATATGCTGGCGGCGTTTCCGCTGCAGGGCCCGGGTGCGTTCAATGTCCCGGAGTTTCCGGCGGAGGAAGGCGATGCGGTCTTCAATCCGCCGGCGGTCGATCTCCAGTTTCTTTTCGCCGGGGCCCCGGGTGCCGATGCCGCCGCCGAGCCTGGACAGCTCGGTGCCCCGGCCCACGAGTTTGCTGAGCCGGTACTCCAGCTGGGCGAGTTCCACCTGGATCTTGGCCTCGGCGGTGCGGGCGTGCTGGGCGAAGATGTCCAGGATCAGTTCGGTGCGGTCGATCACCTTGACGCCGATGGCGGCTTCCAGGTTGCGGTGCTGGCTGGGGCTCAGTTCCCGGTTCACGATCACGAGGTCCAGGCCGAAGGTTTCCACGATGCGGCGGATCTCCTGCACCTTCCCCCGGCCCAGCAGGTACGACGGATCGGGCTTCTCGCGGATCTGCAGGATCTTTTCAAACACCTCGGCCCCGGCGGTGCGGGCCAGTTGTTCCAGTTCCTCCAGGCTGTCCATCTCCCGCCAGCGGTCCTGGGAGGAGGTGGCGAAGCCCACGAGCAGAGCGCGTTCCTTTTTCTCCTGTTGCTGAACGGCCTCGGGTACCCTCATCCTGCGTGGATCCAGGGCTCCGTGCGGTCTTCGCGCGGAATCCTGGAGGTTTTCTCCCTGCGGGGGAAGGGAAACACCTGGCGCACCAGTTGTTCCAGGGTTTCCACGAAGGTGATTTCCAGGTCTTCGGTGATCTCGCGTTCCATCTCCTGGACATCCGGGCGGTTGGCGGCCGGCAGGAACACCCGCTTGATGCCGTAGCGCTTGGCGGCCAGCAGCTTCTCCTTGAGGCCGCCCACCGGCAGAAGGTCGCCCGACAGGGTGATTTCGCCGGTCATGGCCAGTTCTCCGGACACCGGGATGCCGGTGAGGGCCGACACCATGGCCACCAGGATGGTGACCCCGGCGGAGGGCCCGTCCTTGGGGATGGCCCCCTCGGGCACATGCACATGCAGGTCGTAGCGGGTGTAGAAGTCCTCGGGCAGTCCGAGTTCCTTGTAGTGCGCCCGCACGAAGGTCAGCGCGGCTCGGGCCGATTCCTTCATGACCTCGCCCAGTTGGCCGGTGAGCTCCAGGTTGCCCTTGCCCTGCACGGCCTGGGCTTCCACCCGCAGGAGTTCTCCGCCGTACTCGGTCCAGGCCAGGCCGTACACCGCGCCCACGGGCAACTCGGGCTTGGCCTCCAGCACCCGTTTCTTGGGCAAGCCCAGGTACTCCCGCACCTTCTTCGGGGTGATCCGGGCGCGTTTCTTGCCGGTTTCCTGGAACTCCCGGGCCACCTTCCGCAGGATCCGCGCGATGTTCCGTTCCAGGTCGCGCACGCCGGACTCCTGGGTGTACTCCCGGATGATCTTGAGGATGGCGGCGTCGGTGAACTGCACGCTTCCTTTGGGCAGCCCGGTTTCCTCCAGTTTCTTGGGGATCAGGTGCTCACGGGCGATGTGGAGTTTCTCAAAGTCCAGGTAGCCGCGCACCGGGATCAGTTCCATCCGGTCGCGGAGCGGCCCGGGGATGCCGTAGATGGAGTTGGCCGTGGCGATGAAGAGCACCTCGGAAAGGTCAAACTCCACCTCCAGATAGTGGTCTACGAAGTGGCGGTTGACCTCGGGGTCCAGCACCTCCATGAGGGCCGCCTGGGGGTCACCGCGGAAGTCGCGGCCCAGTTTGTCGATTTCGTCCAGCAGGAACACGGGGTTCTTGGTGCCGGCCCGGCGGATCTGCTGGATGATGCGGCCGGGCATGGCACCCACATAGGTGCGGCGGTGCCCCCGGATCTCGGCCTCGTCGTGCACGCCGCCCAGGGACATGCGCACGAACCGTCGGCCCAGGGCTCGGGCGATGGACTTCGCGAGCGAGGTCTTGCCCACGCCCGGCGGCCCCACGAAGCAGATCACCTCGCCCCGCAGCCGGCCCTTGAGCTTGAGCACGGAAAGGTACTCCAGAATGCGGTCCTTCTGTTCCTGCAGGCCGTAGTGGTCTTCGTCCAGGATTCGGCGGGCATGGGCGATGTCCAGGTTGTCCCGGGTGCGGTGCGACCAGGGGAGGGACACGAGCCAGTCAATGTAGTTCCGGAGCACCGTGGCCTCCGGGGAGATCGGCGGGGTCTTGCGCAGTTTGTCCAGTTCCTTGAGGGCCTTCTTTTCCACCTCGGGCGGCATGCCGGCGGCCCGGATCTCCTTTTCCAGCTGGGAAAACTCGTCCTCCTCCTCGCCCAGTTCCCGCTGGATCTCCCGCATTTCCTGTTGCAGGAAGTACTGGCGCTGGCTCTTGGTGATCTCCGCCCGCACCCGCTCCTGGATCTCCTGTTTGAGTTTCAGGAACTCGATCTCCTGGATGAGTTTGCGGATCACGGCGTCCAGCTGGCTCAGGATGGATTCCATTTCCAGGATGCGCTGGCGTTCGGGCGTTTCAAAGGGCAGGTGCAGCACCAGGTGGCTCACCAGGTACTGGGGATCGTCCACGAGATTCAGCAGGTTCATGGCCAGTTCCTCGGGCAGGCGGTGGGAGTTCGGCAGGCGCAGGTACTCGCGCAGGTACTCGCGGATCATCCGCACGAGGGCCGACACGCGGGGGTGTTCCAGGTCGGTGACCGGGTAGGGTTCCACCTGGGCCAGGTACATGCCGTCGTGGAAGGTAAGCCCCCGCAGGCGCACGCGTTCCTTGGCCTGCACGAAGGCATGGAGGCTGCCGTCGGCGTCCCGCATGTTCTGCAGGAACTGGCCCAGCACCCCCACCTCGTACAGGTCTTCGCGTTCCGGCCGTTCCTTTTCGGCGTCCCGCTGGGCGATGAAGACCACGGGCTCGTTCATGGACAAAGCGTGCCGGGCCGCCTGCAGGGAGAAGGGCCGGGCGATGAGCACCGGCACGGTGGCCTCCGGCAGCAGCACCAGTTCCCGCAGCGGAATCAGGGGATACTCACGGATTTTCTGTTCCATCGTCACGGTTCTCACGCCCGCTTGCGGCGGGCACCCCGCACCAGGCGCGGGGCCGACTTTTTGAGGATGGCATCGCGATCCACCACCACTTCCACCACATCCCGCTCCGAAGGAATCCGGAACATGGTGTCCAGGAGCACCTCCTCCAGGATGGCGCGGAGCCCGCGGGCGCCGGTGCCCCGGGCCAGGGCGATCTCGGCGATGGCCTCCCGGGCCTCGGGGGTCACGGTCAGGGTGATGCCCTCCATCTGGAAGAAGGCCTCAAACTGCCGGAGCACCGAGTGCTTCGGCTCGGAAAGGATCCGCACCAGGTGCTCCCGGCTCAGGGGGTGCAGTGTGGCGATCACCGGCAACCGGCCGATGAACTCGGGGATAAATCCGTACTTGATCAGGTCTTCGGGCTGCACCTGGTGGACCCACTCGTCGTCGGAGGCAGCGGACCGGGCGGTGCCGTCGGGGTCAAAGCCCATGCGGTTCCGGCCCAGCCGGGCCCGCACGATTTCCTCCAGGCCCGAGAAGGTGCCCCCGAGGATGAACAGGATGTTGGTGGTGTCCACCTGGATAAAGGGCTGTTCCGGGTGTTTCCGGCCGCCCTGGGGCGGCACATTGGCCACGGTGCCCTCCAGGATCTTCAGCAGGGCCTGTTGCACCCCCTCGCCCGACACATCGCGGGTGATGGACGGCGAGTCGGACCGGCGGGCGAGTTTGTCCACCTCGTCCAGGTAAACGATGCCCACCTGCGCGCGTTCCACCTGGTAATCGGCCACCTGCAGGAGCCGCACCAGGATGTTCTCCACATCCTCGCCCACATATCCCGCCTCGGTGAGGGGTGTGGCGTCGTAGATGGCGAAGGGCACCTTCAGGAGTTCGGCCAGCGTGCGGGCCAGCAGGGTTTTGCCGGTGCCCGTGGGGCCGATCATCAGGATGTTGGCCTTTTCAAAGTACACATCGTGCTTGTGGTACAGCACCCGTTTGTAGTGGTTGTACACAGCCACGGAGAGCACCTTTTTGGCGTGCTCCTGGCCCACCACATGTTCGTCCAGGTAGGCCTTGATGGCCTCGGGCGTCGGCGGCTTCAGCAGCCCGATCTCGGGATCCACCTGGGGCTCCTCGTGCAGGATCTCCCAGGCCACCTTCACGCAATCGGCGCAGATGTAGCCCTCGGCCCCGGAGATCAGCCGCTTGACCTCGCTGGCGGGGCGTTTGCAGAAGGAGCACCGGGGTTCGTCGGGCTTGTGGCCGGGTCGTTTCCGCTCGCTCATGCGGTTTTCATCTCCTTGCGGTACCTGATCACATCGTCGATCAGCCCGTACTCGCGGGCCTCCTCGGCCGACATGAAGAAGTTCCGGTCCGTGTCCTTTTCAATCTTTTCCACGGGCTGGCCGGTATGCTTGGACAGGATCTCGTTCAGGATTCTGCGGAGCCGCATGATCTCCCGGGCGTGGATCTCAATGTCCACGGCCTGGCCCTGCACGCCTCCCCAGGGCTGGTGGATCATGATGCGGGAATGGGGCAGGGCGAACCGTTTGCCCGGGGTGCCTGCGGCCAGGATCACGGCCGCCATGGAGGCCGCCAGGCCCACACAGATGGTGGAAACCTGGGGCCGGATGTACTGGATCGTATCGTACACCGCCAGGCCGGCGGTGATCACGCCGCCCGGCGAGTTGATGTAAATGTAAATGTCCTTGTCCGGATCCTCGGATTCCAGGAACAGCAACTGGGCGATCACCAGGTTCGCCACATGGTCGTCAATGGGGGTTCCGATGAAGAGGATCCGTTCCTTCAGGAGCCGGGAATAGATGTCGTACACCCGTTCGCCCCGGCCCGTTTGCTCAATCACATAGGGCACATACTGGCCCACCGTTTCCAGGTGCTTCTCGCTCACTCCACAATCACCTCCAGTTTCACCTGCGATTTCAGCAGGTCCAGCGCCTTGCGGCGCCGGATCACCGACTTAATATGCTCAATGCCCCCGCTTTTTTCCAGTCGTTTGCGGTAGGTTTTGGGGTTCACCCGGTACTCCTGGGCGCGTTTTTCCACCTCGGCATCGATCTCCTCGTCGGTGGGTTCCAGGTTGAACTCCTGGGCCACCCGGTCCAGCAGGATCTCGCGCCGCAGCGTGCGTTCGGCCAGGCTCCGCAGCAGGGCCTCGGGATCGTCCACCTGCTGGAGCACCTCGTCCCGGATCTGCTTGCGGTAGAGTTCCATGTACTCCTTCACCAGGCTCTCGGGCAGTTCAAACTTAATGCGCTCGTAGAGTTGCTGCACGATCTCGTCTTCCAGTTGCCGTTCCGATTCCTCCTGGGCGGCCTTTTCCAGGTCCTGGCGGATCTGTTTTTCCAGGTCCTCCAGCGATTCAAAGCCCAGGTTCACGGCGAACTCGTCGTCCACCGGGGGCAGTTCCACCTTTCGGATCTCGCGGATCCGGTACACCAGGTGGCGCGGGGTTTCGTTGCCCTCGGCGTCCACCAGGGTGATGTCCACCTCCACGGTGTCGCCCACCTTTTTGCCCAGGAAGGCGTTGATGATGCGCTCGTCGGTTTCCCCGGGCACCATGGGCAGGTAGGAGTTCTTGGCCTTTTGCACCACCTTGTCCTGTTCGTCGCGCTCCTCGTAGTCCACGAACACGTAGTCGCCCGCCTCCACGGTGGCGTCCTCGGGCTTTTTCACCAGTTCGGCCAGGCGCGACCGGAGCCGTTGGATCTCGGTTTCCACATCCGCCGAGGTGATCCGCCGGATCACCTTCTTCACCTCCAGGGTGGAGGCCGGGGGAATCTCAAAGTTCGGGATCACCTCAAAGGTGATCCGCACCCGGTATCCGGTATCCGTTTCCTTGACCTCTTCCACCCGGACCGTGCCCACCACCTGAAGTTTGCGGGCCTCGGCCTCCTGGCGGAGTTTCTCGCCCACCGCCTGTTCCAGGGCCTCCTGGTCAATGGACGCCCCGTAGAGTTTCTCGATCAGGGGGATGGGCGCCTTGCCGGGCCGGAACCCCTTTAAGCGTACCTGTTGCTGCACCTTCCGCAAGACCCGATTCCGGACCTTCTGGAGCTCCTCCTTGGTGATCTCCAGTTCCAGTTCGCGCTTGGCAGAAGGCGACATATCCCCAATGATCTTGGCCATCTGGGTCACCGTCCTTGCTTAAGAGTGTGCGATTTCGGGCTTAGAGGGCTGCTAATTTTACAGTTTCCGGAGCTCCTCCGTGAGTTTGGGAACGGCCTTGAAAAGGTCCTCCACGAGGCCCGCATCGGCCACCTTGAAGATCGGGGCCTCGGGGTCCTTGTTGATGGCCACGATGAACTTGGAGTTCCGCATGCCGGCGAGGTGCTGCAGGGCGCCGGAAATGCCGATGGCGATGTACAGCCGCGGGGTGACCACCTTGCCGGTCTGGCCCACCTGGTGGCTGTGGTCAATCCAGCCGGCGTCCACGGCGGCCCGCGACGCGCCGATGGCCACGGTTTCGCCGGTGATCCGGGCGATTTCCCGGGCCAATTCCCGCAGCAGCTCAAAGGCCTCGGGCCCGCCCAGGCCGCGACCGCCGGACACGATGATGTCGGCCTCGGCCACGTCCGGCTCGCCCTTTTCCTTTTCGTGGATGTCCAGCACCTTGACGGTGTCCTGGGCCGGGGGCTCTACGGTGACCACTTCGGTGCCTTCCACCGGCGCCTCGGCCACATTCAGGCTCTTGACCTTGAAGGCCACCACAAAGGGTTTCGCCTGCAGGCGGAGCGTGGCAAACACCTTGCCCGTGTACACGGTGCGGCGGATCTCCAGGGCACCGTCCACGAGCCGGGCTTCCATCGCCTCGCTCACGGCGGGCACTCCCAGGGCCGCGGCCACCAGGCCCACCAGTTCCCGGCCGTTCTTCGTGCCCGGGAACAGCAGGGCGTCGGGCTGCTCCTTTTCCACCACCTGCAGCACCAGGTCGCGGAAGGCGTTGGGCGTGTAGTAGGACAGCGCATCGCTCTGGGCGTGGTACACCCTGTGGGCGCCGTACTGCCCCAGGGCCTGGGGATCCTGGAGATTCACCCCCACCGCCACCACCTGCTGGCCCCATTCCCGGGCCGCGGTAAACAGTTCCAGCGAAGCCTTTTTGGGCTCTCCCTGAAAGGCGTCAATGAATACCAGCACCTTGTTCATGGCCATGCCTCCTCAAAGCACCTTCTTTTCCCGAAGCACCTGCAGCAGTTTTTCCACATTGGCCGGGAAGTCTTCCTGGATCACAACCCCTGCCTCCTTGGCGGGCGGCATCTCGAGTTTGACCAGGGAAAGGGCCACCTCCTCCAGCGACACCGGTTTCTCCTCAATGGGCTTGCGCTTGGCCATCATGATGCCCCGGAGGGTGGGCAGGCGCGGTTCGTTCAGGCCCTTTTCGGTGGTCACGATGGCCGGCAGGGGGGCTTCCACCTCCACGGCGCCGTCGTCGGTTTCGCGCTCGGCCTTGAGGGTGCCGTCGCCGAGTTCCAGTTTCACCACATAGGAAACGATGGGCACCTGCAGGAACTGGGCCAGGTATGGCCCCACCAGGCCCTGGTTGTCGTCCACGGCCTCCTTGCCCATCAGGATGAGGTCAAACCCCTCTTCCTTCACGAAATCCGCCAGGGCCCGGGCGGTGGCCACGGCCGGCACAAAGGGCCGGTGCTCGGTTTTCAGGTGCACGGCCCGGTCGGCGCCCAGAGCGAGGGCGTTCCGCAGGGTCTCCTTCACGCCGTCGTCGCCCAGGGAAACGGCCACGATCTCGGCATCCACGCCCCTTTCCTTGATCCGCAGGGCCTCTTCAATGGCGAACTCGTCGTAGGGGTTGAGGACATAGCTCAGGTTGTCGCGTACGATGTCGGTGCCCTCGGGGTTCGCCTGCACGGGAATCCCCGTATCCGGTACGCGTTTGATGAACACCACGATCTTCACGGCTCTCTCCTCCTTTTACGGACGAACCACCGACATGGCCACGGCCATGCCACCCCCGATGCACAGGGTGGCCAGCCCTCGTTTGGCGTTCCGCTGTTTCATGGCGTACAGCAGGGTCACCAGAACCCGGGTGCCGCTGGCCCCGATGGGATGACCCAGGGCGATGGCACCCCCATGGACATTGACCTTGCTCCAGTCAAAGCCCAGGGCCTTGCCGTCGGCCAGGGTCTGGGCTGCAAAGGCCTCGTTGATCTCAATGAGGTCAAAGATGCTCACATCCTGGGCGTCCAGGAGGGCCAGGAGCTTTTTGACCCCCTCAATGGGCGCGAAGAACACCTCGGTGGGCTCCACCGCGGCAGCCGTGTAGGCCTCGATTACGGCCAGGGGCTCCAGGCCCAGGGCCAGCGCCCGATCCTCGGACATGACCACCACGGCCGCAGCCCCGTCGTTCAGGGTGGAACTGTTGCCAGCCGTCACCTTGCCGTTCTTGGTGAACACCGGCGGCAACTTGGCCAGTTTCTCCAGGGAGGTGTCCCGACGCGGGCCCTCGTCGGTGTCCACCACGGTCACCTGGCCCTTTCGGCCGGGGACCTCCACCGGCACGATCTCCTCTTTGAACCACCCGTTGTCAATGGCCTGAATGGCCTTTTGATGGCTCTGGAAAGAGTACTCGTCCAGTTCCTCCCGGGTGAGGCCGGCCTTCTCGGCCGTATAGTCGGCAAGAGCCCCCATATGCTGGTGCGTAAAGGCGTCCCATAGGCCGTCCCAGATCATGAGGTCCACGAGTTTGGCATCGCCGAACTTCTGGCCCTTGCGCAGTTCCTTCACGAAGAAGGGGGCGTTGCTCATGGATTCCATGCCGCCGGCCACGATGATATCCGCCTGGCCCAGCTGGATGGACTGGGCCGCCAGCATCACCGACTTGAGCCCGGACCCACAAACCTTGTTGACCGTATAGGCGGGCACATGGGCCGGGATGCCGGCCTTGATGGCGGCCTGCCGGGCCGGCCCCTGGCCGACGCCGCCCTGCAGCACATTGCCCATGATGACTTCCTGCACCTCGGCGGGGTCCAACTGTATCCGGTTCAGGGCCTCGCGGATGGCCACGGCGCCCAGTTCGGGCGCACTCAGGGGAGATAAGCCGCCCAGAAACTTGCCAATGGGCGTTCTTACGGCGGAAACGATGACCGCACGACGCTCACCGTGGGTACACATGGAAAACCTCCTTGTTGATCAACGGAATATCATACAGCCGAACGGCCGCAGCAGGCCGCAGCACCCCTGAGATTCACGGCCTTTGCGACATCCCGGACCGCACCCAGCGTTCGTAGGGGCGATCCAGGGCCTTTTTCAGGCCGATCAGCGCCAGATAACCGGCCGTCCGCACCACCTGGGCCAGGGGCGCCCCGCCTACCGGCAGCCAGAGCAGAACCACGGAACTCAGCCCCACGACCAGGCCCAGTTCCAGGGAACGGGTGGCGGCATAGAGGAAGGCGATGACCGCCAGGGCCTTGAGCGTGGCGGCCGGAAACTGAACCAGCAGGAACCCCAGGGCCGTAGATATCCCCTTGCCGCCCCGGAACTTCAGGAACAGGGGGTACTGGTGGCCGAAGAGCACGAAGATCCCGGGCCACCATCGGGCGGCGGGCACGGGAATCCACTGCAGCGCCAGCCACCCCACGGCAGCCCCCTTGGCCCCGTCCAGCAGGGCGCACAGAAGCCCCCAGAACCAGCCGGCATGGCGCCCGCAGTTCTGGGCGCCGACATTGCCGTCGCCCACCCGTCGGAGATCCACCCCGGCCCGCCAGCGGGCCACCCACGCCGAGAAGGGCACCGAGCCCACCAGGTAGGCCAGCGCACTCAGGGCCCAGAGCCTCCACACCATGCCCCTATCTTACGCCCGAGGGTGGGGTGTATACTCTGGCGAAACCTGGCTTATATGGTCAGGTGAGTACCTTTTGGAAACAAAGGAGGCTTCCATGCGATTCCCGCGCCCGTGCGGCCTGGCCCGCCTCGGCCTGCTCCTGGCCTTCGCCTCGGCCCTGGCGGCCGGGGTTTCCTTCAGCGACCCCGTTTTTGTGGACACCCTGCCCTTCGGCACCCGGGATCTCCTGGTGGCCGACGGCAACCACGACGGCCAGGAGGATCTGCTGACAGTCCGGCAGGGCATTTTGCTGCCGGGCCTCTGGATCTACCCGGGCACTGCCAGTCCCCTCTTCGGGCCGATCCAGCCCATAGACCCCTCGGTGAACCACCCGTTGCACCTGGCAGTAGCCGATGTGAACCAGGACGGCCTGGAGGACCTGGCCCTTGCGGCCCAGGAGCCCGAGGGCCTGTTCTGGTACCCGGGCACCCCCGACGGGTTCCAGCCCCGCACGCCGGTGGATACCACCACCGGCCCCCTGGAGGCCTTGGCCCTGAAGGACCTGGACGGCGACACGACGCCGGAGCTGGTGGCCGTCGGAGACCTCTACCTGGCCGTGTACCGGTTTCAAAACGGCACCTGGCCCCGTACGCTCCTGCCCGTGCTCTCGGAATACTACGACCTGGCCGTGGCCGATCTGGATGGCAACGGCTTCCTGGACCTCGTGGTGGCCAGCGTTGGGATCTACCTGTTCATGAACCACAACGGCGCCTTCACCTACGATTCGCTCCGCAGTGCCTCCATCGGTGAGTTGGGTGTGGTGATCGCGGTGGCAGCAGCCGACCTCAACGAAGACGCCTCCCCGGACCTCGTGGTGCTTTCCTCCTCAGGCACCCGCTGGTTCCCCAACCTGGGCAACGGGTTCTTCGGAGAAGCGCAGGAGCTGGGGAATCCGCCGATCGGGCACCCCCGGGTGTTTCCGGTGCCGCTGGACGCCGATGGAGACACGGACCTCGTGGTGCTGGAGCCCGGCGCCAACCGGCTCCTTTGGTACGAGAACCTGGGCAACGGCGCCTTTAGCCCGGCCCAGGTGCTGGTGCAGTCCGATCCGGGCGGGCTCCGGGCGGCCCGCCTCGCCGACCTCAACGACGACGGCCTGCTGGATCTGGCCCTGGCCGATCCCCTTCGGTACCGGTTGCAGGAGCCCCTGAGGGTGGAGGAATCTCCGGGTGCCGCGGCACCGCCCGGGATGGTGCGGCTTTCCCGGCGGTCCTGGCGCCTGGAGGTGTCCGAGCCCTCGGTGCTCCGGGTGTTTACCGTGGCCGGGCGAAAGGTTTGCACCCTGCACCTTTCCCCGGGTACCCACACCCTCACGCTCCCGGCGGTTCCCGGCGTTTATCCCGCGGTGCTCCAGGAAGGCCGCCGGCGCCGGGCGTTGCAGTTCCTGGTATTGCCATAAAACGCGCCTTCTTTTGCCGGCAGGCCTGCACCCGTTCTCCCACGCGCCGGGCCGCACTATAATATCCCCGCCGGACCGATACCCATCTCTTGCCGGAGTGGCGGAACGGCAGACGCGGCGGATTCAAAATCCGCTGGGGGCAACCCCGTGAGGGTTCAAATCCCTCCTCCGGCACCATAGTTTTTTAGGAGGCAGCCTGTATGTGTGGCATCGTTGGTTATATCGGCCCCAAGGATGTGGACTCTGTGATCCTGGTGGGCCTGGAAAAACTGGAATATCGGGGATACGACTCGGCAGGCATCGCCGCCATCCACCGGGGAAAACTCCTGCTGCGGAAAAAGGCCGGCCGCATCAAAAGCCTGTACGAACTCGTGGAAAACGCCCAAATTGAAGGGCATGTGGGTATCGGCCACACCCGCTGGGCCACCCACGGCCGTCCCAACGACGAGAACGCCCATCCCCATGTGGACTGCAAGCACCAGATCGCCGTAGCCCACAACGGCATCATTGAAAACTACGAGGTCCTGCGGGCCGAACTGGAACAAAAGGGGCACACCTTTTCCTCGGATACCGACACCGAGGTGATTCCCCACCTCATTGAGGAGTACTACGAGGGCGACCTGGTGGAGGCCGTGCGCAAGGCCATCCGCCGGCTGGAAGGCTCCTTTGCGTTGGCCATCGTGTCGTCCCTGAATCCGGAGATCCTCATCGGTGTTCGCAAGGGCAGCCCGCTGATCCTCGGGGTGGGCAACCGCGAGAACCTGCTGGCCTCCGATATTCCAGCCCTCCTGTCGCACACCAAGCGCATCATCGTGCTGGAAGACGGCGAGATGGCCGTGCTCACCGCCGACGGCTACGAGATCACCGACTTTGACGGCAACCCCGTGGACAAAGAGGTGCGGGTGGTGGAGTGGGACGCCGACATGGTGGAAAAGGACGGCCATCCCCACTTCATGCACAAGGAAATCCACGAGCAACCCGATGTGATCCGCAAGAACCTTGAGCGCTACCTGAAGTGGAACGAGTTCACCCTGCTCAAGGACTTCAACCTGCGGCGCCTGCTTTTGAACAAGTCCAAGATCCTGTTCCAGGCCGCCGGCACCTCCCTGCACGCCGGCATGGTGGGCAAGTATCTTCTGGAATTCCTGGCCCGGACCCCGGCCGACGCCGAGTTCTCCTCGGAGTTCATTTACCGGTCGCCGGTCATTGACCACAAAACGCTCCTCGTGGCCATCAGCCAGTCGGGGGAGACCATTGACACGCTGTCCGGCATCCGCATGGCCCGCGAGGAGGGCCTGGAGGTGCTTTCCATCGTCAATGTGGTGGACTCTTCCATTGCCCGGGAGTCGGACTATGTGATCTACATCCACGCCGGGCCGGAGATCGGTGTGGCCTCCACCAAGGCCTATACCGCCCAACTCCTGATCCTTACGCTGCTGGCCCTGGAGCTCGGCACCCTCAAGGGCTTCATCTCTGAGGAGGAGGCCCAGGCCTATCTGCGGGAACTCAAAACCCTGCCCGGCAAGGTTGAGCGGATCTTGTCCCAGGAGGAGAAGATCCGCAAACTCGCCGAAAAGTACTACAACTTCAACAACTTCATGTTCCTGGGCCGGGGCATCAACTATCCCACGGCCCTGGAGGGAGCCCTGAAACTCAAGGAAATCTCCTACATCCACGCCATCGGCTACGCCGCCGGCGAAATGAAGCACGGTCCCATCGCCCTGGTGGACGAAAACCTGCCGGTGGTGGTCATCAACCCGCGCACCTCGGTGTTCCGCAAAACCCTGTCCAACATGAAGGAAGTGCAGGCCCGGGGCGGCCGGATCATCCACCTGACCACGGAGGGCACCACCGAGGGCCGGGACATCGCCGAAGACACCATTGAAATCCCCGAAACCCTGGAGCCCTTCACCCCGATCCTGGCCATTGTTCCCCTGCAACTCCTGGCGTACCACATCGCCGTGCTTCGGGGCTGCGATGTGGACAAACCCCGGAACCTGGCCAAAAGCGTGACGGTGGAGTGATATGCTGCGCAGCATGACCGGCTACGGCGAGTACGAGGAAGACACCGGCGACGGCAAAATCCGGGTGGAGGTACAGTCCCTCAACAGCCGATTCCTGGAGGCCCAGGTGTTTACACCCCCGGAACTGGAATCCCTGGAGCCCCTGCTTCGTCAGCTTATCCAGAAGAAGGTCAAACGCGGCCGGGTGCGCCTGAAGGTGCAGGTGGACACCCATGCCCTGCCGGTTCCCTTTGATTTTGAGCGGGCCCGCCGGGTGCTGCAGCAGTTTGAACAGGAACTCTCGGACCTGAGCCGGATCCAGTTGACCGTAGACCTGGCGAATCTCTTGAAACTTCAAGAATTCCGTCGTACCCGGGAACTGCCCGCCGCCCTGCGGGAACGATTGCTCCGGGCCGTACGACGGGCCCTGGACCGCCTGGTGCAGGCCCGCCGCGAAGAGGGCGCCAAACTCCAGGAGCAGATTGAGAAACTGCTGCGCCGCATTGAACACCGGATGAAACGCATCGCCAGCCTGAAGAAACGCGAAATCCAGGAAAAACGAGAGAAAACCCGCCAGGAACTGGAGGCCTCCCTGGAGGAGGTGGACCCCGACTTCCTGGCGCACCAGTTGCTCAGTGTGTCCAACCGGCTGGACATCTCGGAGGAGTTGCAGCGCCTGGAGAGCCACCTGGAACGGTTCCGCAAGATTCTGCAGGGGCGCGCGCCCTCCGGCCGGCAACTGGAGTTCTTGGCCCAGGAAATCCATCGGGAGGTGACCACCATCTCTCAGAAAAGCAGCAGTCCAAAGATCGTGGAACTCACCATTGAAATCCGGGAGGATGTGGAAAAACTCAAGGAACAGTTGAGGAATGTAGAATGAAGCACCATCCCCTGCTTCTTGTCATCGCAGCCCCCTCGGGCACCGGCAAAACCACGGTGATCAAGGGGCTCCTGAAACGGGACCCCCACCTGGCCTATTCGGTTTCGGCCACCACACGGAAACGGCGCAAGGGCGAGGTTTCGGGCCGCAGTTACATCTTCATGAGTCGGGAGGAGTTTGAACGCAAAATCCAGGAGGGCTACTTCCTGGAATGGGCCGAAGTGTACGGCGAGTACTACGGCACACCCCTGCCCCCCATTGAAAAGAACCTGGAAAAGGGCAAGGACATCGTGCTGGACCTGGACATCCAGGGCAAACGGGCGCTGGAACAGAAGTTCGGGAACCGGGTGGTGAGCGTTTTCCTGTTGCCTCCCAGCCTGGAGGAACTGCGGCGGCGCCTGGAACTCCGCGGCGCGGATTCGCCGGAACAGCTCCAGCTGCGCTACGAAATGGCCCGCCAGGAGCTCCGCTGGGCCCTGGAGTGCGACTATGTGGTGCTCAATGACCAGCAGGAACTGGCCGTGGAGCGGGTCTGGACCATCCTGAAGGCCGAACGCATGCGGCGGTTCCGGGTGATCCATCCTCTCCTTGAAAACCTGCAGGGCGCCTCGTAAAATTTCACGGCACGCCAGGGTAGCTCAGTTGGTAGAGCACGGGACTGAAAATCCCGGTGTCCGCGGTTCGATTCCGCGCCCTGGCACTTTCTTTTTCTATGCCCTCCCGCCGGGAGTTCCAAAAACGGCTCCTCTCCTGGTACCTGTCCCATCGGCGGGACCTTCCCTGGCGTAAAACCCGGGATCCCTATGCCATCTGGGTTTCGGAGGTCATGCTCCAGCAAACCCGGGTGGAGACCGTGCTCCGGTACTTTCCCCGTTTCATGGAGGCCTTTCCCACCCTGGAACACCTGGCCCGGGCCAGCCTGGACGAAGTTCTCCGCCTGTGGCAGGGCCTTGGATACTACGCCAGGGCCCGCAACCTGCACCGGGCGGCCCGCGAAGCGCTGGAGCGCTTCGGTGGCTTTCCCTCCACCTACGAGGAATTCCGGTCCCTGCCCGGCGTGGGCCCGTACACGGCCGCGGCCGTGTGGGCCATCGCCTTCGGCGAACCCTATCTGCCCCTGGACGGCAATGTGCGGCGCGTGCTTTCCCGCTGGTTCGACCTGGATACCCTGCGGCCCAAACCTTATTACGAGCGCGGCCAGCCCCTGCTCCAGGGTTTGGAGCCCGACGAGGTATCCCCGATGGCCCAGGCCCTGATGGAACTCGGAGCCCTGGTGTGTACCCCTGCCCGCCCGGCCTGCGACCGCTGCCCGGTACGGGATCTCTGCCTGGCCCGGCAACGGGGCACCGTGGACCAGCGCCCGCCGCGCCGGTCGCGCCCGCCCCGGCCCCACCACCAGGTCGTGCTCGCCTATTTGACGGATCCCGGGGGCCGGGTTCTGCTCACCCGCCGGCACCCGGAGGGCTTTCTGGGCGGCCTCTGGGAACTGCCCGGCGGCAAGGTGGAACCCGGGGAATCCTTGGAACAGGCCCTGCGCCGGGAACTCCAAGAGGAGGTGGGGATCCGGCACCTGGAAAACCTCCGGTACCACGGCTCGGTTCGGCACGGCTACACCCACTTTTCCGTAACCCTGCATCTGTTCTCGGCCGAGACCGCCGAGGAGCCCCGCTGGCTCCGGGGGCCGGTGGCCTATGCCTGGGTGTCGCCGGAACGCTTCTCGGAGTATCCCATGCCCCGGGGCACCGAAAAGGCCCTGCAACTGCTTCCCAACCTCCACCTGGGGCTCCAATAGCCGACCCTTAAAATTTCCGCCGTCATGGAACTTACGGTACGCCTGGTGGCCGCCACGCCCCGCCCCCTGGACACGATCGCCGCCGCCGCCCGTACCTGCTACTCCTCCAGGGGCCTGGTGCTGCCCGAGGCGGTGACCGGCCCGCGCCACAACCCCCGCCACGAACAGAAACGCCAGCGCCGCAACCGACTGGTGCAGGATCTGTATCGCTCGGGCCACCACACCACCATCCAGCATGTGCAGTTCCAGTTCGCCCTGAGCGGCGTATCCCGGCTCCTGGTGTGGAGCCTGCTCCACGACCACCCCTTTTACAACTCCGAGCAGGTGAGCCAGCGCTATGTGGAGGTGCAGCCCGAGAACATGGCGTTGCCGCCGGACCTGCCGGCCGGTTTCCACAACGCCTACGGCGAGGTGCTGGACTTCCTGATCGGGCGATACCGCGACCTCTCGGCCCTGCTGGAGCCCGTGGCCCGGGCCGAGCTCCAGAAACGGTTCCCCCACCGCGATTTTCAACAAAAACGCTGGGCCCATCAGGTGAAAACCCGCGCCTGGGAGGTGGCCCGGTATGTGCTGCCCCTGGCCACCCAGGCGTATCTTCACCACACGATCTCGGCAGTGACCCTGCTCCGGTACCACCGTACTGCACTCCTCGGCGACGCTCCCGCCGAGGCCCGGCAGGTGGTACAGGCCATGGTGCAGGCCGTGCTGGAGCAGGAACCGGAGTTCGCCCTGCTGCTGGAAGACCCTTTGCCCCGCACCGGCCCGCCGCCCGGCGAACCCCTCCTCCGGGAATCCGAAGCCCGGCAGTTTGATACCGCCCTGGAGGGGCTCCAGAGCCGTCTGGTCAACCCCAACCCGGCCCTGGAAACCCTGCTGGCCGATGCCTACCGCACCGCCACCGGCCGCCCGACTTTGCCCCAGGACGAGGCCCTGGCCGAAATGCTGGATCCCGCCCGCAACCCTCTTCTGGCCGAGCCCCTGAACCTCACCTATCACCTGAAGGCCACCCAGCCCCTGCACCACGCCTGCTGGACCTTCCAGAAGAAACTCAGCCACACCGCCGACTCCCAGGATCAGCGACACCGGATGACCCCCGGCTCCCGGCCGCGCCTGCGGCTCCCCGAGTTCCCCGACTACCTTACCCCCGCCCTGGTGCAACAGGACCCCCGGGCCGAAGCCCTGTACCACGACACGCTGCAGGAACTCTGGGATCGCCTGCTCCGGCTCCATCGGCAGGGCCTGCGCCCGGCCCACCTCCTGTATCTTTTACCCAACGCCGTGGCCGTGCGCTTTTACGAGAGTTTCAGCCTGCTGGCCTTCCGCCACAAGGTGGCCATGCGCCTGTGCTACAACGCCCAGGAGGAGATCTGGCGGGTGACCCTGCAGGAAGTTCAACAGATCGCCCGGGTGAACCCCGGCATCGCCCGGTACCTGGGGCCTCCGTGCCGGCTGCGGCAGCGGGCCGGCAAAACCCCCTTCTGCCCGGAGGGTAGCCGCTACTGCGGGGTGCCGGTGTGGCAACTTCCTCTGGAACAGTTTGAGCGCGTGCTATGAGTTCGGCCGAAATCTTTGACACGCTGGCCCAGCGCTACGACCGCTGGTACGACGGTCCCCTGGGGCAGTCCGTGTTTCCCTACGAGCGGGAAGCCCTGGCCCGGGCGGCCGAAGGCGCACCCCGGCCCTGGCTGGAGGTGGGCGTGGGCAGCGGCCGGTTCGCCGAGGCCCTGGAGATTCCGTATGGCGTGGACCCGGCCTGGAACCTGCTGAAACTCGCCAGAGCCCGCGGGATTCAGGTGGTGCAGGGCGTGGCCGAGGCCCTGCCCTTCCGCGACGGCGCCTTCGGCACCGTGTTCCTGATCGTCACCCTGTGCTTCCTGGACGACCTCCAGGCGGCCCTCCACGAGATCGCGCGGGTGCTCCGGCCCGACGGCGCGGTGATCACCGGCCTTGTGCCCGCCGACAGTCCCTGGGGCCAGTTCTATATCCAGAAACGCGCCCAGGGCCATCCCTTTTACCGGGCAGCCACCTTTTACACTGTGGCCGAACTGGATGCCCTGGCCCTCAAGGCCGGCTTCGTGCGCACCCGCGAGGTGTCCACCCTGTTCTCGCCGCCGGGCCAGCCTGTGCTTCGTGATCGGGTAGAGGAGACCCTGGACCCCTACGCCGGGTTCATCGCCCTGCGCTGGCACCGCATCGCCGCGGACCGCTGACCTGTTTTTCTCTTGGCCCCCGGCCGCCCAGCCCTCACAATAAAGGCCACCATGAAGCCCCTGGACCGCCTGATCCTGGACCTTCAGAGAGCCCTGGGTGAGGACCGCGTGCGCACCGACGAGGAACACCGCCTCACCTATGCCTGCGACGAATCCGGCATCCCCGAACTTTACCTGCCCGATGTGGTAGTACATCCTCAATCCACCCACGAAGTGAGCGTAGTGGCAGCCCGGGCCTACGACCTGGGGATTCCCCTGGTGCCCCGCGGAGCCGGCACCGGGGTCACCGGCGGTGCCCTGGCGGTGCACGGTGGCGTGCTCGTGGTTTTTGACCGCATGAACCGGATCAAAGAGGTGCAGGTGGGCGACCTCACCCTCATTACCGAACCCGGCGCCATCACCCTGGAAGTTCACGAAGCCGCCGAGGCCGAAGGGCTCTTTTACCCGCCCGACCCGGCCAGCCTGGATTCCTGCAGCATCGGCGGGAATGTGGCCGAAAACGCCGGCGGACCCCGCGCCCTCAAGTACGGGGTTACCAAACACTATGTGCTGGAACTGGAAGTGGTGCTGCCCGACGGCTCCGTGCACCGCTTCGGCCGGCCCACCAAGAAGTGGGTGACGGGCTACGACCTCGTGTCCCTGATCACCGGCAGCGAGGGCACCCTGGGGTTCATCACCGAAATCACCCTGCGCCTTGTGCCCAAACCGCCGCACCTGGAAACCCTGCTCGTACCCTTCCCGGATGTCCGGAGTGCCTCGGTGGCCGTCACCGAGATCCTGCGGGCCGGCATCCTGCCCCGCACCCTGGAACTCATGGACCATCGGGCCATAGAGGTGGTGCGGGAGAAGGCTCCCCCGAACCTGCCCCCGGAAACCGGTGCCCTGCTCATCTTTGAGCAGGACGGCAAGGAGCAGGAGGTGTGGGCCGATGTGGAACGGGCCGCCGAGATCTTTGAGAAGCACGGTGCTCTGGACCTGCTGGCGGCCCAAACCGAGGCGGAACGCGATCGCCTGTGGCGGGCGCGCCGCAGCGTGCTCACCGACCTGCAGGAGTCCTATCCCATCGTGCGGTCCGAGGATCTGGTGTTTCCGAGAACCCGGATCCCAGAGGCCGTGGAAATGGCGTACCGCGTGGAACAGGAAACCGGCGTCCCCCTCTGTACCTTCGGGCACATCGGCGACGGCAACCTCCATGTGAATCTGCTGTACTCGCCCGAACAGCAGGAACAGGTGAACCGGGCCCTGCAGCTGCTGTACCAGGGCACGGTGGCCCTCGGCGGCACCATCTCGGGGGAACACGGCATCGGGCTCCTGAAACGGCCGTTTCTTGCCGTGGAGCAGCCGGCGGAACTGATCGGGCTTCAGCGGCAGATCAAGGCCCTGTTCGACCCCAAGGGCCTGATGAATCCCGGCAAAATCTTTTAAGCCCTAAGCCGAGAAAGCCCCTTCTTCGCTACTTCGGGGTTGTGGCCGTAAAACGCAGCCTGTTTCCCGGAACAGGTGCTTCAAAGAGTGCGGTGCCGGGGGATTATGCCGGCCGCACCAGCTGGCGGAACACCTCTGCCACCTCGGCGTAAGGGGCCGTGGTTTTGAAGCCCGTGCCGTGGAAATGGGTGCGGCGAGCGGCGTATCCGCGTTGCCTTAGCGCCTCCAACACCTCCGCCAGGGGAGGCTGGGACAGGTCCAGCCGGTCGGCCACGGCCGTGGTGGTATAGAAGAAGGGAGGCAGGCCCACTTCCTCCCGCATCCGGCGAATCACCCGGAAAAAGCGGCGCGACAGGGTGCCGAGGTTTCGGCCGGCCGTTTCCATGGCCTCCAGGAACCCGGGGTGATGCAGGTCCCAGAGCCACAGCGGGCCGGCCACCCAGGCCTCCTCCCCACACCGGGGGCACCGATTGCACAGGTCCTTGCCCGAAAAGGGCACCGACCACACCGTGTGGCAGGCCGGGCAAATCCCGAGAAACCCCTCGCTCCGGGGGTCCAGATCGTAGCGGCCGTGGATCGTGAAGAAAAAGCCCCGGAGGGCATAGCCGTCAAACAGGGTGAACAGGGGGATCACCCGGAACTTCCGGCGGGCGCCGGCCCGCACCACAGTGCGTACGAACACCCGGGCCCCGGTTTCATGGCAGAATTCGGTTTGCACCGTGAGAGCCGCATAGTGGTTGAAGGCGCTCCGGCGATCAATGCCGCAGAGGGCGGCGAGGTCCGTGGCCGTGATGTACAGGAAGCCGCCGTCGCGCACGGCGTGGAAGGCCGAGTCCAGGAAGGGCACGGGCGAGCCGAAGGCATCCAGGTCCAGCACATGGGGAAACAGTTCCTCCAGTTTCAGCGTGTAGTGGAAGTTGTTGGCCTCCATGTGGTAGAACCGGATCCGGCGGTCCAGGCCCAGCCGTGCGGCGTTGTGGCGGGCGGTTTCCAGGGCCGGGGTGCTGATATCGTTGAGCAGGGCCTCGGCCACGCCGCCCACCTCCAGGAAATAGCGGAGCGACCGGATGCCGGTGCCGGCGAAGGTTTCGGCCACCACCAGGGGTTCGGGCACCGGCAGGCGATAGAGCTCGGCGCCCTGGGGGGTGGTAAAGGTCAGGCGGGCCTGCTGCAGGGCTGCGATAGCGGCCACGCCGAAATCCCGGGCCAGGCGCCCCCGTTCCCGGAGAAAGACCTCCGGGTGCAGGAGTTCCACGGTCACGCGGCCTTCGTGGTATGTGGGATGGTGCTCCACGGAGCCTCAGCGGATCTCGGTTACCCGGTCCAGGTGTTCCTGGGCCTCCCGGTAATCGGGCCGGAGCGAAAGGGCCTTTTCAAAGTAGGCCTTGGCCTCGTCGCGGCGGTTCCGGATCTCCGCGATCAACCCGAGAAGATAAAACCCCTCGGCCGAGGTCGGATCCTGTTGAACCAGCTGTTTCAGGATCCGCTCGGCCTCGTCCAGGTTTCGGTTCAAAAAGTAGAACTTGGCTTCTTCCAGAAGCTGGTGAGACTCAGTCTTCTCCATGGGCCTTCCTCAGCTTTTCAATGTCTTCGTTGGATCCCAGAACCACCAGGATATCGCCCTCGTGGATCTCCTCCTCGGGCGTGGGCGATACGATGGTCACCTCCTTGAAGTCCAGGGTGCCTTCGGCCTCTTTGAGTTCGGGCATCTTGCGGCGGATGGCGATGACTGTGACGCCGAACCGGTTGCGGATCCGGAGGTCCTTCAGGGTTTTGCCGGCGAACTCCTCCGGTGCCGCGATCTCCACAATGGAAAACCCGGGGGTGAGTTCCAGGTAGTCGAACACCATCGGAGAGGCCAGGGATCGGGCCACACGCTGGCCCATGTCGCGCTCCGGGAACACCACCCGATCGGCCCCCACCTTGCGGAGAATCTTGGCATGGATGGTACTCAGGGCCTTGGCCAGCACCCGGGGCACCCCCATCTCCTTCAAGAGCACCGTAATCAGGATGGAGGACTCCAGGTCGCCGATGGCCACGATCACCCAGTCAAAATCCCGGAGCCCCAGGTTCTTGAGGGCCTTTTCCTGGGTGGCGTCCAGCACGAGGCCCTGGGTTACAAAGGGCTCTATCTCGGCCACCGGCTCCTCGTCCTGGTCCACGGCCAGCACCTCATGGCCCAGGTCGGCCAGGGTGCGGGCCACGGCCGAGCCGAAGCGTCCCAAGCCGATCACACAAAACTGCATGGTTTACCCCACAATGTAACTGCCCTCTACATAGCGGACGGTTTGATGCTCCCGACGAAAAACCCAGGCGGCCAGCGACAGCACGCCGATCCGCCCGATCAGCATGATGACAATCATAACCCCTTTGCCCAGCGTGGAAAAGTCAGCCGACAGGGAAACATTGGCCAGGTGCTGCGAGCCATAGGAGAGGCCCACGGTGCCGAAACCGGACACCACCTCAAAGAGCACGGGCAGGAACCCCACCTGCTGGATCAGGGCCCGTTCGGTCCAGGTGAGGATCCAGGTGCCCAGGAGGATCGTGGAGGCCGCCATGGTCACAATGATGAGGGACCGCTGCAGGGATTCCAGCGGCAACGCATTGCCGAGGATCACGGGCTTTTCGTTGCCCCGGAGCCAGGCCCGCACCCACAGAAACAGGGCGGCGAAGGTGGTGGTTTTGATGCCGCCGGCCGTGCCGCCGGGCGACCCCCCGATGGTCATCAGCAAAAGCACCAGAAACACCGAAGGCACGCTGAAGGCCGACACATTCAGGGTGTTGAAGCCGGCGGTGCGGGGTGTGGCGGCCATGAAAAAGGCGTTCAGGATCTGGTAGAACCAGGGCAGAGAAGTCCGAAGGCCCTCGGCCAGAAAGAGCACAAAGGTACCTACGACGAGGAGCAGCAGGGTTATCCGAAGGACCACCCGGGTGTGGAGTTCCAGTTTCCGTTTGGCCCGTCGGACATAGCGGAAATAGAGGTCCTGCAGCACGAAGAATCCCAGCCCGCCGGTGATGAACAAGAAGGGCACCACCAGAAGCACCACCGGCTGCTGCGTAAAGGAGGCCAGATTGTCGGAGAAAGAAGAAAACCCGGCGTTGCAAAAGGCCGAAACACTGATGAACACCCCGTGGGCGGCGCTCATGGGCCATCCGAAGCCGTGGCGGTGAAAGGCCCAGGCCAGCAGCAGGGCGCCGCTCACCTCAAAGGCCAGGGTGAGCTTCAGCACCCGCCGCACGAAGTGGCTGATCTGGCCCAAGGTGAGCTCGGGAAAGGATTCGGCCATGGTGAGCCGCAGCGTGAGGCTTCCTTTTCGTCGCAGCAGGAACAGGATGGTGGTGGCAAAGGTCATGTACCCGAGTCCCCCCAGCTGGATCAGGGTGAGGATCACCCCCTTGCCGAAGGCCGTGTAAAAGGTGGCGGTGTCCTTCACGATGAGCCCGGTGACACACAGGGCCGAGGTGGAGGTGTAGAGGGCGTCCACCGGGCTCAGGGTGCCGTGGTGGGCAAAGGGCAAAAGCAACAGCAACGCCCCGAAAAGGGAGATGCCTCCGTACCCCAGCACCAGCAGCGTGAGGGGATTCAGCCGCCTGAAATCCACGGGGTTGTTCCCCCGGTTAGAACCCGATGTTGACGCCCAGGCCGTACAGGGTGTACTTGCCGGCGAAGGTCACCTCGCCGAAGCCGCTCACCAGAGGGAACACCGAGAGCCGCACCCCCAGGGTGGTCTTCAGGAAGGAGGGGGCCTCCAGGTTCAGGAGGTCGTGATAGGGGTCCTGTCCCACCCGGAACTGGGCGTCGGCGCTGCCGCTGACATAGCCGATCCCGAGGTAAGGTTCCAGGATCAACAGGTTCTTGGACGCGGTCAGGTAGATGGCCGTGGCCCGGGCCGAGGCCTTCACCCGGATGGTATCCTGGATTTCCCCGCTGTAGGACCCCACCTCGATAGGGGTGATGTTGCCGTAGAGCACCACGAGCGACAGGGCGGGCGACCACAGCCTGTCGCGCAGGATCCCCACCCGGGCCCCCATGGCCCAGTAGGTGGGCATCTGGAGGATCTGGTCGCTGATTTTATTGAGGAAGGAGAGGGTGCTGAACCGGGCCAGGAGATCCACGCTGCCCACCCCACCGATCAGGGGCGTCAGCGACATACCGCCGTACACACCCAGCTGGGCGTACAGGTACGGGTACGGCAGCCAGAGGCTGGTTTCCTCGCCTTCGTGGGCCGGGTCCTGAAAGGTCACGCGGGTGAAGGACGAGGCCACACCGACCCGGAAATGGGGCAGGCCGCCCAGGGTGTTGGCGGCGCTCACCTGGTCGGCGCTCATGACCAGAGAAAGGGCCGGGGCCAGGTCGTTGACCGCCTGGCGGGACAGGGCTTCAAAATCCGTTGCCGCACTCAGGGAAGTGGCCAGAATCAACGCCCACACAAACCGTTTCATGGGTTCCCTCCGTTTTCCGTTTATCTTACAGCAGGCCGTTGTGGGTCCCAAGGTATAACAGGGCGTCCGCACCTCAATACCGAATCCCCGTTATACGAATCCAGATTCGTACGAATCTGGATTCGGCAGCGGCTCCGCGCCTGAGGGGATCGGCCTACGCCTTTTCTTTGGCCTTGCGCTGCTTCAACTGCTGCAAAAGATAGGCCCGGATGAAGCCGTCCAGGTCGCCGTCCAGCACCGCGTCGGCGTTGCCCACCTCGTAGCCGGTACGGTGATCCTTCACCATCCGATAGGGGTGCAGCACATACGACCGGATCTGCCGACCCCAGGCGATTTCCCCCTTCTCCTGCTCAATGTCCTTGAGTTTCTCGCGCTCCTTCTGCTTGTAGTACTCGTACAGGCGGGCCCGCAGGATCTTCAGAGCGGTTTCCTTGTTCTGGTGCTGGGAGCGTTCCGACTGGCAGGTGACCACGATGCCGGTGGGCAGGTGGGTGATCCGCACGGCGGTTTCGTTCTTCTGCATGTGCTGGCCGCCGGGCCCGGAGGACCGAAAGGTGTCGATCTTCAGTTCGTCGTCCCGGATTTCCACCTCCACCTCCTCGGTTTCCGGGTACACGAACACCGAGGCGAAGGAGGTGTGGCGCCGCCGCGAGGCGTCAAAGGGCGAGATGCGCACGAGCCGGTGCACGCCCCGTTCGGCCTTCAGGTAGCCGTAGGCATAGGGTCCCTCCACCAGCATGGTGACATCCTTGATGCCGGCCTCCTCGCCGGGCTGCAGGTTCAGCACCTTGTACTTGAACCCCTTGCGCTCAAACCAGCGGGTGTACATGCGGAAAAGCATCTCGGCCCAGTCCATGGATTCGGTGCCCCCGGCGCCGGGATGAATGGAAACGATGGCGTTGCGCTGGTCTTCCTCGGTAAAGGTGATCCGGAGTTCCAGGTCGTTCAGGCGCTGTTCCAGGCGCCGGAACTCCCGTTCCACCTCGGGGGCCAGGCTTTCGTCCTCCTCGGCCAGTTCCTCCAGTTCCACGAGGTCCCGGAGTTCGCGCTC
The DNA here is from genome assembly GCA_027069855.1 of Caldifarciminota bacterium. Taxonomy (GTDB): domain Bacteria; phylum Hydrothermota; class Hydrothermia; order WGAB01; family WGAB01; genus WGAB01. The sequence continues at coordinate 33,794 of JALXEF010000149.1, forward strand.
CAGGGTTTCCAATTCCTCCAGGTCCCTGCGGAGCGCCGCCATGCGCGCCATCACCCGGCGCGCCTCGGCCTGGTTCTGCCAGAAATCCGGCTTCCCCGAGGCTTCTTCTAAAGACTGGAGTTCCCGACGCAGCCGGTCGGGGTCAAAGATACCTCCTGATTTCCAGGAACCGCTGAAGCAGTTTCTCTGCGCGTGCCATAGCCGCTGAATTATACGGGGCCTACCGCAACAGGTGGAGGAACCGCACCGTTTTCCTCAGCCCTGAAGGGCTTTCCACCTGCAGGAAGTACACGCCGGGCGCCAGGGAAGGCAGGGCCAGGGTGAACCGGTGGGGCCCCGTTTGAAACCGGGCCTGGTGCCCCCATACCCGGGCTCCGGTCAGGTTGAACACCTGGAACCGATAGACACCGTCCCGGGGAATCTCGAGGAGCAGCGGCAACCGGGACCCGGCAAAGGGAGCCAGCACCTGAACCCTCAGGTCTCCGGAGGTCACCGGAGGTGTGGTGCCCTCGTGCACGCCCACAGGCCGCACTTCCACATCGTCAATGTACCACCCCTCATACTGCACGCTGGCATCAGAGGTGAAGTGGAACACGATCCGGACAGGGCTCCCGGCGTAGTTGTCCAGAGGATAAGACTCCTGGACCCATTGAGTCATATGGCCGTTGAAGGTGTCCACGACAATGCGACGGTCAGGCGAGCCGGTTTGCAGGTACAGGTAGCCAAAATCGTAGGCGATCTCCATGTCGTACCAGTGCCAGAAGGTGAGAGTGTCGTGGGCACCCACCAGGATCCAGGGGGAAGTCATCAGAATGTTGGCGTTGGCCGTATAGGTCCATAGGCCCTCCAGTCCGTTGTACTTGCTGTGATTGGGTGAATAGGAACGGTGGGTGGTCACATGCCAGGTACCCGTGTTGCTCCAGCGATCTCCGTTTTCAATATCATCGCTGAAACCGGAATAAGGCAGTATGTAGAAGGGAAGGCTGTCTTCAAAGGCGATGCTGTCGCTGGTGAGTATGCTAAGGTGGAGATAAACAAAGTAGGAGTCCGGGCAAGTGGGATCCAGCTGGATCTCGATAGGCTGATCACTGAAGACCGGTTGGCCCAAGGGGATTTCCATGTAGGTTACTTGTCCTTGAAGAACCGAAATATAAGGGTCTGTGGAAGTGAGTTGGACAGTGACATTGGAGGCATCAGACCGACCGTCGTTGTAAAGCGCGATGTACAGCTGACCGGTTTCCCCAGGCCGCAGTACCTGGTCGTTGCCGTCCTCCACGTAGTAATGGTGGAAATGCAGATCCGGTTCCGGGAAAACATAGGCCATGGCCGACTGGTACACTCGCTTGCCGGCGCCGTCGTCCTGCACAAAGGCCACAATAGCACAGTTGCCTGCCACCCAGGTGGGATCCACGGAGAACTCCTGGGTGTCCACTACCGTGATCCCAGCTCCAAGGGTCAGGGGAATTCCTTCGGCATCCGGGAGCATGTCGCGCATAATTTGATGGTGTTCGGTTTCTCCATTGGGTGCGTTGTATTGGATGTCGCTTTCCACCAGAGCAATCCGGAGCTTGGGAGCCACGAAGTCCACCACCGAGTCCACGGTGATGGTGGTGATGACCTGGCCGGTGCGGCTCGGTGGATCATAGGTGATGTCCAGATCCATAATAAGGGGGCTTGATACCTGAAGTTCTTGCTGAATCAGATTCTCCCAGGTGGAAGCTTGGTATCCAGCATCAATGCTGCCGTCAATGTACAGGTGGGGGGTGTAGTCGGCACCGTAGTAGTTGATCCGGCGGGTGTTCTCCTCAATGTTGGCCTGGTAAAAGGGGTCGCTGGAGGAAGGCCACCACGCATGGTATCGAATCACCGACATCTCGTTGTAGTGAGCCTCGTAGATCTGGGTGAGCACCTGATTGGCGTTGGCACAGCCAGAACAGGCGGTGTTGGTGATGATCTCGGCCAGCACGCGACGGGGTGCGGCGGTCAGGTTTGCACTCCACAGAAGCATTACCCCGGCCATCAATCCGGGGAGTACCAGGACCTTAGATCTGGACATAGAACGACCTCCAGGGTTTTCCGGGTTTGCAATGCCGTGATTGTACAGGAAGCCCGGCGCGACCGCGCCGGGCTTCAGATCCAGGCAGTCTTCCGGCTCAACGGATCACCACGATCCGCCGGCTCACGGGGTTCTTCGGGCCCTCCAACCGCAGCCAGTACACCCCCGAGGGGTAGCCTGAAAGGTGGAGACGCCTCTTCTGTGTCGACGGGGCTCCCGCTACGGACCACCGGCCCACCCTGCGCCCGGTGGCATCGTACAGTGTCAATAGGCCGACGCCGTGGTCCGACAACTGGTACATCACCTGTACCTCCCCTTTGGTGATCTGCGGGACCACCCGAAACAGGGCCGCTTCCGGTCCCGCGCCCTCTGCCACCGCCACCGGGGCCTGGGGCAACTCATAGGCTCCGATGTCCACCACCGCCACATTGTCGCCGTCACCGTCTCGTGGTCGCGTGATCCCATCAAAATCCAGGGCCGCCGGGGTAGCGGGGTCACCGGCATCCACACAGGGGCTCAACGGCAGGGTGTCCAGGCGGAAGTCCAGCGCCAGTGTGTCGCGGAGCAGAGGATTGGTGTCCAGGGAATGGGCGTCCTGGCCGGTACCACTCTGATACGCCGCAAAGGTGGTGTACTCCGTGTTGTTCCAGACGAACAGGCTGGCATGGGGCTCGCTGCTGGGTTTCCAGCAGTTGTAGTCCAGGGTGTTGTTGACATTGCCGCCCCACGAGGTGAGTAGGATCCCCTGGGGGCCGGCATACACGATGTTGTTCCGCACCAGGTTGTCGGAGGCGTACTGGATCACCACTTCGCCATCGCCGTCCGCCAGCACCTGGTTCTTGAACAGGGTGTTGTTCTCAAACACGCAGTTCTGCACCCGGCCCGCCGAGGCGTCGTACCCTCCGAAGATCAGGCCCGGTTTGTCGTTGTAGTAAATGAGGTTGGCGCGGACGGTACAGGCCTCGGCCACATAACCGGCGTTTTCACAGCCCACCTCGATGCCCATGTCGCAGTGGTGAACCCGGTTCTGCTCCACCACCACCTGCTGGGCGCCATCTATGTAAATCCCCGCAGCGTATCCACCGCCGTAACTGGCCCGGGCGTTGTACACCTCGTTGCCCCGAATCACACCGCGCTTGGCTACCTTTCCGGCCACCTCGCCGCCGATGGCGTCGATCCCGATGTTGTCCACATCATGGATCAGGTTGTTCTGGATCACGAAGTCAAACACATTGCCGTTGACCACCAGGGCTTCGCTCTCTGCAGGATAACAGTCGTGGATATGGTTGCCCTCAATCGTGATGTGGGTCACGCTGTCGTTCACATGGGCATACACGGTGATCCCCATGCCGTCCGGCCCCTTCATGTTGTAGATCTCGTTGTTGCGGATCTCAATGTAATCGCCCGCATCTTCCACGAAGATGCCGCTTGCCAGGGTGTCGTTGCGGATGGTGAACCCCTCAATCTTGATGTAGTCCTGGCTGTTGATGTAGATCATGTGCTCGCCCGGTGTGCCGCCGGTGCCGTCAAGAATGGGGGTCTCGCCGGGATAAGCGGTGAACACGATGTACTGGCCGGGTGCGCCGCTCACATTGATCTGCACCTGCTCGTAGTACACACCGTCCCGCACAAACACCGTGTCCCCCGGCCCCGCCTCGTCGGCCGCCTTCTGGATTGTGGCCCAGGGCTGATCGATGGTCCCGGGGTTGTCGTCGTCGCCCGAAGGCGACACATAGTAGTTCGTGGCCAGGGCTCCGGTTACCATCAGGAGCCCGATTCCCACATAACCAACCCATCGCCGCATCGGAACCTCCCTGTTCTGTTAGTGCCCACTAACAAAGCAGAATACACCCCCGGGGCGCCTTGCTCAATGTCTCCTTAAAGAACTATCTTGGCCTGCGAAGTAGAACCTGTTGGGTTCACCGTAAAGGTTCGTGCGGGTTTTGGCGCGTCGTGCCCTGGTATTACCTTGGAATCACTGCCAGGGAGGACCTGGAGTCCGAAACCCCTCCTGGAAGAAGAGCCCATCCGAAATTCGGGATCCATTGCTGATGCATTGTGCTCCAATACCTCTCCCCTCAGGGTACTGATGTGCGATAACCCCTTGTGGTTCAATAACTTCCTCCCTCTCAGGAGCGGAGCGTTTCTGAGTCCCTGCTCACCAACAACTTTCTCTCCCTCTCGGGGCTGATTTACTCGGGGCTGATTTACGCCAACCCCTTGTGGCTCAACAACATCCTCCCCTCAGGGGGAGGATTGAGGTGGGGGTGCTCCGCAGAAGCCGCTACAGCGGCGACGGCCGGTTCTTGGAGTGCGGTGCCTCGGCACCGCTTTGAACCCCTCCCCTCAATCCCCTCCCGCCAGGGGCGGGGACGATTTGGTGTCTGTGTCGTCCTGGTATATGTTTACACTCTGGAGGGGGGAACTCCCAGGAGATCGTGAAGGAGGTGTAGGTCGTGGA
>JALXEF010000150.1 GCA_027069855.1 Caldifarciminota bacterium
ACTTTGACCCCACCCACCACGCCGCAGAGGTCCGCCAAAGGTTTGAGGAGCTTCAGGGCCGGCAGGTGCGCGTCGCCGGCCGGCTCACGGCCAAACGCGTGTTCGGCAAACTCATCTTCGCCCGCCTGCGCGACGAGTCCGGCGACCTGCAGGTGTCCTTTGAAAAGGGCGTGACCGAGTCGCCGGTGGCCGACCTGGAGGGCGTGAAGTTCGCCAAAAAATACCTGGACCTCGGCGATATCATCGGCGTGGAGGGCGAGGTGTACCGCACCCAGAAGGGGGAGGTGACCGTTCGGGTGCACCGGTTCCAGTTCCTGGCCAAGGGGCTCCGGAATCTGCCCGAAAAGTGGCACGGCCTGCGCGATAAGGAACTGCGGTACCGCCACCGGTACCTGGACCTCGTGTCCAGGCCCGAGGCCCTGGAAACCTTCCGCAAGATGTCGGAAATCCTCCAGTGGATCCGCCGGTTCTTCCTGGAACGGGGGTTCCTGGAGATGCCCACGCCGGTGCTCCAGCCCGTGTACGGTGGCGCCTTCGCCAAACCCTTTACCACCTACTCCCACGCCCTGGATACCACCCTGTACCTGCGCATTTCCGACGAACTCTACCTCAAACGCCTGCTCGTGGGCGGCTACGAACGGGTGTTTGAGTTCTCCCGCGATTTCCGCAACGAGGGCATTGACCGGCTCCACTACCCCGAGTTCACCATCCTGGAGGCCTACGCCGCCTACTGGGATTACCACGACATGATGCGCCTCATTGAAGACCTGTTCCATGATGCCGTGGTGGCCTTCCAGGGCTCCGAAACCCTGGAGTACCAGGGCCGAACCCTGAATTTCCAGCGCCCTTTCCGCCGCATGGACTTCGTGGAGGCCCTGGCCGAACGCCTGGGCTTTGACCCCCTCCAGGCGCCGGACTCCCAGCTCAAACAGGCAGCCGAACAGCACGGCGTGGACCCCCGCCATCCCCGGCACCGGCTGCTGGATAAGCTCTTTGACCGGCTGGTGGGCGATCACCTGCAGGATCCCACCTTCGTGCTGGACCATCCCCTGGTGCTCTCGCCCCTGGCCAAGCGCCACCGCGAAAAGCCCGGCCGGGTAGAACGCTTTGAACTCTTCGTGGCCGGCATGGAACTGGTGAACGCCTTTTCCGAACTCAACGATCCCCTGGATCAGCGCCGGCGCTTTGAGGAGCAACTGGCCCTCCGGAAGGCCGGCGACCAGGAGATCCCCCTGGAAATCGACGAGGACTTCCTGATGGCGCTGGAACTGGGCATGCCTCCGGCCGGGGGCATCGGCATCGGCCTGGAACGGCTGCTGATGCTGCTCCTCAACGAGGCGTCCATCCGCGATGTGCTGCTCTTCCCCCAACTCCGGCCCCGCCTGGAGGAGTAACCCCTCGGTTCCATGCTGAAAACCGAACTCTTTGTGGCCCGACGGTTCCTGTTTTCCGGGCACAAGCGCTTCGTGAGCCTGCTCTCGCTGTTTTCCATCCTGGGGATTCTTTTGAGCGTGGCCACCTTCATCGTGGTCATGGGGGTGATGAGCGGGGCCCAGCACGAACTCAAACGCCGCATCCTGGGAATTACCCCCCATGTCATCGTGAGCCGCTTTTTTGACGAACCCGTGGAGGGCTACGAAGACCTCACCGAATTTCTCCGACAGCAGCCCGAGGTGGCCGCCGCCGCCCCCTTCGTGTACACCAAGGTGATGGTGTCCCGGGAGTACCTCACCGACGGGGCCGTGCTCAAGGGGGTGCCCGCCGACGGTGGGGTCAAGGGCCCGGAACTCCGGAACCTCGTGGCCATGGGGACCTTTGACCTCTCGCCCGGCCATGTGCTGGTGGGCTCGGTGCTGGCCTCACGGCTCCGGGTGATGCCCGGCGATACCCTGCAGATCCTTTCGCCGCTGGCCACCGAACCTACACCCCTGGGCACGGTGGTGCGCACCCGCAACTTTGTGGTGGCCGGGGTGTTTGACGCCGGCATGTACGACTACAACGCCACCCTCATCTTCGCCAACCTGCAGGATGTGGCCGGGCTGCTGGGCTGGAACCACAAGGCCTCCGGCATTGAGGTGGACCTCCGGGACCCCTACCGCGCCCGGAAGGTGGCCCGCCGGCTGGAAAACGCGCTGGGCTACCCTTTTCGGGCGGTGTCGTGGATGGACCTCAATAAGAGCCTGTTCGCCGCCCTGGCCCTGGAAAAACTCGCCATGTTCGTGATCCTCGCCCTCATGGTGCTGGTGGCCTCCTTTTCCATCGTGGCCACCCTCACCATCATGGTGTCGCAGAAAACCCGGGAGATCGGCATCCTGAGGTCGCTGGGCATGTCGGAACACAACATCCTGCGCGTGTTCCTGTACACAGGCCTGCTCATCGGGGTCACCGGCACCCTGCTGGGCCTCGCCCTGGGCATGGGGATCGCCTTTTTCGTGGAACACTCGCCCTGGTTCCGGTTGCCGCCGGATGTGTACTTCGTGGACCATCTGCCGGTGATGCTCAAGGCGCGGGATGTGGTGCTGGTGACCGTGGTGGCGTGGCTGACGGTGCTCCTGACCTCGCTGTTTCCGGCCCGGCGGGCTTCGCGCCTGGACCCGGTGGAGGCCATCCGCTATGAATGAACCGATCCTGGTGGCCGAGGGCATTGAAAAGGGGTTCCAGAGCGGCACCCAGTGGCTTCAGGTGCTGCGAGGCGTGAACCTGGTGCTGGAACCGGGCACCATCACCGGCGTGTTCGGGCCCTCGGGCTCGGGCAAGAGCACCCTGCTGCACATCCTGGGCACGCTGCAGCGGCCCGATGCGGGCACCCTCCGCATCCTGGGCCAGGAGGTGTTCCGCCTGTCCGACCGGGAGCGCTCGCGGTTCCGAAATCGTCACCTGGGCTTTGTGTTCCAGTTCCATCATCTGCTCCACGAGTTCAGCGCACTGGAGAATGTCATGCTCCCCCTGATGCTGGCCGGGGTCCCGGACGCGCGCCGGCAGGCCGAAGATTGGCTCCGCGACCTGGACCTTTTGGATCGTGCCCACGAATCGCCTTTAAAACTTTCCGGCGGCGAGCGTCAGCGGGTGGCCGTGGCGCGGGCCCTGGCGAACCGGCCGGCCCTGGTACTGGCCGACGAGCCCACCGGCAACCTGGACCGCCGGAACGCCGAGCAACTCCTCCAGATCTTCCGGCGCCTCAACCAGGAGCACGGCACCACCTTCTTCATCGTGAGCCACAACCCCCGGCTGCGCGACCTGTGCCACCGGGTCTATCTCCTGGAAGACGGCCTCCTGAAACCCGGCTGATCCCGGTTTTTCTTTGGTTGCCCTGTGTCCCAACAACTTCCACCCCCTCAGAGGACAAACTCTAAGTCCCTGGTGTTCAATAACTTCCTCCCCCTGAGGGGGAGGATTGAGGTGGGGGTGCTCCGCAGGAGCCGCTTCAGCAGCGATGGCCAACTCTTGGAC
>JALXEF010000151.1 GCA_027069855.1 Caldifarciminota bacterium
GTACAAGGAAGCGGGGATCCCCCTCATCGTGCTGGCCGGCAAAGAGTACGGCACCGGCTCCAGCCGCGACTGGGCCGCCAAGGGCACTCTGCTGTTGGGCGTCCGGGCCGTGATCGCCGAGAGCTTTGAACGGATCCACCGCAGCAACCTGGTGGGCATGGGGGTATTGCCCCTGCAGTTTTTGCCCGGCGAGAATGTGGAAACCCTGGGGCTCACAGGCCGCGAGATCTACGACATCCTCGGCATCGCCGAGGGCCTGGTGCCCCGGAAACGGCTCACCGTGATCGCCCGCAACGACGACGGCACCGAGAAACGCCGGTTCCAGGTGATCGCCCGCCTGGAATCCGACGTGGAAATCGAGTACTACCGGAACGGCGGCATCCTGCAAACCGTGCTTCGGAAGATGCTGAAGGGCGAGATGTAAGGCCTTTGCCCCTGGGGCGGCGGCCGTTCACGGCCGCCGCCCCAGGGGTACCACCCCTATGGCTCCTCCTCGCGTCCTGGTCATCACCACCGCCTATCCCCTGCCCCATCACCCGGAGTTTCCCATCACCCCCTGGCTCTGGCAACTCCTGGAGGAGGCCCAGAAGCACGGCCCGCGGATTGAAATCCTGGCCTCGGCGTACCAGGGGTTCACACAGGACCCGCCCGAACCCTTCCGCGTGCACCGGTACCGCTATGCGCCGGCCCGGCTGGAAACCCTCACCCACCGTACGGCCATCTACGATGCCCTCAAGCAGAACCCCGCGCGGTGGGCGCTGGTACCCCCGCTGCTCCTGGGAGGCCTGGTCCGGGCAGCCCACTTGCAGCGGCACACGCGGTACGATGTGGTCCATGTCCACTGGCCCCTGCCCTTCGCCCTCCTGGCCCTACCTTTCCGGCACACCCCCCTGCTCTATACCTTCCACGGCTCCGACCTGGCGTTCCTGATTGGCTCCGGCAAGGTCCGCCGGGCTTTCGCCCCCCTGATCCGGCGGGCCACGGCGATTACCGTCAACTCCCGGTTCACCCGACAGCGGCTCCTCCGGTACTTTCCCGACCTCCCCAGGGTGGAGGTGTTGCCCATGCCCCCGGCACTGCAGATTCCGCCCCCGGAAACCTGGCCACCCCGCGACCCCCACCGCATCCTCTTCGTGGGCCGATTCATTGAACTCAAGGGAGGCCATGTGCTTCTCCAGGCCTTTGCCCGGGTGCTCCGGGCCATACCCGAGGCCCACCTGGTCATGATCGGCAGCGGGCCCGAAGAGGAAACCTGGAAAACTCTGGCCCGGCAACTGGGCGTGGCTTCCCGCATCACTTTCCGGGGCAGTTTGCCGGCCCAGCAACTGGCCGACGAGTACCCCCGGGCTGCCATTGTGGCCGTGCCCTCCTACGAGATCGGCACCGGCCAAACCGAGGCGCTGGGGGTCGTGGCCATTGAGGCCCAGGCCTTTGGCACGCCTGTGGTGGCCTCCCGCACCGGTGGCCTGCCCGAGGTGGTGCTGCACGAAAAAACCGGCCTCCTTGTGCCCGAACGGGACCCCGAGGCCCTGGCCCGGGCATTGATCCGGCTGCTCCGAGATGCCGAACTCCGCCGGCGCCTCGGCGAAGCCGCCCGGAAACACTACGAGCAGCACTTTTCGGTACAGAGCCTGGGGCGCCGCCTCGCCGACCTCTATCAGTTGCTGGCTTCTCGGAGAAATTAAGCTTTTTGAGCCAATCGATCCTTGACACACCCCCCTCCCCCCACCATACTTGCCTGGGAAGGAGGTAACCCATGATCCTACGCATGTTGGTCTCTGTTGCACTGGCCGGAGGCCTCCTCTGGTCAGCCTCGCCGGACCTTATGGATGGGAATTTCCAGATTGAACGCCCATCGCAACAGATTTCCTCAAATGTCCAGGCCCAGCGTCTGGCCCCGAGGGAATCTGCTCCCATCCAGGATGCTGCTCCCTTCTGGAAAGTTCTGGAAAACCTCAACTCCGCGGATCGGGCCAATGCCCTGATCTCTCTGGAACTGCCCGCCAGGGTTTCCGATGAGGTTCAAACCCTGGCCCACGAGGTAGAATCCCTCTGGAATGCAGGCCATTACGAGGCGGCGCTCCAGCGCGCCCGTGATCTGGCTCGCCACCTGGATCCCACCCACATCGCTGTGGGCATCCAGTGGCGGGAACCCCGGAGAACCTCGTACCGGTGGGGCAACGATGTGGTGATCGCCGAGAAGAACAATGTTCAATCCGTCCGGCTGGTTCACCACGAGGGTACCGGCCACCTGTTTGCTCTGGTAACTTACCAGGACACGACCTCAACAGAAGACTACCTCTGGGCCCTGAACATCTCCACCGACGGCGGAGCCACCTGGGCCGAAACCTACATTTGGAGTTACATGAGACAGGGAGCGCCGACCGGGCTCGCAACCATGGGCGATTATGTGTACATCGCGTACGGAAGACCGGCAAGCGAACCCACCGCAGCCCGCCTGCGCCGGGCCGATGCCGCCACCGGCTCCATTGACGCTGCCTTCAGCTGGCACGAGGTTTTTGACTTCGGCGTGGACATCAACGAGATCGAGCTCCTGAACAACGCCTCCTACGATAACCGCCTGTACTACACAGCTCTTCTGGACAACAACGAAATCGTGTTCTTCTGGATTGAAGAAGACGGCGTGTCCTACCACCAGATCCCCACAGGCGTCACCAACGCATCCCGGGGGCTTTCCGGTACCTGGAACGATGGATATACCCCGGCACTGGAACAGGGGCTCTTCTTCTCGTACATCAACACGAACGACAGTGTACATGTCCTGCTCGTCAAAAACGATGGCACCTTTGAAGATCTGGGAAACATCGATTTCTCGGGGGAATCCGACTTTTACAATCTCTACACCGACATTGCAGCCCACCGGGACACCGTGATCGTGGCCTTTGAACATACCACCCCAGGGGCCGTGGTACATTGGGTGAAATACCGCATCAACTATGGAGACCTGCCGGATGGTGCGTGGTACTGGGGCTGGCTGGCGCCGGATACAACCACCACTTCCTTCTGTCCGGCGCTCACCGGTGCCCACAACGACGGCTTCGGTGCCGTGATCTATTACGCGGGAGACATCGTTTACACACACCGTGCTTACTCCCCTCCCACCTGGACCGACCCGGTGGTGCTTTCCGACGGATCTGCCTCCAATACGGTAAAACCCGACATTTCGTGGATCTCTCCTGGCGTTTACGGTGTGGCCTATGTGGACCCTCTCCAGAGCCAGGTGTTCTTTGACCGTTCCGACTGGACCGATGTGGCCGAAGGGTCCGGGAGCACACCGGCCGGGGCCCTGACGCTCCGGGCTCTACCGGCCCACCACGGCGCCCGCCTGGTACTGCAAATGCCCCAGGCCGGCCCGGCCCGGCTCCAGCTGTTCAATGTTGCCGGCGCGCGGATTCAGGAGATCCCCCTGACCCTGGCA